>NZ_CP013862.1:1607618-1929142 GCF_001307805.1 Lentibacillus amyloliquefaciens | reverse complement strand
TCGCATGAATGACAAGCGGTTCTTGTTCTGCCGAAGATTCCGGCGGTTCCTCAAGATCGAATAATGTTGTAATGGTTGGGATAGAAAGCGAGGTAACAATCATAATCGGAATAATTGTCCATATGATTTCAATCGTCCTGTTACCGTGAAGATCCGGCTTATATTCAGCTTTCCGGTTTGGTTTATCCCTGTATTTTACAACCATAAAAATAAAGAGAGAAAATACGACAGCAACGACACCAAGCAAGAATATGAGTGAATAGAGAATCAAATCCCGCTGACTTTCCGCAACCGGACCCTTTGGATCCAGGACGGTTAATTCGCTGCAACCGCTGAGCAGCAATATAAGTCCAATGAGTATAAAGACAAGCCCTTTGCTCAGATGCTTCCGTGTATGTCTCATGAAGCAACACCTCTGCTATTCGTTAGTGATATGTTTTTCATTATAAATCTAGTGCAAACCTGTGACTAATTGTATCAGACGCTTTCCCGTTTTTTTCGAGTGTCAATCATTCGTTGAAAAATGGTCATGAAATTGTGATATTTTGTTGGAGGAGGCGGCGTTTGCTTCCGTGTGAGTGTTGTATGGGCGTGAGAGTCGAAACATGGGCTTGAGAATGAAAACATGAGCCACCGCACAAAAATAGAATCATAAAAAGCCGCATTCTCATCCGAAAATGCGGCTGTCATCAAAATTAGTCATCTGTCATTGTCTTTTTGAAACAAATAAACGTAAAGAGTACTGCGGCAATGACCCAAATGGTAATAATGCCGAGTGGAAGCCATGAACTGGTATCATGTATCTCAATTGCCTGCATGATCGGAAATGTATCAGTAATTGTCATGACGATGCTATCTTCGGAAAACCCGAGCGCTTCAATCATCGGTGTAAAACCAAACAAAAACATGACGGGCATCAGATAGGCTGATGTGGCAGCAATCGAATTTGAAAACAGTCCAATACCGATGCCGAGCAATAGAAAGAATAGGAATAACAAGACCAACCCAATGAGGGGCCGGAAACTCAAAAACGGGTCAATGCCAACAATCACCAGTGATATACCAAGAGATACGAGCGTTATAAGTCCAGTTACAAGACTTTTGCCGATAATGATATCAACAAAGGAAGCTGGTGAAAGAATCAGTCCACGTAATGTTTTCTTTTCGTTTTCTTCAGCCATCATGGTCATCATGCAGCTTGATGTGACCGCCGAAAATGTCACCCCGACAATCAAGTAGATCAGGGAAAGTGGAAGTTCACTGCCCATACGTTCATAAATTAATGCCAATACGATTGGAATCAGCGGCATCGTCAACAGCATCATATTTTTCATGAAGTCTTTAATATCTTTTTCAAAAATGGCACTTATACGTTGGACGTTCATTATACCAGCTCCTTCCCGGTCACTTTTAGAAAGATTTGGCCAAGTGTCGGATTATCCGTATGCATTGTTTTCACACGCCCGCTTCCGATAAGTTCTTTGATTTGATCGGCATTTTCCGGTTCATTGTCAATGACCAGTCGTTCGCCTGAAAATGTTTCCACATGAAATGCATGTGTCGAGTATTTGTAGCGGAGTGCATCCGGACTGTCCAATTCCTGCAGTTCGCCATTGTGCAGAAAGGCAACCCGGTCACATAATGCTGTCGCTTCTTCCATATTGTGGGTTGTCAAAAAAATCGTTGTCCCGGCTTCATTCAGCTTCTGCAGCCCGCGATGGATTTGTGCCATGTTAGCCGGATCTAAAGACGACGTCGGTTCATCGAGAAATACGAGCTCGGGTTTATGAATGAGTGCTTTCGCGAGCAACACGCGCTGCGTCATACCTTTGGACAGCTTTGAGACCGTCTTTGACTGTTCGTCTTGCAAATTGACTTCTTTTAAAATCGCATCAATCGCATTAAGCGGTGCATGGTATAATTTACAAAATAATTTCAGGTTGTCGTAAACAGTCAGCCGCTCATACAGTGAGCTATTATCTGAAAGAATTCCGATTTTCGATTTAAAATAGGAAGTCCCAAATCGACTCGAATCAATCCCCAGGACGTTCGCGTCACCGGTTGTCTCACCGAGTTCACCTGTTAAAATTTTAATCGTTGTTGTCTTACCCGAACCACTCGGCCCCAGAAGCCCGAAAATTTCACCCTTTTTCACATTAAAACTGACGCGTTTAATAGCTTCATTGTGGCCAAAAACTTTTCGTATTCCCTGTACTTCAATTGTATTGTCCAACTGAAAACCTCCTTTTCTTAACTGCTTCAATCATAGCGGAAAATAAAGGAGGCTTCAGTTTAATTCGGATGGAATGTACTCTCAGGAAGATGAAGTGTACCGGATCAATGATAAAAACATCCTTCTGAAAACCGCTTGAGGCATCATTTTAAGATGAACTGTACTTATTTCAGGCTGAATTTCTCCTGGATGTCTTGAATTTTGGTTCGTGACAGTGGAATCGTGGACTGTACGCGATTGTCAATTCTGAGTGAATAGGTGTTTTTTGACCATGTAATGATTTCGCGTACTTTCTGCAAGTTGACGATATAGGACCGGTGGCAACGGTAAAATCCATACACTTCTAATTTCTTTTCGATTTCAGCAAGTGTTGAGTCCATTGCATACATTTCATCATTAATAATAATCATGGCTTTTCCATCCTGGCTTTCGATGTAGTCGATCTCAGGCGGATCAAATAAAATCATTTTATCATCCACTTTTGCCGGGATTTTGAATAAATTAGCGGTCGTTTGCGCGCCGGTGGTTCCATCTTCAGGTATTTCATCTTCACCGTCATCGATCTCAATCGGCTGCATACCGCTGTCCTGCAGTTTGTAAGCGGCATCGCCCAAAAGCAGCGCGTGTTCCATATTGGATATCAACACAAGTACAGGCGTGCCATCCTCCCTGATTCTTTGAAGCATATTGATGAAGGTATCGATTGTCTTGACATCAACCCCATGAATTGGCTCACGGAAGACCACGGGATTGGTGCCGCTCATGTAATATTTAGCAAAATACACCCGGTGCAGTTCCGATTCCGAACATTTGTACAGCGGCGTTTTGGCACAGCTATGAAGCTCAAACTGCACAAGAATTTCCGGCAGCGGTGTCCGGCTGCCGAACCATTTGCGATAGAATGAAAGATTAGCTTCAACTGTCAGCCGAATATATAAACCTTCCTGTCGGTCAAAAACAGTCACCCCGGCGTTGCTGCGGAGAATTTTCACCAGTTCAGCCTGCATGTCGATGTCACTGTAGACCGCAGTGGTATATGAATCATCAATGGTAAGGGAAAACGCGGGCAGTGCCTCACCGTTTATAATGTCATGATCAATTTTAAAATGGCCCATTCGGTCAAACTCCTGTTTTTAGAATACTAATAAGCTTTTATTAGTATAACATGGAAAACAGGACTTAAGAATTAACTTTTGTAAAAGTGCTTATGTCGTTAATCTGCTTTGACACTCTTTATAGTTGCAGGAGGCATTGCAGGCATAACCGCTTCGATATCGCCGCTTGAGGAGTCTACAGCGATTTTGGATCGAACTATAGCGATTCGCGTCAGATCTACAGCGATTCCAGGTTAATCTACAGCGCACCGCTGAAAACTACTGCTTTTTCAATTTCAGCAAACGAAACAGCGTAATGACTTATCCGATACCGGTCAATAAAGAAACAGAGGCGTGGATTGAGTAGCCATTATAGTAAAGCTGTTCTGTCAATCATTAACCGCCATACGGCCAAGTGGCCCATTTTCATTGATAAGATCCTGGATGTCATAAACGGATACCGGAAACATCGGAAATCCGAATACATACGGCGTTATGTCGTACAGCTGAAAATATAGGACAAGCACTTTATCGGCGATGTAAAAATCCTGATCAGGCTGAACCTCAACAGGGTCACCGAACGTCTGGATATTACGCCGTTCAATTTGTTCATTAACGAGTTCTGTCAGCCGCTCCACATAGTTGCTTCCCGGTCGAAACAGATCACTTAAACTGCACCGCTTCCGTTCTTCCAGATCAAACGTTAATGATGTGATGTAAGTCATGCCATGTGCAGCCTGGTAATGATAGGCATAGTTGGACAATGACAAACTAAGGACGTTTCGTTGGTTATTTTTGATTTCAAAGGACCCATCCATTTCGATAATTGGACTCGACATTTCATCAGCCTGCATATCGATCAGCTGCTGTGTTTCATAGACGATCTGCTGGTTGATGAATGCTTCCATTCCTTGATCCCGCATACCGAAAACGCTCGGATAGACAACATTCTTTTCCGGCCCGCCGCTGATGGTAAGCGGTGTGACTTGAACAGGCAGTGGTTTTGGCATAATGTTCACCTTCTTCTGGTTTTATGCCCAGTATATTCGGTAAGAAGAAAGGTTGTGCCTTGTGAAAGGGAATCAATTATAACTCGTCTGCATATTCGTTAGCATGACTCCGGGTATTAGATATATCTTTTCTTATGAAAATCAAATAATAGCTGAGGTTGTTTCGGATGAATTGTTCTAAAAGGGTTTAGTTATAAATAAAATGAACCAAGAAGGATGAGGTGGTGATTAACACAATGATTGAAACTAACTATTTGGATATTAAAGGGATGCACTGTTCCAACTGCCCAACCAAAATTGAAAAAGCAGTTTCAGAAATTGCCGGCGTAAAGGATATAAATGTAGCTTTATCAGATGAAAATGCACAGGTAACGTTTAATCGGAACTTGACTGGGATTTCAGAAATTATTGATAAAATTGATACAGTTGGATTTGAAGCGAAAAAGGTTTCCGGATAATCAGACGACAATAATATACGGTACAAATATCCCGAAAAAGTAACCGCAGTTCACGGTTACTTTTTTAATTTTGAGAGTCGCATCAGCAATACTGTTCATAAGCTTAGATGTATAAGTTTATAAAACTTCGCTGGATTGATAAAATGAAAAGCAATACTGGTATCAGAAGGGAGTTTGCTTTTAATATGGATACGTTTCAGGCGTTGGTACTTGAAAAAACGGGAGATGAAGCTAATTTAAACATCAGACAATTGCACATGGAAGACTTGCCGGAAGGGGATTTAACCATCCGTGTTGCTTATTCCAGTGTGAATTTTAAGGATGGGATGGTGGCCATTAATCACCAGCTTGTCGAATCTTATCCTTTAATACCGGGCATCGACTTAGCCGGCACAGTTATTGATTCGCAGGATGAGCGGTTTAATGAAGGTGATGAGGTCATTGTGACAAGTTATCAATTAGGCACTGGCCATTCCGGAGGGTTTAGTGAAGTGGCACGTGTACCTGCTGATTGGGCGGTTCATTTGCCAGAAGGCTTGTCTCTAAAAGAAGCGATGATTCTTGGAACAGCAGGTTTTACTGCAGGATTATCCGTGCAAAGGCTAGAGGATAATGGCTTGGAACCAGACAAAGGGCCTGTTCTGGTGCCCGGCGCTACAGGTGGTGTGGGCAGTCTTGCTGTTAATATACTGGCTAAGCTAGGTTATCATGTGACAGCCAGCACTGGTAAATCAAATGAACAGAATTATCTTAAAAATATAGGAGCAAAAGATGTCATTGAACGTCACGAAGTCGAGGATACCGAGAAGAAGCCGGTTCGCGGAAAAAAATGGGCCGCTGCTGTCGATCCTGTCGGCGGGAGGACACTTCAATACATTTTGAGTACGTTAAAATATGGCGGGTCTGTTGCGACAAGCGGTTTAACCGGTGGTACAGAAGTGTCGGCATCCGTGCTTCCCTTTATTTCAAGAGGCATTAATTGGCTTGGTATCGACTCAGTTAAATGTCCGATGGAAGAACGCGTGAATATTTGGCAACGTTTGGCGGGAGAATTTAAACCAGTCATTCATGAAGAATTGGTTAATGAGATTTCGTTAGACGAACTTCCAAATGTCTTAAACGATATCATAGACAGCAATGTGCGTGGCAGAACATTGGTCAAGCTATCATAGCAATCAGTGGGGAAAGAAAGGACCCCCACTGATTGAAGATTCACTTTATCTTCCGAAGTGGTGTATCCATCAGGGTACATCTTTTTTGTATACCCCATGGTTGCTGAAACTATCTTACCCAGAGCTGATTGAAGAGCATGTCTATGCGACGACACCGCACGCCTTTTCAAAAAAGAAGAAGTTATACCAAAGCATACAAAAAATCTAAAAGGTATTTTTAGTTAATATCTTGAATATGTCTTTAAGAGACAGGGTTGTATACCTCATTGTACTTGTTTAAATTAACCATTTTTGCCTTTGTCAAATGTTTCGTGCAGCGTTTCGATGACATCTTCTTCTTTATCGTTATGGTTTACTGCGTTAACGTTCATCATTTTCATCATCCTTTCGCTTATACCTTGTCCAATTCTGAGGTGATTTATACATGAAAGAACTAACCATTCGGCTTAAAGAGGATACTTATAATCAGTTGAAAGAACTGACTGAACTTGAAAATTTAATTAACCGCCACCGTGATAAAAATCGGGATGATAATTATCAGATTGAAGATTTTGTGGTTGGCTGTATAATCGATAAAATGGAACAAATCAATCATTTCAAGCCGATTAACCCGCTGATCGAAAGTGGCGGTCAGCCTGTTATAAAAAATCGGTTTAAAGAGATAGCGAAACAGAAAGATATTTATATCAAGGATATTGCCGATCAATTAGACATGAAGCCGCCTAATATTAGTAAAATTTTCAATAACGTTTCCCAGCCCAGACTGGAATTGTTTATTAAAATTTGGATAGTGCTTGGAAGTCCGCCACTGCATCAGTGTCTGTATCTGGAAGGAGATTAAGTTGTTGCTTAATCTTCTTTTATTGATGTCAAAATGTGGTTTCTTTATCCCACATGTAATGGACAGTAATCCGCCCAGAAACGGCGGTTAACTGTTCCTAAATGTCCGATTCTGTTCAACTAACATTCAGCGGGAAAAGCATTCCGCTGAATGAAGTTTCACTTTATCCAAAACAAATGGTAAAAGTCAATTTTTCCAATATTTTGCGTCATCAGGTGTCATAGGACAAGCCTCGCTTCACATATCCTTAAACATAACAAAAATGAAGACAACATATCGAAAACATTATGGCATATAGACTAGGCGGCTTAATCCGGTATTTTGAAATAATGGCAAACGATATTCCATCTCGGAACGTTGCAGTTCAATTCATGGGAATAACGTGTTTGCAGAGATGGGTCGAATAAGTTCCTGATTCAAAAGGGAAGGATGACGTTATATGACAGTATTTGAAACGTTGGTTATAATGATTACGTTTGGATCATTAGTGGCTGCTGTCATGTCAAATCAAAAGAAATAAGAACCCTTGCTGATGTGGTGAACTAATCATAAGCGGAATGAAAAGTCATCATAAAATGGCTCCGCGTCTGGGTCGATTTAAAAATTAGCTGTTGCATTTCTTCCTTGCAAAAGCTTTTAGTTCCATATATCAAAATCGGTTTTGAAAAACAGATCTCACGTATCTTTGATGTGATTGTATTAAGGTTGGAATAATGTGCACAAAATGCTTTCTATTTACGCGGGTTGATCTTTTTCAAAATCATATGTTCCAGCCATCTCCATGGCAACAGGGTTTTCAACCGGGTCATGGTTTTGACGTTTTTACCAACGGGATAACGAAGGTTGGGATTATTTTCTTGAGTGACTTTGACAATCAACCGCGTTACTTCTTCCGGATCATCGGCTGTTTTAGCGATGTGGCTGACCATTTTCATTAAAGTTTCGGTTTCCTCGCTATATGGGGATTCTAAATCAACATTGAAATCACTCATCCCTTTTGACCAGATATCTGTTTGATAAGAACCCGGTTCAACCAGCACGACATGTACACCATGCGGTAGCATTTCGAGTCTCAGCGCTTCACTAAATCCTTCAACAGCAAACTTTGATGCCGCATATGGTCCGAGACCGGGAAGGGCCATTCTTCCGCTGATGCTGGAAAGATTAATGATGGTACCGTCCTGTCTTTTTCTCATATGGGGAAGGACGGCTTTCGTTACGGCAATCAACCCAAAAAGATTCGTTTCAAATTGCTCACGCCAAGCTTCAAGCGGTACTTCTTCCGTAAACCCACCCGCAGCATAGCCGGCATTGTTGATTAGCACATCAATGGCGTCAAAGCGGTTAATGACTTCCGGCACTGCCGAATCAATGTCCTCTTGGTTGGTTACATCCAGCCTGATACAGGCGATGCTTGCTTCTACACCTTTTTTCCGTGCTTGTTCCATCAGATTCTCACTCTTTGATAAATCCCGCATCGATGCTACCACTAAATACCCGGCTTCAGCACATGCGAGACTCGTAAGCAAGCCGAATCCACCTGATGCACCGGTGATGAAAACGACCGGCTGGTTTGGCGTATGAAAAGTCATCTGCGTCACCTCACTGACTTCATTTTAGCAATCTGCCGGAATGTCGGCAATAAAATCCCAATGTTTCCCAGTTTTGTTATAATGGAAGATTTGAGGCCGGTGTATCATGAAGGTTTAAGCTGAAAAATACTTGTCGTAAGTACGGGACCTGGCCAGTTTATCTTTCGCTCGAGGTCTGCATAGCCATAAACTTTTTTAAAAATAGCATTGCATGTTAGATGCTGCGGGGGACAATGATTCCGTACCTCTTGTCCCGAAGTTTATAAATAAAGTCATGTGGTAATAGGTACAATATACTTATTTACCTATTTTTAAGGGAGGGTTGAAGGTCAGGTTCAGAGATAAATCTGACCTTAACTTTGAACCGGGAATTGGAGGTTTCATCATGAAAGGGAATAGCAAAAAGGGGCTTAGCAGAAGGTTAATCGACCATCGTATTTTTGCTCCATCATTAATTATCATGATTCTTATTAGTATTCCTTTTGCGATGTATGAGGAACAATCGCTGGAACTCTTAAACGCCATTTTTGATCAGATTGTAAACATGTTTACCTGGGGTTACATATGGTACGCAATCATTCTTGTTGCGGCCGGGTTATACTTGTCATTTTCCAAGTACGGCGATGTCGTCCTGGGCGACCCGAATGAGAAACCGCGCTTTAATTTGTTTGAATATGCTTCGATCCTGATTGCCATGGGGCTTGGCTCAACCATCATGCGTACCGGTATGACCGAGTGGGGGAACGTGGCGGTAAATCCGCCGTTTGGCGCTGAAGCAGGATCTGCAGAAGCATTGCTGTGGGGAAATGCCTACAGCATGTTTATGTGGAGTGTTCAAGTGTTTGCTATCTTTGTTATGGCGGCGCCTGCCATGGGTTATATTTTGCACGTTCGCAAAAAGCCGTTCATGCGGATATCTGAAGCATGCCGCGATGTTTTTGGCGATAAGTTCGTGGATGGCTTCGGCGGTAAAGTACTGGACATCGTCTTTCTCGTCAGTATCCTTTCAGGTGCAGCGGTTACGTTAGGTTTGGGTGCTCCGATTGTCACTTATAATCTGGCCGAACTGTTGAATATTGGACAGTCGTTTACCTTAACCCTGATTGTGACGATCGTTTGGGTGTTTTTATTCTCCATAAGTGCCTATTTGGGCATTGAAAAGGGAATTAAACGTTTAAGTACCCTGAATATGTATCTCGCTGCCGCGTTTGCTTTGTTCGTCATGATTATCGGACCCGGGATTTTCATTTTGAACTTTTTTACCGACAGTGTTGGTCACTTACTGGCTAATTATATTGATATATCCATTTATACGGATTCGACCAACATGGAAGGGTCCACATACATTGTCAGCAACACCGTCTTCTGGTTCGCTTACAGTGCCACATGGGCGATGCTGCACAGTGTGTTTGCCGCCAAAATATCAAAAGGCCGGACGATCAAGGAAATGATTCTGACGTATTTACTTGCACCGACACTCCTTTCCTGGGTCGCAACCGGGGTATTAGGCGGTCTTGGCGTACAAAGGTATCTCACAGGGGAAGTTCCTGTGCTGGATATTGTCCAAGAAGACGCGATGGCAGCTATACCGGCCATTTTAAGCTCATTACCGTTATCCAATATTGTGCTGGTCCTCTTTATCATCATAGCAACCATCTTCTTAACAACAACATTGGATTCGACAACATATACCATTGCTTCTTACACAGGTACTGAGAACATGAGTCAGGCAGAACCATCAAGAGCGTTGAGAATTATCGTGGCGGCGATCATTACAGTCCTGGCACTTCTTTTGATGCGAATAGGCGGTCTGGCACCGTTGGAAGTTCTTTCAGGTCTTATGGGCATACCGATCATCGCTATACAGTTTCTGCTGATTTATGCTGCCAAGAAAATGATGGATAACGATAGAGCATACGTCTACAATGTTCGACCAGACAAGCAAGAAAATAAAGGCAGAGAACAGGGCAAAGAGATCAGGGAAAAAATAGAGAAGGGAAAACAACTGAGAAAATAGAAAAGTTAACCATTACATGCGGGGTAAAGTGAAACTTCATTCTACAGGGTGTTCTTCCCTGTAGAATGTTAGTTGAACCGAATCGGACATTTAAGGTCAGTTGGCCGCCGTTTTTTGGCGGATTACTGACCATTACATGCGGGGAAAAAAAGCATGGCACTGAACTTAAAGTGCCATGCTTTTATTAATGATTGATGATTCAGCTTTTCATCCTCCCGAAATAAAACAAGCCGACAAGTAAGCCGATCGCCAGCATCACGGTTGCGAAGATAAGGAAGGGAATCGGGCCAAATTGAAAGACTAGCGGTGCAGACAGTGCGGTGACAAGACCGCCGCCCAGAAATGGTTCAAAGACAAGCTGTTTATAGCCGAAACCTTCATAAGCCGGCGATTTCATTTCCGGATCGGCCACACGCATTAATAACAGACCCGTTGCTGTAATCCCCATTGACTGGCCGAAATCACCAATACCTCTTTCAAACCAATATGATGGTATCATTCGTGGTCCAATGAAGAAGAGACCAAGCACGTTCCAGATGATACCAACAAGTGAAAGCAGCAGGAATGGCACAAGGTACTGTCCGATAACATCAAGGGAAACAGTGGCAATCGCAGATAATATCAGTACATCAAGTGAAAAACCTTGTATCCGCATGATCATTTGTCGGTCAAGTATATCCGCTTTATCAATCTTGGAGGCAATCAGTTGCACAATTATTCCGCCAATCATGGCAAGCGGGAACAGCGGGACATAGGTCATAAAATCAGAACCGATGATCGCTTGTTCCAGCCAGGTTATGCCCTCAAGCAATACATAACCAACCAGAATAGCGATTCCAATCATCGCAAAATGCAGAGAGAGCGGTTCAATTGATTCCGGCCGCACTGTCATTTTCGCTGCTGCATCACGATTTTCAAACTCCACAATGCCAGCTCTTTTCAGTTCAGATGCATCCTTAACATCGCTGATTGTTTTTGCATGATTCTTTCGCACCGCCCAGTTGATGGCGGCAATCCCAATAATGACACCTGATAAAATACCAACAGTCGCAAGGCCAATAGCCAGGTCATATGCCTCGGCAAATCCAAGATCTTCAAATGTTCCCTGAAGTCCGGCTGCTGTACCGTGCCCGCCTTCAAAGCCTATTTCAATCAGGGCCCCGACAAACGGCGGCATGTCATAGAACGGTACCAGAATCAGGATAGCCAGCAGCAGACCAAAAACATATTGCCCCCAGCCAAGCGTCCAGCCAAATGCAAGCTGTGGTCCGCCAATGTTCCAGACCTTTTTCAGACTAGGGAGGACGGTTCCCAAAAATAGTGTGGCAAAGACAACATTGATCATTAATCCTGCAAGCGGGGTCCATACATTCATAATTTCAGGGGTAAGTAGCCCTGTTGCCCAGAATGAATCCTCACCTGTGACATTTTCCATGATGCTGCCGAGTACTTGCGGACCCAAAATCAGAGCAAGAAACCCGCCGATGACAGATGAGGGCAGGAACAAGTTCTGCATCCATTTCACGCGTATTCTGATCGATTTGCCGATAATTAGAAATAATCCCAGATATAATAATGCGAAACCTATTTGATTGGGTGTCACGTTATTGCTCCTCTCCTTTTCAATATAAAAGCTAATGTTGATTATTCCCGACTGTTGAGCGGTGTAAACAGCAGCTATAGATTCAATTCGATCCGTTTCAATATTTAGAAAAATTCACATAAAGTTTGAAAACACGACACAATACGATGCTGAACAATGGTATAATATAAATAGGGAAAGGTTTACTGTTTCCTGAATCTCAGGAAGGGGAGTGCCTATTATGAAACGTAAAATTCTAGTGGCTTATGATGGATCGGTTTTGAGTAAAGAAGCGCTTCAGGAGGCCAGGTTACAGGCGTCCGGGGTTCCGAAAACAGAGGTGCACGTAATATCGGTTGTGTCCCAATACGGGCCAAGCACAAATATAACGATAGCAAAAAACATTCAGTGGGAGCTTGCTGAAAATCTTCGGCCGGACATGGAAGAAATCAAAAAAGAATTCGAAGGTGACGGGATAAACGTCACGACAGATATTATCATTGAAGACACCCACCGGAATGAAGGAACGAAAATATGTGAATACGCTGAGAACCATGATATTGATTTAATCATTGTTGGAAGCAGAGGGCTTGGCGGTGTCAAGAAAATATTTCTCGGCAGTGTCAGCAACAGAGTTGTGCAGGAGGCAGTTTGTCCTGTGTTAGTAATTAAATAACAGAATAACGATAAATGAAAAAAGTCGGTTCGTCATGGATCGACTTTTTTCTCGCATATAATTCAATATTTTGGTGAAAAATATGGATATCGAAGTTAGGAGGTGCCGGGAATGAACACAGAGAATCAATCACTTACATCAGCAGAAATCACTCAGCTTTGGACAACTTATATGAATGATACCGGCTTAATCTGCCAACTTGAGTATTTCTCAGCACATACCGAAGATGAAGAGGTTAAACAGCTTGTCATGCATGGTTTGAAGCTGGCTCAGTCCCATGTAACCAAAATACAGGAAATCTTTAACAAGGAAATTTATCCGATTCCATATGGTTTTAATTTGAATGAAGATGTCGACGTAAGTGCTCCGAAATTATATTCTGATTCTTATACGCTTTATTACCTTCAGCAGGGCGCTCAATTAGCTATTCAGGCACATAGCGTCAGTCTTGGATTAGCCGGCAGGGAAGATATTTATCACTTTTTTTCAGGATGTGTACAGGAACATATAGAGTTTGTGAAAATGATCAACAACGTTCTGCAAACGAAAGGTCTATACACGATGTACCCAACTCTGCCGAAACCGGAAAGTTACGATTTTGTGCGGAACCAGAACTTTCTGACAGGCTACTTTGGCGAAAGAAGACCATTGACAGGGACGGAAATTAACAATTTATTTGGTAATTATTTCCGGAACGCACTGGGGGCAGCTACGTTAATTGGATTCAGCCAAGTCGCCACGAATACAGATGTACGCAAGTATTTGGTCAGAGGTAAGGAAATTGCTCAAAAACATTGTGAGATTTTTGGATCTGTATTGCATGAAGATGATATTCCTGCGTCAGCAAGGATGGAAGATTCCGTAACTGACTCGACAACCTATACATTTTCTGACAAATTGTTGATGTATTATAGTACTGGCTTAATTGCCATGAGTGTTGGGTTTTATGGAACAGGCATGTCCATGAGTCCAAGGAGAGATCTTGGCACGATGTATAACCGACTTTTGAATGAAATTCTGAAATACGCAGAAGATGGAGCAAATATTATGATAAAGCACGGCTGGATGGAAGAACCGCCGCGGGCATTGGATCGTGATGAACTGGCGAAGAAAAAAGGATGAGGTTAGGCTGACGCAACGATATAACAGAATGATTACAAGTCTGCCGTAAATTTTCCACTAATTTCTCAGTGATTTCTAATGATTCTCCAATCCTTTTATCACAATCTATAGTTATTCTGATTGTAGCCCGCATAAGGAAAGGGGTATTAGGATGAAATCACTGTTTATGAGTTCAGCTGCAGGAGCTTTGTTAATTGCTTCAGCAGTTGGAACTGATGCTGCGAATATGACCGGCGGCGCAATAAACGAACAAGAATCAGAATCAAATACCAAAATAGCACAAACAGAAAAACGCGACACGCATGTGCCGAGGGATGATTTTTCTGTCGGCATGTATCCAGAAAGTGACATATTAGATGAGCAAGTGGACTCGGATGATTACCAGATGCAGGTTGTGGAAAACAATTCGGACATACGAATAATCATCTTAAAAGATGAGTATGGTCAAGCACAATTTAAAAGTGTTTTTGAAAAGGACAGTAAAATGCTTAAGGTGATTGATCTTGACCAGGGCATGATATTCAAAGGGGTTATCGATGCCTGACTAACGTTTGCGTTTGGCCGATGCGAATCTCATTTTTAGATTAAATGATGAGAAGCATCGGTTTTTTGTTTTTGACACAAAATCCAGGGGGGTTGAGTACTAGGTTCGTCGCTGCGGAAAAATACTCCCTTTCCGCGGGGAACGCTTCAGCCTCCTCGCTCGCAAAGACCGCTCACTGCGGGGTCTTCAGACTGCTCCTTTCCCGCAGGAGTGTCGCATTTTTCCGCAGCTTAGTATCGTTTTCTGCCATAGTGAAAAAATCCCGCCAAACTCTTTTATCTTGGGTTTCAACATTCAATATGCAGAACGTCAATGCCAGATTAAGGGTGGCAATATTTACGAAAAGAACCTGGCTTAAAAACGTATAAATTGACAGAAGGCAGGGTGATGTACTATATTTAGTTTGAATTAAAGATAAATGAATTCAAACTTATTGATTTGATGATATGGAGGTATTGTCATGAATGGTATAAAAGGAATGCATCACGTTACTGCCATTACAAGCAGTGCGGAAAAGAATTACGAATTTTTTACGTATGTACTCGGCATGCGTCTGGTTAAGAAGACGGTTAATCAGGATGATATCCGGACCTATCATCTATTTTTTGCTGATGATAAAGGGAATCCGGGAACAGATATGACGTTCTTTGATTTTCCGGGAATTCCACAAGGGACCCATGGCACAAATGAGATAGCCAAAACAGCATTTCGCGTACCGAGCGATGCGGCGCTGGACTACTGGGTGAAACGTTTTGACCGTCTTGACGTGCAGCATGACGGCATAAAAGAAGAATTTGGGGTCAAAACACTTTCATTTTCCGACTTTGATGATCAGAAGTATCAGCTGGTTTCGGATGAAAACAATGAAGGCGTGGAACCGGGAACGCCATGGCAGAACGGGCCGATTCCACTGGAGTATGCGATAACCGGACTCGGGCCGATCCATGTGCGCATCGCTAATTTCGACCATTTTAAAGAAATGATGGAAAAAGTGCTTCAGTTTAAAGAGATTGACCAGGAAGATGACCACCACTTGTTTGAAGTTGGTAAAGGCGGTAATGGCGCACGTGTAGTGGTTGAATATAATACTGTCCTGCCGAATGCGCAACAAGGCTATGGAACGGTACACCACTCCGCGTTCCGTGTTGAAGACCGGTCTGTTCTGGAAGAATGGATTAAGCGGATGGACGAATTCGGTTTCCGAACATCCGGTTATGTGAACCGTTTTTATTTCGAATCGTTGTATGTGCCGGTCGCTCCGCAAATTTTATTCGAATTTGCAACAGACGGACCGGGATTTATGGGTGATGAACCTTATGAAACATTGGGTGAAAAATTGGCATTGCCACCAAAGCTGGAACCGAAGCGTGAGCAAATTGAAGAGTTTGTCCGTCCGATTGACACGGTGAGAAGCACGAAGACGTCTGAAAAGGAATATGAGTAAATAAGTGTTTCATACGAGCTGATATCACTCTATAGGCAAGTGCAGTGATATTCAATAGATGTAACCAGTGAGACTGACCTCAGGAGATGAAGAGGTCAGTCTTATTAGTTAAGCATAAATTTCAGAAAAAGAGGTGCAATAAATGCGGTGAAGCTTGAAATTCAAAGTTAATCAGTTTTCCAACCGGCCATCACGAATTTCAACAACCCGATCACATACATCCAGCACACGTTCATCATGTGTGACCATAATGCCTGCTTTGCCGCGATTTTTGATTTCAGCTGCAAGCATTTCGACGACTTCACGGCCCCGTTTGGAGTCCAGACTTGCGGTTGGTTCATCTGCAAGAATGAGTTTCGGGTCATTAATCAATGCGCGGCTGATGGCCACCCGCTGACGTTCACCACCAGAAAGTTCACTCGGATAATTATTTGTCCGGTGGGCAAGACCAAAATGCCTTAATAAATCTTTGCCTCTTGCCTGACCCTTATTTTTTGCAATCACATTAATGACATTCAGCTGATCCTTCACTTTGAGGTACGGTATTAGATTAGCTGCTTGAAAGACAAAGCCAATCTTCTCCAGTCTTCGTTTGGTTACTTTTTTAGGTGAAAGTTCTTCGATGTTTTCGCCATCAAGTAAAATTTTCCCGTTTGTTGGTGACAACAGTGCTCCGGCAATTGAAAGCATGGTGCTTTTTCCAGAACCTGATGGTCCGATTATCGCAATGAATTCGCCTTGTTTCACTTTCAGCGATACATGATCCACTGCTTTGAATTCTTTAGGACCGTCTTTATATACTTTTGATACGTTCTCCATTACAAGTGTCATTTTCCTGCCCCCTCAATAGCTTCAACCGGGTCTATTTTTACAACTTGAAAAAGTGATACCAGCGCACCAATAATTGATACGATTAAAATCAATATAGAGGTCTGCAGCATCTCATCAGCAGTCAGCAGAAACGGCATGTCCTCAGGCAACAGAGCTTCGACTCCCAATGTCAGCCCAATCGCGGCGACAATGCAAACGAAGGAAATGAGCACAACCTGGCTGACTAAGTTTTTTAAAAGGTAGGAAGTTTTAGCACCTAATGCCTTTAATACACCAAATTGGTCACGTTTTTGTAATGTGATCACATAGAAAAATGCTGCAAGGACAAACGCTGCGATAACAAACATGAAGATAATCATCATGTTCAGTGAGCCTTGTTCCTGGGAATAGCTGGGAATTCCCTGAAGTGCTTCATCTTTGGTAACGACATCATAGGTGCTTCCTAATTTATTTCTAATTTCATCAATATTTGCTTCATCTGCCTGAATAGTGACAGCGTTGATGTTCTCTGACTCACCGCCATCCATATAGACGACCGATGTATGACTGTACCGCTGATTCTCGGTGAAACCGGCAATTGTAAACACACTGTTTTCGCCAAATTCCAATGTATCTCCAATTTTTACGCCTTCTCGTTTCAAGGAATCATCGACTATTACTTCATTTTGACTTTCAATTTTTTCTCCTTCACTGACAGATGGCATCAGCATCCCATCTGCTTCCGTAACAAATAAGGCGACATCCTCATTTTGTTCTGTATTGTTTACAGCTGCATTCATCATTCGAATCGACAAAGGAGCGGCTTCCTTTACACCATCTATTTCAGCCACCTCTTCATGCGCTTCGTGCGGGATAAACGATTTAGTCATCTCCAGCTCAGCATCCGGGTCAATCAGGATATAATCGGCCTTTAAATCTTGAATGGCCGATGCATTATCTGCCGACAAACCCTGCGCAAGTCCCGAAATAATAAAAATCAGCAACGTTATCAAGACCATAATCAGGCCAATCAATACATATCGGAATTTCGCATAAAGTAATTCCCTTATTGCAAGAAACATTTTTATCACTCCTGTTCTTTCCATATGTTAAGTATACGAATGGAATATGAACAGAAGATGAATAAATGATTACTTATTTGGCAGGGTGACAGTGAAAGTTGAACCTTTTCCAGGATCGCTGTCCACCATGATTGTGCCGTGATGTAATTCGATGATTTTTTTCACAATCGAAAGGCCGAGCCCTGTACTGTTCTTCGTTCCGGTTCTTGCTTTATCCACTTTATAAAACCTGTCAAATAGCTGGGAGAGATTTTCCTTTTCAATGCCGTTTCCCGTATCTTCTACAATGACCTGTGTCCCTGTTTTATCACGAAAGGTTATAATCGTAATTGTTCCACCGGGGTCCGTATAACGAATGGCATTTTCCACTAAATTCATCCAAACCTGGTGAAGTAATTTCGGATCCCCTGCAATTGTCGTTGGGGATAAATTCATTTCAATGACGATCTCCTTTTCATGCCATTGCCATTCAGTTGCATGAACGACTTCTTTTAACTGATCCGCCACATCATAGGGAACCATCTCCACATCTGCTTCGCTGTCCAAAGAAGAGAGGGTAAGCAGTTGTTTACTTAATAGGGATAATCGTTTACTTTCCTTTTCAATAATCGTCAAATAATGTGAGCGTTCTTCTTCGGTCAGGTCTTCCTCTCTTAGTGTTCGGGAGAATCCTTGAATCGAAGTAAGTGGTGACTGGATTTCATGGGAGACACTTGAGACAAATTCCTGCCTCTTTTCCTCTGTACTTTCCAGGCTGTCACTCATTTTTGTAAAATCATTTGCAAGACGGCCTATTTCATCATGCCTGTTCACATCGAGTTTCAGGTGATAATTAC
Source organism: Lentibacillus amyloliquefaciens (assembly GCF_001307805.1). Taxonomy (GTDB): domain Bacteria; phylum Bacillota; class Bacilli; order Bacillales; family Amphibacillaceae; genus Lentibacillus; species Lentibacillus amyloliquefaciens. Next base: position 1,910,629 of record NZ_CP013862.1, on the reverse strand, counting down.
CTGCAGCTATCTTCTTTGTCGCCTCTGTCAGTTTTTTGATTGGTTTGACAACAAATCTTGTGCTGATTAATACCATTAAAAAACTGAAAAGCAATGTTAATACAAGCAGAACTGCGAGGAATATCCGCATTTCTCCAAATTGCTGTGTCGTGTCAGGACGAACAAATAAGGCATACGTCTGCCCATCTACCTGGATTGGCACCCCTATTGTATTTGCCAAATCATTGTCAAAAAATCCAGTTATAAATGGCCTCCAGGGGTAATTGGCAATACCATGATAGGTTTCACCACTTAAAACGGCTTCGACATCACTTTCTTCCATATCCGTTGAAGTAAACGATTCTCCAAATGTCTGCGCTTGTCCATGTTGATCAACCAAATGAAATTTATAGCCAAGATCAGCCATCGATGTTAAAAAGTTGGGTACTGACTGATTATTGTTTTGCTTATAGGTAGCTACGATGTTTTCCGTAATATGTGTCACTTTTTGGTCATTTTCAGGCTTTAAATAAAACTGATAATAAATATTCGACACCGCAAAAGCGATGATGGCACTTGCAATCATAATCGCCATTGTTGTGACAATAATTCTTACATAAAGTGTCCGCATAGTGGTGGCCTCCAATGTCTAAGTCCGACTCATTGTACAAAAGTTTTATCCCGCATGTAAGGGACAGTAATCCGCCCAGGGACGGCGGTTAACTGTCCCTAAATGTCCGATTCGTTCATCTAACAATCAGTGGGGGAGAAAGAACCCCCCCACTGATTGAAGATTCATTTAATGAACAGCAAATGAACGAATCATTCCTCATTCGCTGTGGACTGTCAGCTTATATCCCAATCCTCTGACGGTCTGAATTGAAAAGCCATGGCTATCTTCTGTGAATCTTTCACGCAATCGTTTAATATGTACGTCCACTGTCCGGTCATTCCCTTCAAAGTCATTGCCCCAGACCAGTTCAATTATCTGTTCGCGGGAGAATATCCGGTTTGGATAACTAGCCAGTTGTGCCAGTAATTCAAACTCTTTTAATGGTAAAATAATTGTTTTGCCGTTAGATTGGACTTCATAGCTTTTTCGATTTATGGTGGTACTTCCAATATGGATATTCTCTTCATTTATCATCCGAAACCTCCGAAGCAATGCTTTGATTCGGAAAAGAACTTCTTTCGGTTCAAATGGCTTTGTAATATAGTCATCGGTTCCTGCTTTAAAAGCCGTTTCTTTATCCTTCATTTCTCCCTTAGCTGTTATCATAAGGACAGGAATATCATAGTAGCTCCGGATTTCCCTGCAAAGCTCATAGCCATCCACATTCGGCATCATAATATCAACAAGCGCCAGATGAATGTGATGCTGCTCTAACAGCTGCTGCGCCTTTTCTCCATCTGCAGCTTCGATTGTTTTATAGCTTTCTTTTTGTAAATAAAAACGTAGCAGCTCACGAATATGCGGATCATCATCAACGATAAGAATGGTAAGCATGATAGACCTCCTTTGTTCCTTTATTCCTTTTATCGTACCATATATAAGCTCCTTAGCCGATGGAGGGGCGATTATGGAGTTTACGTGAATCATAATTGTGCTTTCGTTGTAAAGATTTTCCATGGATGCTTCTTATATAAGATCTTTAACAGAGAAGCAAAGAAAATTAAATGAACGGCTTTATTAACTTTCAAATTTTGCTAAAATTTAATTGGAAGGGTGAATAGTATCCTTGATGCCGGATTGACCGTTTAAATGCGTGTTCAAAAAAGAGGATGAAAAGGACCGAGAAGTTCGAGGCGGCGAAGCTCCCGGTACCGGAACATATGCAGTTAATACGTGAGGAATGGAAAAGCAAGCCAACGAAAAATTCGACGTGTCATTTTTACCGGACTTTTTGAACAACCTCTTTAAGGAGCAAAGACATGAAAGAATATTACTATGATAAGCTTTTTAATATTAAAACCAGGGGAACTCAGAGGGGCTATCCCGATTCCACGTATCATAATCCTTATCAGCCGACGCCCTACAATGCCCTGGAGGAATTGTTTCAGAATTATCAATTGAAGAGCAGTGATCACGTCGTTGATTTCGGCTGCGGAAAAGGAAGACTGAACTTTTTTATCTATTATTTTTATAATGTAACAGTCACCGGAATCGAAATGAACAGCATGCTTTATGATGAGGCGCTGAGAAATCGCGATTGTTATGTGAACCGGACACAGGAAAGTTCGGACAAGATTCATTTTCATTGCTGTTTCGCCGAGGATTATCGAATTGAACCGGCTGATAACAGGTTCTATTTTTTCAATCCATTTTCTGTCGAGATCTTTCAGCAAGTGATTCAGAATATCGAGCATTCGGCGGAACAACATAAACGGGCTATCGAATTGATACTCTATTATGGATCGGACGAGTATATGAACTATTTAAAAACAAACACCGCTTTTGAACTGCAAAGTGAAATTAACTTATCACACATATTTAATGGCGATCCATACGACCGGTTTCTGATTTATCGATTGGAAGGGTGAAGAATTCATAGTTGGCCAGTCGTTCAAGTGAGAGTAGGAAGATAAAAGAATAAGGGCATAAACCCATGATAACCATATCTGAAATCAGGCGGGGATTATTATATTGGGCGCACCTATTGTAAGAATATTTTTACCTCTAGCATAGCAGAAAGACATTGTTTAACCAATTATTCTTAAGCCTCTTAAACTATGATAGAATCTGAAGAGTATAAATGTGAAGGGTTCTTTTTATATAGTATTTTATTTTTGTTAAAAGGGGGGCATAGATTTGTTGTTCAAAAATATAACTAATGTATCTTTGCAAACCAAGATCACTGGTTTACTTTTAGCGGTTATTGTAGGTTTGATACTTCTTCTCTCTGGCTTTTTTGCCTATTCCAAAATTGAGCAAATTATTTCAAATAAATATAATTTGAGTATGCAAACCGCACGAACGGTATCGTTGCTTCCCTCAGTTACTGAAGGGCTGACGGAAACGCAATCCAGACAGTCATTACAATTTCTTACAGATCAATTCAGTATGGAAAATGATGCAGACTTTATAATCGTACAAGATAAAGATGGGCGTATCTTAACGCATCCTAAAGATGAGTACCTTGGCAGAATTCAGCAATTCAAATCCGGTTATAGAGCTCGAGTGTTTGGCGGTTATTATAATATGGAAACAGAAGAATTTATAGGTCCTTCAATAGTCGGCATTGCTCCTATTATGTCATCGACTGGAAGCGTCCAGGGGGTTGTTACAGTTGGGTACTTAAAGGCAAATCTATGGTCTCTTATTTATGATAGAGTTGAGATTATTTTATATGTTTCGATTGCTGTGATTGTTATTGGGATTCTTTTAGGTTATTTACTTGCTCGTCATATCAGGAAAGAAATTTTTGGGTATGAACCACGGGAAATAGCTGAATTGTATCGGAATAGAGATACATTACTATCTTCTTTGAATGAAGGTGTCGTCGCAACCAGTAGAGATAGTATGGTGACGCTCATTAACGAATCAGCAAAAAAATTACTTGATGTTGGACATTCCTATGTTAATAAGCCAATTAGTTCTTTATTACCAAATCTTGATTACCAAAATGTATATGAAACTAAGAAAGGTAAATTAAATCAGGAGCTTTTTATAAATAATAAGACACTGATTGTTAATTTACTTCCGATACTTACAAACGATAAAGTTACAGGGTTAGTAGCAACATTCAGAGATAAAACAGAAGTTACCGAAATGTTGAATATGTTATCCGAGGTAAAACAGTACTCGGATGACTTGCGTGCTCAAACACATGAGTATTCAAATCAAATGCACCTTTTGCATGGTATGCTGCAATTAGGGAAGTACGATGAAGTGTTGGAGATGGTTGGTCAGGAAATTAATCATCACGATAAAATAAACCGTCATATTTTTGATCAAATAGAAGATACAAATGTGCAAGCTATTCTAATAGGTAAATTCGGTAAAGCATCTGAAAAGAAAGTAGATTTTAATATAGATGAAAACAGTTATTTAAGCCCATTACCTTCACACATTGAAGCAAGTGACTTGATGATTATAATCGGTAATTTAATTGATAATGCTGTAGATGAAGTATCATCCGATCCTAATCCCGGTGTATCTTTCTCAACCATTGACTTGGGGAATGACATTATCTTTGAAGTAACAGATAATGGAAGGGGAATTGAAAAAGAAGTCCTAGAGCAGATTTTTCAGCCTGGGTACTCAATGAAGAAGGAAGGTCTTGAAGGCAAGAAAGGTTTTGGTTTGGCAAACGTTAAATCAACTGTAGATAAATTAAATGGCGTAATAGAAGTAGCAGCGACACCAGACGGAACAATCGTTACGGTGTATATCCCTAAAACAGATGAGGAGGTTGCAGAATGATTAACATCGCAATCGCAGAGGATGATTTTAGAATAGCGAATATCCATGAAGAATTTCTGATAAAAATGGAAGATGCAAAAATAGTCGGTAAGGCGATTAACGGTGAGGAGACCTTATCTTTAATTAAAGAATGGAAACCGGATTTATTACTGTTGGACATTTATTTGCCTGATCACCTTGGAACGGATTTAATTCAAATGGCACGGGAAATACACCCTGAACTTGATGTCATTATCATAACGGCCGCGACGGAAAAAAAGCTGCTTGAAAAGAGTATCCGTCAGGGGATTTTCAATTATTTGATTAAACCGGTTAGTTTGGAAAAGTTTAACACAGTGATAAATGAATATATGCGGCAGAGAGGCTTATTGAAAGAAAAAGATTACTTAGATCAGGAAATTGTTGACGAATTGCTCTTTTCTTCTCCAAGAAAAAAACAATCAAAAGAAGAATCATTACCAAAGGGTATAGATAGTGTTACTTTATCAAAAGTTCAATACTATATGGAACAAGATAATAAATCATGGTCTGCAGAAGAAATGGGAAACCAGATAGGCTCTTCGAGAACAACTGCCCGCCGTTATTTAGAGTATTTGGTTCAAATAGAGGATGTAAAGGTGGAACAGGATTATGGGATTGTAGGGAGACCTGAACGCAGATATTATTCTAATTAACACTTTGTGAACAAAATGAACACAAAGTGTTTTTTTTACTTTATTTCACTTTTTTTGAAAACGTATACATAAGGTAAAATTCAGTATATTATCTTAATTAAATCTTACTTAAAGGGGGAGAAATGATGAAAAAATATATAGGAGCCATGTTAGTTGTGCTAGCAGTATTTATTGCTGGATGTTCTGGTGGAAACAGTGGATCTGCACAGAATTTTCCCAATAAGAACATAGAAATTATAGCACCGGCTACTCCCGGTGGCGGTTGGGACGCAACAGCCAGGGCAATGCAGAAAATCTATGATGATGAAGGACTTATTGAAAAAAATATAAAAGTGTCGAATAAACCTGGTGGCGGCGGCGAAGTAGGCTGGCAATATTTAAAAAACCAGGATGCTCATACAATTTCGATCAATTCCAGTCTCGTTATCACGAATAATTTGCTGGGACAAAGTGACTTAACGTATGAAGATTTTACACCTTTGGGCATTTTGAGTACGGAGTGGATTTCTGTTGCTGTACCTCCCGATTCTTCTTTTGGAACAGGCAAAGAGGTCATGGAACAGTTAAAACAGGATCCGAAATCTCTTAAAATTGGTGTCGCACCGAGCCTGGGAAATAACGACCATTTGTCCTTTGTACAGGCAGCCAAGGAATATGGCGTGGATGTTTCCAAACTTGAGTTTATGGTTTATGAAAGCGGTGGCGATGTACTGACTGCATTATTAGGTGGTCACGTTGATGTCGCATCTATGTCAGTATCCGAATCAAAAGAGCAGCACTTGGCTGGTGAGCTTAATATTGTTGCAGTAAGCTCGGAAGAAAGAATCGAGGGACTGGAAGAAGTAAAAACATGGAAAGAGCAAGGCTTGGATATGGTGTTTCCACATTGGAGGGGTATCATGGGACCTCCGGATATGACCGAAGAAGAAATTGCATATTGGGATAAAAAAATAAGCAAAATGGTTGAGACAGAAGCTTGGCAAGAGGTTATGAAGAATAACGAGTGGGAGCCATATTACCATAATAGCCAGGAATCAAAGGAATTTTTAGAAAAACAAACAAAAGATTATAAAGAATTACTGCAACAAGCAGGTTTAACAGAATAAAGAAGCACAAGGGGGTATCTAAGAAGGTGCCCCCACCTACATTAGTTAGGAGGGGTGATGATGGCTCGATTAATTGTGCCCTCATTTTTCATAACAATCGGAATTGTTTATTTGGTTTTAACCGTCAATTTACCCCGGTCACGTACGGGGGATCCAACTGCGCCGCTTTACTTTCCCCTTATCATAGGAAGCGTATTATTACTGTTCAGTATTATTTATTTCGTACAGGAATGGCGAAAGCGGGATGAGAAATTTGAAGCGTTTAAAGCACTCTTTGTCGGCAGGGCACCTTTTATTATCGTATCTACGCTAATTATGATTTTTGTATATACATTCCTGTTTGAGCGGATAGGATTTTTGTTTTCAACAATCATTTTTTTAACAGCCTTGTTATTTATCGTAAATGGAAGAAAGCCTTGGATAAAAAATATATTAATATCAGTTTTATTTTCGGTAGTTTTTTGGTATGCATTTTCCGAACTATTAAGCGTAAGTCTGCCATAGAAAGGAGAGAAAAATATGGGGGTGGATTTTCAGAGTTTTATAGAAGGTCTGACAACGGCAATTCAACCGATGAATTTATTGTGGGTTCTAATTGGAGGATTTCTTGGAACGGTAGTTGGAATGCTGCCGGGACTTGGACCGGCAACCGCCGTTGCGGTGCTGATACCAGTTACGTTTGGAATGGATTCTACCAGTGCATTGGTTCTTATGGCGGCCATTTACTATGGGGCAATGTACGGTGGATCACGAAGTTCAATTTTACTTAATACACCGGGTGATGGATCAGCTATTGCAGCTACATTCGATGGCTATCCGATGACACAAAAAGGGCAGGCTGGGCAGGCATTGACGATTTCAGCGATTGCCTCATTAATCGGGGGGACTGCAGCGATTATAGGATTTACCCTGCTTGCCAAACCTTTGGCGTCCTTTGCGTTGGATTTTGGACCGGCCGAGTATTTCCTGCTGCTGGTGTTTACATTATCGGCTATTGTGTCCTTATCAAAAGGAAACATGATAAAAGGCTTCATATCAATGAGTATTGGTCTAATGTTAAGTACGGTTGGGGTTGACCTTCAAACCGGGGTTTACCGGTTTACTTTTGATATTCCGCAATTAAGTGAAGGTATTGATTTTCTGGTAGTCATCATAGGTGTATATGCAGTAGGTGAAGTTTTATACAACTTTTTGAGTATTGATGATATAAAAAATAAAAAGAGTAAAGTAGGCAAGAAAGGTATTACAAGAGAACAATGGAAACGTTCAAAGTGGCCGATGATTCGTCAAGGGCCTATTGGTTTTCTCATTGGTATTCTTCCGGGTGCAGGAGGATCGATTGCTTCCATGCTGAGCTATACCACGGAACAACAGATTTCCAAGCATCCTGACAAATTCGGGAAAGGGACAATTGAAGGTGTTGCTGCTCCAGAATCATCCAACAATGCTGCATCTGTTGGTGCATTTATTCCCTTGCTTACAATGGGGATTCCTGGTTCAGGAACGACAGCCGTTATTCTAGGTGCTTTAATAATGCTGGGATTGCAGCCTGGACCACTTCTGTTTGAAGATAACCCTGAAACAGTATGGACATTAGTAAATAGTATGTTTATAGGAAATTTATTCTTGGTCGTCATTAATATTCTACTGATCGGACTATTGGTCAGAATACTGGATACACCGCCAAAAATTCTTTATCCACTCATATTAGTGCTGGCATTTATTGGGACATACACATTAAGTTATAGCATAATAGATTTCTATATACTGGTGATTTTTGGTGTGATCGGCGTGATCATGAAACTTCTCAAGTTCCCTATTGCACCATTGATTCTTGCTGTCATTGTGGGATCTGATATGGAGCAGAATTTCAGAAAAAGTATAGTAGCACATGATAATTTCATGAATGTTCTATTTGCTTCTCCAATAACGATAACCTTGTTGATTATGACTGTATTGTCCATTGCTTATCCATTTATAGTTGAGTGGGTAAAGAAGTTTAAACAAGGAAGAGCGTAATAGGACCTCTCCTTTTATGGGAGGGACAACGAATGAAGAATAAAATATTACTTGGTGTTTCTGCAAGTCTTTATATTCTGTTTTTTTGGATAGGGGACTGGGCACCTGAGGTAAAGGCAGGCGGGACACTGCTGATTATCCAGGTATTATGGATAGGAAGAGTGTTTCCACTTGCTTATAGCTCAGTAGTCCTTATATTAATCCTTTCTTTTCACATTACTTCTTATGACGAGGTCTTAAGTTATTTAGGCTCCAGTCTGGTTTGGTTATTATTTTCAACTTTTATATTGGCACATGCTTTTGTCAAAACAGGTTTGGCCAGCAGGGTGGCCCTTTCTATATTGAACCTGGCAAATGGGTCGGGGAAATTATTACTTTTGCTTTCTTACATTATGATGTTTGTTTTAACCATATTCATACCTTCCAATATTGGCAAAGGCAAGTTAATTAGTGATATATTGGATAATTTAATTAACAAATTACAGGCAATTCAATCAACAACGAACCTTGGGAAGTCTTTTTTTATTGGAGTGGCATATGTCAGTGCGATCTCGGCGGCCTTTGTTCCTACCGGTGCCAGTTCTACTATTTATGCATTTGGTATGTTTTCTTCAGTTTCAGACGAAATGAGTTATATTAATTGGCTGATATATTTTAGTTTCCCAATGTTTACGTTTGTATTGTCATTATGGTTAATACTCCAGATCGTTTTCCCTACCGAAAGTGTCAACCGGGAAATGGTGAAGGACTTATTATCTTCCCGGAAAAAGGAATTGGGAAAGTGGCAACCACAAGAAATAAAAATGGCTTTTATCATAGCTGGTATACTGATTTTATGGCTTACGCAAACATGGCACGGCTATTCTATCCCTTTAATTGGCATGCTTGGGGCCGCTATTGTTGTGTTCCCTTATGTTGGAGTGTTGGATTGGAAAGAAGCAAGATCAAGTGTTGACTGGGATATGATGATTTTTTTTGCTGCTACGTTGATGTTATCCAATATATTAATTGATACGGGTGCAATGGATAGCTTTGCAGGTTGGCTGGTTAATGCATTTGAGAATCTTCATCCAGTAATAGTTGTGATTGTTTTATGTCTGTTGATCGCAGCGGCACGAGTGTTATTCGTAAATGTATTGGGGTTCTTGACAATTGTGCTGCCATTGGCGCTCATACTGGGTGAAAAAATAGCAATGTTCAGTTCCCTTGAAGTAGCAATGAGTGTCTATTTAGTGGGAATACCGGGATTTTTATTAATAACACAATCGCCCGTACATTTGATAAGTTATTCTTATGGTTATTTCACCCAACGGGATCTGCTGCGGGTAGGTATTGTGACCATGTCAGCGTGGCTGATTATTGTTTTTATCAGTATTTTTGTTTATTGGAATTTAATAATATGAGGAGGTACTCATAATGACCTGGTTAATCTCCAATCAAAAATCACAAGAAACATTAGCAAATAACTTTAAAGAGTTAATGGAAAACAAAAGAATATTAAAAATAGCAGGCGCTCATGATGGCATGGCAGGGCTAGTTGGAAAGAAGGCAGGGTTTGAGGCCTTATATTTGTCGGGTGCTGCTCTAACAGCCAGTAAAGGCATACCAGATATCGGGCTGTTAAATTCAAGTGAAGTTGCTGAAAAAGCAAATGAGATTGTAAGGGCGACCAATCTGCCGCTTTTGGTAGATGTAGATAACGGTTTTGGAGGTCCTCTAAATATTGCAAGAACAGTGAAGGAGCTGCTGGAAGCAAGAGTTGCTGCAATTCAGCTTGAAGATCAGAGTATACCTAAGAAATGCGGTCATTTGAATGGAAAACAATTAATATCTACTGAAGAAATGGTCGAGAAGATAAAAATGGTTAAAAAGATTGCCCCTTCCTTAATTCTTGTAGCAAGAACAGATGCCCGCGGTGTTGAAGGAATGGATAAAGCGCTGGAAAGAGCTAAAGCATACGCCGAAGCTGGAGCAGATGCAATATTTCCTGAGGCTATGACAAGCGAAACAGAGTTTATCAAAGTTTCTGATCAAATCAATGCTCCTTTACTGGCAAATATGACCGAATTTGGAAAAACGCCGTATATTAATGCGACGGACTTTCGGAAAATGGGGTACGCAATGGTGATTTACCCTGTTACCTCTTTAAGAGTGGCTGCAAAGGCATATGAGAGAGCATTTAATGAGATAGCTGAGAAAGGGACACAGGAGAATATTTTAGGGGATATGCAAACACGGGAGGAACTTTACGAGATAATAAAACTGCATGAATATGAAAACCTTGATAACAATATAGCTGAAACGGTAATTCCGGATCAAGATTGAAAAGGAAAGGGGTGGTATTGATGGAACACAAAGTCGACGAAGTATTGAATCAGATTGCAGATTATGCTCTTAACGATAACATAGGTGATGATGAATCGCTTAGTGTGGCAGCCGAAGTTTTAATGGATAGCCTGGGCTGTGCAATGCTTTCTTTAAATTATCCAGCGTGCACAAAAGTTTTGGGTCCAATAGTTCCGGGACAGCCTAGTGAAGGAAGCTACGTACCCGGAACAGATTTTTATTTGGATCCGGTTCAAGCGGCTTTTAACCTCGGAACTATGATTCGGTGGCTTGATTATAATGATTGCTGGCTTGCTCAAGAGTGGGGGCATCCGTCCGATAATTTAGGCGGGATACTCACTACTGCTGATTATTTGAGCAGAAAGAATAGACGAGAAGGCAAGCAAACATTAAAAGTGGAAGATGTGCTTAAGACCGCTATTAAAGCCCATGAAATACAAGGAATTCTGGCATTGGATAACAGTCTTAATCGTGAAGGTCTTGATCATGTGCTTTTTGTAAAAGTAGCGACCACGGCTGTTACTGTTTCTATGCTTGGCGGTACTAAAGAAGAAGTTGTCAATGCTATTTCCAATGCCTGGATCGATAACGGAAGCCTGAGGACTTATCGACATTTCCCAAATGCCGGTTCAAGAAAATCATGGGCTGCGGGGGATGCAACCAGCAGAGGCGTCTGGCTATCCTTTTTATCGCTAAGAGGAGAGATGGGGTATCCCACTGCATTAAGTGCATCACAATGGGGGTTTGAGGATGTCATGATGGATGGTAAACCCCTGACTTTGGCTCAAGAGCTGAATGACTACGTGATGAAGCATATTTTATTTAAGATTTCTTTTCCCGCTGAATATCATGCCCAAACTGCAGCAGAATGCGCATTCGAACTGCATAAAGAAGTAGCAGACAAACTGGAAGAGGTAGAAGAGATTGTAATAAACACGCATGAGTCGGCAACCCGGATCATCGACAAGAAAGGACCGCTCGTGAATCCGGCTGACAGGGATCACTGTTTACAGTATATTACCGCAATAGCACTTATTTATGGAAATATAACCGCAGATCATTACGAGGACAATATCGCTAATAATCCAATTGTCGACGAATTGCGTAATAAAATGATTGTCAGGGAAGATCAAAGTTACTCTCAAGATTATTTGGATCCAGCGAAACGTTCAATTGCAAATGCTGTTCAAATAAAATTTAAAGATGGCACTTCTACGGACAAAATTGAAAAGCATTACCCTATTGGTCATCGCTTTCGAAGGGAAGAAGGGCGGCCACTACTTTATAAAAAGTTTGAAGAGAATGTTTCAACCCAATTTTCCAAAGAACATACCGCTAATTTAAAATCAATGTTTCTTAAAAAGAAAGAATTGTTTAACATGGACGTCGATGAGTTTATGGATAATTGGAAAAGATAAAATATGAATGTGAAATACAAGCCTGGGAGGAACGCCGGAAGGGTATACCAAAAGTAACAATCTTATTGATCTCTGTCGGCAATTCGTTTGTTCAACGGATTTGGATTTTTGAAAATATATAATGAGGGTCAGTTTTAAGAGCTAACCCTCATTATATTCAACAGCTATGGTTAAAACCTGTTCGAAAGCAACCACAAAACGAAGCGGGATCTTTGTCATCAGTACGGATCCCGCTTCCAGTTCTATGATTAAAAAGCCGTATTAAATGTCTGGAACAAATCTTCAAATCGATTCAGAATATCAAGTGCTAGCAGGCCGTTGCCTTCTGCTGATTTTGGGTAGCCTAATGGAACGGTGCGCCTGACCAGTTGTGCATAGAGTTCTGTTTCTGTCAGTTTCCGGTCAAATTGCGACTCGGCTATGCTTGTGACCAGTGCAAGTGCTCCTGATACGTGTGGTGCGGCCATTGATGTTCCGGAGAGTCGCGCGTATTGTTGGTCAGTGTAGGTCGACAGGATATCCACGCCGGGGGCGACGATATCGATTTCATCATTTGTGTTGCTGAATGGAGCGATTTCACGGTCAAAATTGATAGCGCCAACTTGAATGACTTCATTATAAGCGCCGGGATAGGCATATTCATCCGTCTCCGGCCGGTCATCCCCTTCATTTCCGGCAGCGCAAACAACAGGGATACCGGAGTCAATCGCCCGTTTGACTGCTTCATATAATTCCGGAACGTCTTCCGGGCCTCCGAGAGACATGGAGATCGCACGCACTTTTTCACCATTCGGACCTTCCCAGTCAGTTGCATAATTGATGCCATCAATGATCCATTGATAGTCACCACTGCCATTTTCGTCAAGCACTTTGACAATCAGCAGTTTGGCGTTTGGTGCGACTCCTGCAATCCCTTCTTCGCCTGCAGCGGCTGCTGCTGTGCCCGCAACATGAGTGCCATGACCGTTGCCATCGGCGTACTCGGTCTCATCACTAGCATCTGTGAAGTTTTTGCCATCAATTACTTTCCCTTCTAAATCGGGATGGCTTGTGTCACAGCCTGTGTCAATGATAGCAATGACATTGTCGCTCCCTTCATCAGCTTGCTCCCACACGTCCGGAGCTTGAATCATCTGGATGCCCTGGGGAATTTCTTGAGCTGTATCCTTAATCTCTTCCACCTGATAAGGAATCAAATGCATTTTTGCCATAAATCTCCCTCCCTAAAAGTAGTTACATCTATTATAGTTTAATTATGGTAATTCCCGAACATCTTCACTGCAAAACGGACCAAATTGCCTAAAAAAACGGGTAAATCGGTCCAAATTTAACCCGGCAGAAAGTCACGTATTGAACGGCTGTATATGTACGTGTTGTTTTTCAGCATATGAGATGATAGGATAAAAATAGATGAATGAATAGCGATCACATGTTACTGACTTGATTAGGCATGGTGGTATTTTCACGGGAGGACACGACTTTCCCTGATACCGCCATGCTTTTTTATTGGGCAATGTTTGAAGCATACTAATGCATGCGAAAAAGAAATCATCGAAAGGAAGTACAGCACTATGTTTAAAAATTTGTTTAAAAAGGGCGATTCCGATATAAAGATATACACACCGGTTAATGGGGAAATCGTACAACTTGAAGAAGTGCCTGATCCGGTCTTCAGTCAAAAAATGATGGGGGATGGCGTTGCGGTTAAACCCGTTGAAGGAAAAATTTGTGCCCCGGTTGACGGAGAAGTCATCCAAATCCCTGATACAAAGCATGCGATTGGTCTGCGTGCTAAGGACGGAACCGAAGTACTGGTCCACATCGGTCTTGAGACAGTCTCACTGGAAGGAAAAGGTTTTATCGTATCTGTCAGAACTGGTGATAACGTATCGGCCGGCCAGGTGCTGATGGAATTTGACCTGGAATATATCAGGGAGAATGCTTCAAGCGATATGACACCAATTGTTATTACAAATGCACAGGAAACAGGAAAGCAATACATGATGACGGATGAAAAAGAAGGGAAGGCCGGTGAAACCGTCATTATCACTGCTTCAGGTAAATGATTTCCAGTGTGAAAGGAGTGCTTTCTGATGAAAATCAGGAAGATATTGAACAATAATGCGGTCATTGTAATGGATGAAGGCGAAGAAAAAATAGCAATTGGTTCAAGTTTAGGTTTTGATAAGCAAAAAAATGATGTCATTAACCCGCAAAAGGTTGAAAAACTATTCGTCTTAAAGGAAAACGAAAAACTGCAGCAGCTTTTGCTCCGAGTCCCGGAAGAGCATTTTAACTTGTCTGAGGAAATCATCACGCATGCCGAGAAGCAGCTGAATACTGAGCTGAATGAACATATTCGGGTACAGCTGGCCGATCATATTTCGTTTGCTATTGAACGTGAACAAAATGGCATCCAGTTGAAAAACGCATTACTGAGCGAAATTAAAGTGTTGTACCGGCAAGAGTTTGATATCGGATTGTGGGCTATTGACCATATAAAAAATGAAATCAGAGTTGAAATGCCGGTGGATGAAGCAGCGTTTATTGCGCTGTATGTTCATACGATGAAAATTCAAGGGGGTGATATCCACGAAACGGTACGGCAGACGACGATGGTGCAATCAATGGTGAAACAAATCAGAGAGTATCTGAATATCTCCATTGATATGAATGATATATCCTATGAACGACTCATCACCCATCTTCAATTTACTTTAACACGCGCAAAGCATCAGAACAGTCACATTATGGATGAAGATATGTTTAAAATGATCAGGGAGAAATACGCTATTTCTTATCATTGTGCCAGAAAGGTGGCAGAGGAAGCGTCTGCTTCATACGGTATTTATTTGCCGGAGGAAGAGCTCGGATACATTACCCTACACATCGAACGACTTCGGACACAGTAATTAGGCAGGTTCTGATTAGTTATGAGAACTTATTTTGTAAGCGAATTCAATTGTTTGGGAGCATCGAGCAAGTGATGGATTAATAATACGATAGAGATTTGGAGGGGAAAATATGATGAAATATTTGCAGAATCTTGGCCGTTCCTTAATGCTTCCGGTAGCGGTTTTACCGGCTGCGGCGATTCTGATGGGGATCGGCAACTGGATTCTTAATGCGGATGAGGACAATGTCATCGCCAATTTTCTAACAAGTGGTGGTGATGCCATTCTTTCTAACCTCGGTCACTAGCGTTGCATAAATAATAAAAGAAAATTGATAATCTTGTTAATTATCCAAAATATAGGTTTCCGGGTATAAAAAAATCCTTTATAATGGAATTGGTGGTTGTTGTCCAAATCCAATATAAAGGAACTCAGAATATGGACAATCATACACTATTATCATCATTTGGTAAATGGGTTGCACCCATTAATATTGAAAAACTTACAGAACAAATTACGCAGACCGGGCAAGATCGCTACACGAAAAAGTTTACGACTTATTCCTACATCAAACTGTTATTATTGTCCCACCTGGAAGAGGTGGAAAGCTTACATGCGATGAGTGATACACTTTTTGATGACGAGGTTCAACAGGAATTGGGGCTGGGTTCAATTAGCGTTTCCCAATTGTCGCGAAAACACCGTACTGTGGATCCCAATTTGTTGGCAGTCATCTTTTATCAATTAGTTGATCAGATACGCCATTCTCAACCGGGTCGAACAGTTATGCCGGTAAAAATCATTGATTCGAGCACGATACCACTCAACCTGACGAATCATCCATGGGCTACCTTCCGTAAAACGAAAGGCGGCGTCAAACTGCACTTGCGGTTAATGTTCATGGAAAATGGTTCTTCTTATCCGGAGTACGCCAACATCACGACGGCCAACGAACACGATCGTAGCCAATTAGAAGTTTTGGTGGACGACAAGGAAGCAACCTACGTATTTGATCGTGGTTACATAGATTATGAGCGTTTTGACCGCATGACGGACGACGGTTATTTCTTCGTCTCCCGGTTGAAGAAAAACTCGATTACACGGACGATCAAGTCCTTTGAGGTGGAACAGGGTTCCACGATCGTTACGGATCAAATGGTAGCTGTCGGTGGTCCAACAAAGCGCATGGATAATCTATTTCGCTTAATTGAAGTCGATGATACAAAAGGCAATCGACTGCGTCTCATCACAAATCGGTTTGATCTAAAAGCCAGTGAAATCAGTGACATGTATCGTTCACGCTGGACGATTGAATTATTTTTCAAATGGCTGAAACAGCACGTTAAAATCAAACATTTTTATGGCCATAGTGAAACAGCTGTGATGAACCAAATCTTTTTAGCGCTGATTGTTTATTGCCTGCATGTGCTCATTCAACTAGAAACAGAGTCCAGGAAAACCATATTGCAGATTAGCCGTTTATTAAAAGCGAAACTGTGGAAGAACTGCCGTCACTGGCTTCGTCGCATTAGCGGCATACCATAATTATAAGTGTTGTCGCTGTCTCTCCCGGAATAAATGTATAAATTTACCAAATGGACAATGCCACTTTTTCATTAAGGTTTGTCTTTTTGGCGAAAAATAGAGCTAAATTGATTACAGAATATTCAATTTATATTAATGCAACGCTAGTGAACCTCGGTGTACTTTTTGCGGTTGGTGTTGCGATTGGGATGTCAAAAGAACAGGATGGTGCTGCCGGTTTAAGCGGGCTAGTTGCCTGGCTGGTTGCCACAACTGTATTAAGTATTAGCGGGGTCGCAGGACTTCAAGGCATTGAGGAAAGCGCGGTTGATTCCGCGTTTGGAAATATTGAAAACGTCTTTATTGGTATTCTTTCAGGTATTGTGGCATCAATTATGTATAACCGGTTCAGTCACGTGAAATTACCTGATGCATTGGCTTTCTTTAGCGGAAAACGGCTGGTGCCAATCATGAGTGCAGCAGCCATGATGATCGTTTCTGTTGTACTGTTATTCGTTTGGCCTGTTGTCTATAATGCGCTTGTGTCGTTCGGTGAAGCGATTATCAGTCTGGAAGCAGTCGGTGCCGGGTTGTATGGATTCTTTAACCGTTTGCTTATTCCAACCGGACTGCATCATGCGCTTAACAATGTTTTCTGGTTTGATCTTGCCGGCATTAATGACATTGCCAATTTCTGGGCAAGTGAAGGCGAGAAAGGTGTTACCGGCCGCTATCTGGCAGGTTTCTTCCCTATCATGATGTTCGGACTTCCTGCAGCGGCATTGGCTATGTATCATACAGCCAAAACGAAACGGAAGAAGCAAGCTGCATCCTTGCTAATGGCAGCGGCTTTTGCGTCATTCTTTACAGGTGTTACGGAAGCATTGGAATTCTCATTCATGTTTGTTGCACCGCTATTGTATGTTGTACACGCTGCATTGACCGGGCTTTCACTAGCTATTGCGGCAATGTTCGAATGGACCGCCGGTTTCAGTTTCAGTGCCGGCTTGGTTGACTACACACTAAGTCTGGGCGTGCCAATTGCCAATCAGCCATATATGCTCCTCCTGCAAGGTCTTGTGTTTGCGGTAATCTATTACTTTGTCTTCCGTTTCCTGATCGTGAAATTCGACTTGAAAACACCGGGACGGGAAGACGAGGATCCGGGAGAAGGAGAAGTAGATGAAAGCTACAGTGTTGAAGAAGGCACACTTGCTTCTGAAAAAGATGAGACAGCTGTAATGGCTGAAGAAATTTATCAGGGTCTTGGCGGTAATGAAAACGTCCTGACAGTCGATAATTGTGTGTCTCGCCTAAGGCTTGAAGTGGACGACATGGATAAAGTAGACCAGGATAAAATTAAAGCTACCGGTGTACCGGGGATAAACGTCGTTGGAAAGCATAATATCCAAGTTGTTGTTGGAACACAGGTTCAGTTTGTAGCTGACGAAATGCGAAAGATGCATATCAAAGATGATTAAAGAAATTAAAAGCGACTGGCACCCCTATGAAGGGTGTCGGTCACTTTTTTAGCAATCAATTTTAAACGAAAAATGGTTTTCATCTTCAAACTTACCTTTATTAAACCGCCGTTCCACGAATGTCACCTGGTCATGCCGATCTACCAGAAGAACGGTGGAGCAGCGGGTGCCGTATTCAGGTGTTTTGATGAAAAGGGGTGACAGTTTCCGTTCAAAATTCAGGCCAACCCCGGTGTCAGGCAGCTCCTCATCCGGTGCTTCTTCCGCATCTGTGATGATATCGAAAAGCGGATCGGTCTCTATGGTGGTGTTTTGACGGACATAAGCAGCTAAGCGTTGTTTACCTTTGACCACTTTCGGCCATGGAGTGTCCAGGAATTCGTTGCTTAACCCATGCGTGCCCATGGAGACATTAGTAATGTTGTCCTGGATATTGCTGTAATAATATAACTCTTCCGGAGTCCCGGCGATGAAATTGAAGCCGGAATAGGCACCTTTTTTGTTCTTCAGCTGGTTGAAAAAGTCTTCTGCTGGCAGTTCAGATTCCAGGAAATCTTTCACAATATGACCGCGGGATTGTTTATTGCTGCTGTCTTCCTCCGGGTCCCGGTAGTTCGTCAAAGCTGCAATACGGCCGCTTTTAGTAATGCCGAGCCATGTACCCATTCCCACCAGGTCCCTGCCTGCAAGGATGTCAGGATTGTCATTCCAAAACCCGGCGGGGGCACTCGGGCGTTTATAAAATTCATCCCGGTTGGCGGCGATGATTAATTTGTAATTTGGGTGATTATATAAATGAAAGTTGATCAGACACATGATTTTCAGTCCTTTTTCTTCATTATAGCTTGCAAAGGTGTCAGCTTCCAATCAAGTGACTTGTTTGATCCCGCATGTAACTGGCAGTAAGACCCCCACCTCAAATGTTCGCGTATACGATGAAGAATAGGTGGGGGGATGGCTGCCAGTAAATGTCCGATTCGTTCATCTAACAATCAGTGGGGAGAGAGAAAACCCCCACTGATTGAAGATTCACTTTATATGAATTGACGGGGGAGGCAGCCAGAGAGTAATCGCTTTCGAAGAGATAGGGAAATGAGGAGAGGAAAAAGGAAACATGACCTTGTAAATAATAAAGTAACCGACATGATTGCCGATTACCCTCAATGGCGTATTCGTTTTTTTAATAGTTCATGCGGTTAACGCGTTCACCAAAGGTATCTGAATCTTCTGCAGCATCATTGCCCATTTTCAATCCCTTGCTTACTGTTACAAGGAGATGGCCTGATTTTATTTTTTCAGCATATTTAGCTGCCTGTTTTTCTGACAGTCCTTTTTCTTGCAATCGTTCAGAAAGGTTTGATGTTTCTTCAACACCATTGAAAATGACTGTCGAGATTTTATCACGGATTGTCCCCTCGCGTTTCCGGGATGTTTCTGTACTTGTGACACTGGCATCTGTTCTTTTATTTATGTCATCTGCATATTCGCCATGTGAGAAAATTGTTATCGACGCATTGCTGTAGCCTTCCAATTCAAGGACATCGACCGCCTTTACTGTTTCTTCAACTGAGGCAAATGGTCCATAAACTTCTTCTGCCAATTAAAGCACCTCCATAATAAAATTTATCTAATTTTCTTTTCCCTTTGAATATAATCTGAAACATGAAAAATTATGCTTGCAGAGTTAATATTAGTCGACTATTGGGGGAGAAAAAGTCGATTGGATGATAGGCTAAGTACCGCTGTGATAGGGGTGTTGTTAATCAAGCAAATAAGGCATGAAAAAAATCTTGCAAAATGATTCCATCGGTAAATAATTTATGCTAAACTATGGTATTATGCTCAAAAAAAGATAGCCCCCTTCATGTTACAGGGCTCTTTTTCATTATATGGAAAGAAGGAACATTAGATGACTGAGAATCACGAATATCAACAAACAGAAAATAAAGCTAGACGGACAACGCTCATGCTCGTATTGATATCAGGGGCGTTTGTCGCGATATTGAATCAAACATTACTGGCAACTGCCCTGCCGAAAATTATGGCAGATATGGATCTTGGAGAAAGTACGGCTCAGTGGCTGACGTCCATTTTTATGCTGGTTAACGGAATCATGATACCGATAACCGCCTTGCTGATTAATCGTTTTACAACCAGAGGATTATTCCTCACCGCGATGGGGTTGTTTGGAGCTGGGACTGTCATTTGTGCATTCGCACCGACTTTTCCGCTGCTGATGACGGGGAGAGTCATCCAGGCTTCCGGTGCAGGGATTATCATGCCGCTGATGCAAACAATATTGATGCTCGTTTATCCAATCGAAAAGCGCGGTTCTGCCATGGGTATGTTTGGCCTTGTCATTGCCTTTGCCCCGGCAATTGGACCGACATTATCGGGCTACCTGGTTGAGCATTTCCCTTGGAGAAGCTTGTTTTATGTCGTTTTTCCAATCATTGTCATCGATATCACCATTGCATACTTTTTGCTGCGGAATGTTACTGAGCGCACGTTCCCGAAAGTGGATGTCGCGTCAATCATTTTATCAACATTCGGGTTTGGCGGTCTCTTGTATGGATTTAGCGTTGCCGGCTCGGCTGCGAATGGCTGGGGAAGCAGTCAAGTAATGATTTCCATGGTTGTCGGTGCTGTGTCCCTGACGTTCTTTATCCTTAGACAGCTGAGGCTTGAACAGCCGATTCTGGAATTCCGGATTTTCAAGTATAAAATGTTTACACTGGCGACAGCTTTAGGGATGGTCGTTTTTGTAGCCATGATTGGCGCAGCGACCGTTCTACCAATTTTAATGCAGGATTATCTGGGCTTCACTGCGCTTGAATCAGGTTTGGCACTGATGCCTGGTGCAGCTATCATGGGGATTATGAGTCCGATAACAGGAAGATTATTCGATAGGTTCGGTGCCAGATACCTGGCGATTATCGGACTGACAATCGTCGCTGTAACAACATTTATGCTGGCTGTATTGACGACAGAAACAACATTCACTTATATTGCGACGGTGAACGCTGTCCGGATGTTTGGTGTGGCCATGGTCATGATGCCAATCACAACAGCCGGTTTGAATGAATTGCCGAATAAAATGATGCCGCATGGCACGGCTATGAACAACACCATGCGGCAGGTAGCCGGAGCAGTAGGTACCGCTTTGCTTGTAACGGTTATGTCCAATGCCGCCATTCCGGAACAAGGCCAGCAGGGTCTCGTCCATGGTTCCAACATGTCATTTGTTGTGGCTGGTATTGCAGCGGTTATCGGCATTATTCTGGCCTTTTTCGTAAAAAATCCGCGGCATAATAGAAACACAGTTTAGCATAAAAGAGGAAGGCTTTCGTCAGTTCGGCTGGCGCTGGCCTCTTTTTTATATCAACAGGCTGGATTGTTTCTTCTATAAGGTTCTCCTCGTATACTTTGCTGCTCTTTTACTGCTGGAGTTAATAAACTGCGGCGTATTATGAAAAATGTGTGAGTGCTATGAACCGCTCCGGAAATACACTACGCTTCCCGCGGGCGGCTGGTGAGCCTCTGTTTTCGGGCTGATATTTTTGTTCTCAGGCCGATGTTTCTGCACTCGAGCCCATATTAAAGCCGCAGATATGAAAAAAGTGAAACATTGCGCATCATTTTTCCGTATTACTATTTGGAATGGGGGAGGCCGCATGCAATTTGTATCGATTGACTTTGAAACAGCAAATGAAAAACGGAGTAGTCCTTGTGCAATAGGAATTGCTGTTGTTGACGGAGGACAAATCGTTGATGAATATTATAGCCTGATTAATCCGATGACGCATTTCAGTCCGTTTAACCAACGCATCCACGGCATCACAGAAGACGATACTGCAGATGCGCCAACGTTTGCGGAACTTTGGGAAACGCTTGAAAGTTATTTATCGAACAAGTTAGTTGTTGCTCATAATGCCAGTTTTGATATGAGTGTTATTCGGCATACGCTAGATCAATTTAATCTGACCTATCCGGAGATGGATTATCTTTGCACAGCTAATATTTCAAGACGTGTCTGGCCGGAGCTCGCCAACCACAAATTGAATACAGTCGCTTCACATCATGGTATCCAGTTCAAACACCACCATGCTTTAGAAGATGCTCGTGTGGCTGCCGAAATATTAATACAAGCTTTTCAGACATATGACACGGATGAATTGGATATATTTTTAAGGAAGTGCCGTATATCAAAGGGGCGAATTTATAATCACGGTTATTTTCCGCCGAAATCAAAACGGGCGAAGCGAAGCAGAAAAATATATTTTTAGTTCTGACTGTTTATTTGATTCGGTTTTTAAACATCAATAAACGAAGGGAGATGGGGGCATGCGCATACTTATTGTGGGTGCGAGCGGAACCATCGGAAAGAGAGTTGCAGTAGCACTGGAGCCAAATCATGAGGTGATCCGTGCAGGAAGGAACGGGGCGGATGTGTCAGTTGATACAACATCGCATGAAAGTATCACTGAAATGTATGAAAAAATCGGCTATATAGATGCCGTTATTAATGCTTCAGGAGGGGCTAATTTTAAAGCTGTTCCTGATTTGACGCCGGAACTGAACGAAAAAGGAATCGCGAGCAAATTGAAAGGACAAATCAATTTGGTGCTTCTGGGTCAGGGATATGTGAAGGATGGCGGCAGTTTCACATTGACGACTGGCATTATGATGGATGACCCAATTCCGCTTGGAGCGTCTGCTGCGATGGCAAATGGCGGTGTCAAAGCATTCGTTAAAGCTTCTTCGATTGAAATGCCGCGGGGAATCCGGATTAATTGTGTCAGTCCAAATGTTGTTCAGGAATCCTGGGACAGATTGGGTGATTTATTTGCCGGCTTCAATCCCGTACCGGCAGACCGTGTCGCCAGAGCTTATGTTAAAAGTGTGGAAGGTGCACAAACCGGGAAAAATTATGAAGTTTATTAATTGGCGTTTTTGCAAATTTTTTTAGTGTTAGAGGGGTTGCGCCCTATAAGACATAAAACTTGACTAAATCGATCTAAAACTTAAGGGATGGAGGAATTGACATGGCTGATATTAAGTACAACATCATTGAACATGTTGCAGTATTATCCCGAATCACCTAAAGGATGGACAAAAGAATTGAATCTGATTAGCTGGAATGATCGAGATCCTAAATATGACATTAGGGATTGGGCGCCTGACAAGGAAAAAATGGGGAAAGGCGTAACCCTGACAGAGGCTGATCTGACCAGTTTAAAGGAAGTTTTGAATAAGCTGGACCTTTAATATAGGGTTTTGAATCACTTTCTAATTAAGTTTTGACAAAAAATGTAGTATCATGACTATATACATAATTTGCAACAGAATGGAGGACATCGGATTGAATAAGAAACGTTGGCTCGCATTAGGAATTGCAGTTTTCTTACTGGTCGCCTCACTCGGCTTCAGATTCATGAGCAGCGTGTTTTCGACTGACTTGGAATCATTGTTTGCCATGTCAGACCAGCAATATCAGCAAGAAGTTATTCAGGAGGGCACCGGGAATAAAATCGCCGTTGTGGAACTCGATGGCATGATTCAGGACGTTTCGACATCGTCGTTATTGAATTCCGGCGGTTACAACCATGACCGTTTTTTAAAAAAGTTAGAGCATGTTGGTGAAGATCGTTCTGTCTCCGGTATTATTTTGCGTGTGAATACACCTGGCGGGGGTGTTGTGGAAAGCGATGAAATTCACGATAAAATTGTCGAAATACAAGAAGAACATAATAAACCAGTTTATGTTTCAATGGGCAACACAGCAGCTTCCGGCGGCTATTACGTTGCAGCCCCTGCAGATAAAATCGTAGCTCATCAGGCAACATTGACCGGTTCAATCGGTGTTATTATGCAAAGTTATAACGTCACAGAACTTGCCGATCAGCTTGGGGTAGATGTGAATACGATTAAAAGCGGCGAGTTTAAAGATATCATGTCTGCAACAAGAGAAATGACGGATGAAGAGCGTGATATTCTACAGACGATGATTGATGGTATGTATGATGATTTCGTGCAAGTGATTGTCGAAGGCCGTGACATGTCTGAGTCCACAGTTCGTGAACTGGGTGATGGGCGTGTGTACACCGGGCAACAAGCAGCAGATAATGGACTCGTTGATGGCTTGGGTGACCTGGAAGATACAGCTGCCATGATGCAGGAAGACTTAGATTGGTCTAACGCGCGTGTTGTGAAATATAACAATGGTTACGGTTGGAACACATATATTAACGGCAAGGTGCAAACCATGTTCCAGGGTGAAGATGCTAAACTGACGGCGATTCAGGAGCTGATTCAGCAATCTGATGGACCGCGTGCCATGTATTTATATTCGAAATAAGGGGGTGCCGTCATGAATGAAAATCTGGAAACCTATTCTGAAAATACGATGCCACAACGTTATGCCGGATTTTGGATGCGTTTTTGGGCATACCTGGTCGATTTAATCATTGTGTTCAGTATCAACGGCATCCTTCTCAGTCCATTTAATTTTTTCGACCCGATTGATATCGGATTTTGGACGCTGGCTGGCATTGTTGGAGCGATTGTGTTGTATCTGTACTTTTTGCTGATGACAAAATTCTTCGGAAAGACATTGGGCAAAATGATTTTCGGCTTGCGGGTCGTACGTGAAGACATGAAACCGCTGGAGTGGAGTGACCTGATATTCAGGGAAGTGGTCGGACGGTTCATTCACCGTGTCTTCTGGTTCACAAATTTACTTTATTTGTTTGCAGCTTTCGGAAGTCAAAAACAAGGACTCCATGATATATTTGGCAGCACACGGGTTGTGTTTGACAGATAAAAAGGGGTGGCGCTATTTTTTTAGCGTCATCTTTTTTTGATTTAAAAGACTTAATTTGTACTTGCTATATTATATTATCTGAATTAAACTAAACTAAAGAATATTCAGTATAAAAGTCATCAAAAAATTTGACGGGGAGTGGCGCTATGCGTACCAAATCAAATGAATCGGATGACCTTGGCAAGAAGCTGGAAAGGGCAAGACGGAATACACTCGGGGATCTGCTTGCGCGGACACGTGACAGAATGCCTGAGAAATTTGCATTTGCATACAACGGGCAGCGGCTGAATTATGCGGAGCTTGATGACGTGGTTAATCAGACAGCACGAACATTTCTGCAAGATGGCATGAAAAAAGGGGACATGGTAACGGTTATGTCCAGGAACAGCCTGGATTTTGTCGTTGTTAATTTTGCACTGGCACGAATCGGTGCAGTCATGATTCCGATTAATTATATGCTGTCCACTGAAGATGTTCAGTATATTCTCGAGCATGCGGAAGTCAGTGCTTTTATCGCCTCAGAGGAATATGCAGCGACTTTGGATAATTCAGCAGAGAACCTCGAGATTCGGCAGCGTTATTTAATGGATACACTGGGCACGTACGATGGTGAGCTTGCGGAGTGGATATCACTGTCTACAGCAAGTGAAGAGCGGTCGGCTGATCCTGTGGAGGTGTCAATTGATGATGACGATCTCGCACACGTTTTATATACAAGCGGGACGGAATCACGGCCAAAAGGTGTGATGCTTTCCCATAAAAGTCTGGTCAGTGAATATGTGAGCTGTATTGTGGATGGAAAAATGGCAGCGGGCGATGTACTTGTCCATGCTTTGCCGTTTTATCACAGTGCACAGCTGCATGTGTTTTTGGGACCGAGCATATATCTTGGTGCGAGCGGAATTATTCTGGGTGCTGCAAGTCCGGAAGTTATTTTGGAAACGATTGAAAAAGAAGGCGCTACTCAATTGTTTGCTCCGCCTACAGTATGGATTGCCCTGCTGCGGCATCCGGATTTTGATAAGCGGGATTTATCGACGCTGAAAAAATGTTATTACGGGGCGGCGATCATGCCGCGTGAAGTTTTAAAAGAGCTTGCAGAACGTCTGCCGAATGCACAATTCTGGAATTTCTACGGACAGACAGAAGTGGCACCGCTGGCAACAGCACTTCAGCCTGAAGATCAGCTTCGTAAACTTGGCTCTGCCGGTGTGCCGACGCTTAATGTGCAAACTAAGATTGTGGATGATGACAGCAATGAGGTTGAGCGTGGTGAGGTTGGAGAAATTGTTCACCGGACTCCGCATACGATGAAGGGTTATTTGCATGATCCGGATAAAACAGCAGAAGTATTCAGAAACGGGTGGTTCCATAGCGGTGACTTAGGTGTTATGGATGAAGAAGGATATGTTACGATTATTGACCGCAAAAAGGATATGATCAACACAGGCGGGGTGAACGTATCAAGCCGTGAAGTCGAGGAAACCATTTATCAAATTGACGGAGTTGCTGAAGTGGCTGTCATTGGCATTCCGGATGCTTATTGGATTGAAGCTGTTACGGCGATTATTGTACCGAAAGAAGGAGCCAAACTGACCAAAGAATCTGTGATGGAATTTTGCGATGAACGTTTGTCCAAATTTAAAGTGCCAAAATATGTCGACTTCACTGACGAAATGCCGAAAAACCCCAGCGGTAAAGTGCTGAAGCGTACACTGCGCGATAAATATGAATCACTGAATGAAGCTTAACAGCAGATTTTCATCTTGGGTAGAAAGATGTTTGGGGCCAGAACGGAATTCGTTAAGGTTACAAAAAGGATTTGGCATAAAACATCTCCATCCATTAAATACTAGGTTATGGAGGTGTATCTATGGCTGATAAGAATAATACCTGGCGAAAAAATCAAACCAGATCCAGTGTTAATAAGCAGGGGCTCAGTGAAGATGTAGCCGATCAGCAGCCTGACAGTCAGCTGGAGCAACGGGCGAAAAAGAAAAATACAAAAACTTAAAAAGTTAAATATTTCCATTGATTTTCATAACGTCAAGGTGTATTATAAAAATACAAGCTGCGATGTTCGTATTTAAATTAAGTTTTAACCTCTAACAGATGAATAGGGAGTTTTACATCGGGACTCAAATGTCGTGCCTCCATTGAGTGGAAGACAGGAAGGTTCCTGCAAACACCCACTTGGCTAAGTGGTGGTTTTAAAACTTTTTATTTTAAAAATACGGCACTTGTGGCTGCTGACTCTTAAAGTGATAAACCAGTTTCCTTGTGGGAACTGGTTTTTTTGTGTTGAAAGCTTCTGGTGTACATACAATTATTTAGAACGTTATGGAATTTTTTCATGATATCATCTATAATTTGTATAACAAGGAGGCGCGTGTAATATGAAAATAAGCCGGTTCATGAGATTTTTAGGCGGCCGTGATCTGTTTTACGGTCTCATCCTATTAATTTTGATCGGAATTACCATTTTTATTTATACACAAATATCATTCATCTTCAATCCGATTCTGACTTTCATTTCTACTGTAATAGCACCAATTATTATGGCGTTTGTTGCCTTCTATTTATTGAACCCGATTGTTGATCTGTTGGAACGTTTACATATTCATCGCATCTGGGGCATTATTATAATCATTCTGGGGATTAGCGGACTGCTGACCGGACTGATTTTGCTGATGGCCCCGGCAATTGAGACACAGGTGAAAGATTTGGCATCCCGATTTCCGACTTACTTGCAGCAAATGGGCGAAGGAATTGAGAATTGGATCCAAAATTCCTTTCTTGCCCCTTATTATGAACAGGGTTATGTCTGGTTCACCTCGAATTTGAGCGACTTGACCACCATGATTACCGAACGTCTTGGAGGTGCAATGGAAGGGGTTCAAAACGTTGCCAGTACTATTACAAGTGCGGTCGTTGCCATCATCACATTTCCGTTTATTTTATTCTTTATGTTAAAGGACGGGGTTCGTTTTAAACAATTTTGCCTGAAATTGCTGCCGCCTAAATATCGGGGAGAAGTCAATCAAATCTTGCATAATATGGATGTTCAGGTCGGTTCCTATATTCAGGGACAGATCATCGTTGCTTCGTGTATCGGTATTCTGTTGTATATCGGTTACTTGATCATCGGTCTGGATTATGCGATTACGCTTGCTATTATAGCTGCCGTAACCAGTGTCGTGCCGTATATCGGGCCGACGATTGCGATTACGCCGGCGATTATCATTGCGATTGTTGATTCACCGGTTATGCTCCTTAAGCTAGGGATTGTCTGGGCCGCGGTACAGTTTCTGGAAGGGAATTTTGTATCACCTAACGTCATGGGCAAAACAATGCAGGTTCATCCGCTTACCATCATCATTGTCCTGTTGGTTGCGGGGAACTTGTTCGGTGTCATCGGTGTTATTTTAGGTATCCCGGGCTATGCCATCCTGAAGGTTATAACCGTATTTCTTTTTCAGAAGTTTAAGACGCGCTATAACCGCTATTATGGCGAAGAATATGGGGCTTATGAAGAAAAATAAAATTTCGGCTTAGCTTAAAAACTGCTATTCTTCAGGGAAGGAGCAGTTTTTGCGTCATATGTTCATTCATGAATTCCGGCATGTCGGTCATATAATCATAGCAAGTCCAAGCTTAAATAATATGATCGGATAAGGGGATGATGATGATCGACATACGATTGCTGGAAGCTGATGACGCAGCGACATATAAGAACTTGCGACTCGAGGCCTTGCTCAACAGTCCTGCAGCATTTCCGGCAAGTTATGATGAAGTGCAGGCTGATGCCACTGAAAAGTATAAAGTAAGATTTCAATCGGAAAACATTCATACATTCGGTGCTTTTGAAGCGGATGATTTGGTGGGTGTTGTAACACTTGAACAGGAAACCAAAAAGAAAACGGCTCACCGTACGATCATATGGGGGCTTTATGTCACCCCTTATAACCGTGAAAGCGGAACTGGCAAAAAACTGATGCACACAGCTATTGATTATGCGAAATCGCTGGAGGGTGTGGAGCAAATTTTTCTGTCTGTCATCATTAAGCGCACCACATCAGAAAGTCTTTTTTACGCGATGGGATTTGTGCCCCTGGGCAGGCATAGACGAGCTGTCAAATTAGGCGGCAAGTATTATGATGAAGAGTATATGATTATGCGAATAAGTTAGGGCCTTTTGATCTAAGGGTCAGTAAAACCGCCAAATTATGGCGGCTAACTGACCCTAAATGCCCGATTTTGTTCAACTAACATTCAGCGGAAAAGTACGCTCCGCTGAATGGAGTTTCACTTTATGGATTTATGTCAAAAACAACAATATTTTAGAAAACAGCCTTAAGTTAAGCAGGATGCAAGAATTGTAATCTGTTGGAGGAATCGTATTTTGCAAATCACTATCAAGCACTCATTAGTCGATCCGGAAACAATCAAGCATATTCTTACGAATTATGATCTTTCGGGCGATATCCATTGTGAATATTTGGCGAAGGGTTTAAATGATACATATTTCGTTATGGATGAAAAGAAAGAGATGTACATTTTCAGGCTTTATCGTGCGGGCTGGCGCGATTATAGTGCCATTTCATTCGAATTGCAGGCGCTTCTTCATTTGCATGAGCAGGATTTTGCTGTCTCTTATCCGATTCAGAAGAAGAATGGGCAGTTGATCAATGAACTCGAAGCGCCTGAAGGAAAACGTTATGGTGTGCTGTTTTCCTATACTGAAGGCGATCGGCCAGAGATCAATGCTGCTAATTCGGAAGTTATTGGCGGGACTCTTGGTCGGTTGCACCGCTTGTCATCCGATTTATCTCCGGAGCATGAACGGGGATTTGAACTTGACACAAACCATTTGCTTGATGAACCGGAAGCAGTTATTTCACCCGTGATCGAAAAGTATATGGATGCTGATGCTCTTCGGATTTTTAAAACGGTTGTGGAAAATACGAAAGCTGATTTAGCGGAACTTGACCTTGAAAAAGGCTTTTGCCACGGGGATTTTCATAACCATAATATGCATATTCATGATGACACTATTTCAGTTTTTGATTTCGATAGCTGTGCGGTTGGGTATCGAGGTTATGATATCGCTGTCTCCTGGTGGAATTTAAAAAATAATTACCGGAGCTTGGAAGAAGAATGTTGGGATGCATTTCTGCAAGGATATTTGGCAGAACGTAACCTTTCCGGAGCTGAGATGAAAAGCTTGCCCCTGTTTATTACAGCAAGGCGCATTTGGCTGATGGGGACCATGCTTAACAATAATGATGTGTGGGGAACAAACTGGATTAACAAGCGTTCATTAATGCTGTTTATCGGCCAGTTGAGGACCGACCGGCTTGGTGATGAGGATTTGCGCGAGCTGGATAATACTGGTAAAGGTAGCGGAGAGGTGTAATCTTTTAGTTAAACAGGACATCTTTCGAGGTATGAATGGCCTTATACCACATCGCAGGATCAGAGAATTTTAAAGCCGCACGCTTTTGCTTACGGGCGGCTTTTCCTTCAACTGCAAGGAGACATTATAAGACTGCTATGTGTTTACGCCTGTCATGTTTATATTTCCGGTAGAATTGAATCATAGGGTCAAGGGTGTCTATGAAGTCGGGACAGACAATGCCTGATCCTGCTAAATCCGATGTCGCCATTGAGCTGTCAAAACTTGCATTAATTGTAAAATAATTCATTGCTTCCTGTTCCACTCTGAGCCAGTTCCTGAGTGGAGTGGCAGTTAACGACTTTTTGGACCATGCGAGTGGAATGATTCCTTTTGGTGTTTTTCCAAGATATTTCTGAGCTATTATCGTGTATATGTCATGCATCGTATAGGGGTTCGGGTCCGTCAGATGGTATGTCTTCCCTTCTCCGGCTGGGTGCATCGTCAGATAACTTGAAGCCTTCAGTACGTAATCGTATGGCACGAAATTACCTTCTGGCTGCCCTTCGCCGATATATGGTATAATCGGTAGACGTGATAAAGCCTCGAACATGTTCAAAAGGAAGTAAATGCCGTCGAACTTGAGTGTGTCACCGGTTTGTGAATGTCCTCTGACAATACCAGGTCTTAGGATCGTAGTCGGAATATCCGGTTTAAGATCCTCTACGAGTATTTCTGCATCATATTTTGTTTCTTCGTAATGATTTTTGAAAGATTGCCCTTCTGAAAGTTCAGTTTCAAAAATTTTCCCTTCACGCGTACCCGAGACATACGCAGTACTGAAATAAACATATCGCATAAGGCTATCCAGTTTTTTGACCCAGTTGTTCATGTTTCGGGTTCCTGTAACATTCACCTTATATGCCAGTTCTTTTGAGACAGCTAGGTCATAAATGGCAGCCAGGTGAAAGACGTGTGTAATCGATTTTTTAAGCTGACGATTTGTGTCACTGGCTATTCCGAGCTCCTCTTTTGTAATATCCCCCGGCACAATCGAAAAGGTATCAGGGCTGATTCCGCTGGTTCCCGCAAGAAGCCGGATTTCATCGGCTGCTTTTCTCTGGAGGTCCGG
Source organism: Lentibacillus amyloliquefaciens (assembly GCF_001307805.1). Taxonomy (GTDB): domain Bacteria; phylum Bacillota; class Bacilli; order Bacillales; family Amphibacillaceae; genus Lentibacillus; species Lentibacillus amyloliquefaciens. Next base: position 1,879,415 of record NZ_CP013862.1, on the reverse strand, counting down.
CAGAACCAGTACATAAATGTGGCTTATTTTTTGGCCGTGATCATGAACGAGTTGTTTTATGAGATTTGTTGCGAGAAATCCGGGATAGCCTGTCAATAGATAAGTGTGCTTCATGTCTTTCTCCTTTATGAAAAGTATTTAAATGACGATTCTGACTATATTATAGATCATTTATGCATAGAAGATAACTTGAAAGAACAATTTTTCTTATTTTTTCGTCATTTCCTAAGAAGTACCATGCGATGAATTGCCAAATTGGTCGTGATTTTTTGTATAATAAAGATAGACTCAAAGATTAGAGAGAGGAGATGGAACGTGAAACGCAAGACTTGGATACGCATAGGAATCGGGATTTTAAGTCTCCTGTTAATTATAAATATTATTGCAAGTTTTTATTTTTATAGCTTGGCGATTGAACGCGGTGAAAAAGATTTTCTGAATGGGAATGAGGATCTGGAAGTATCCGCGGAAACAATGGATGTTCTTCTGGAAGGTGATTGGCGAAAGTGGGTTGATGAGCAGGAGTTTGAGGAATGGACCATGGAATCGGAGGATAACCTGGAGCTGAAAGGGTATTTTCTGGAAGCGGAAAAACCATCGAATAAAGTCGTTGTAATGGCCCATGGTTATCTGGGTAATGCAATGGATATGGGCTTATATGGCGAGTATTATCATGAACAGAAGGGTTACAATATTTTCACGGCCGATGCACGCGGTCATGGGGCAAGCGGCGGCGATTATATTGGCTTTGGCTGGCATGATCGCCATGATTATACCGCCTGGATTGACCGGATAATTGAAACATATGGTGAAGATACGGAGATTATTTTGCATGGTGTTTCAATGGGGGCGGCGACGATGCTTATGACAGCCGGGGAAGACCTGCCTGATAATGTAAAGGCTGTGATTGCAGACAGTCCATATACGAGCGTGTATGATCTATTTTCCTATCAGATGGATCGGATGTTTAATCTGCCATCATTTCCGTTTCTACCGTCCACCAGTGTTGTGACAAATATTCGCGCAGGCTATTCACTTTCAGAAGCCTCTGCTTTGGATCAGGTTAAAAAAGCAGAGATTCCGATTTTGTATATTCATGGCAATGCTGATACATTTGTACCCACACGCATGTCGGAAGAATTATATGAAAATACCAAGAGTGAAGCGGAACTCATGACAGTCGACGGCGCCAATCATGGCGAGCCCTATGTTGTCGCGAAAGAAACATATATTGATAAAGTTAATGCCTTTTTAAATGATCACACGGACTGGTAATAAAAGGGATGCCCTCAATGTGAGAGTAAGCAGTTCACTTACGGTGGAGAAAAAATAAAAACACAATACATTTAGCGTACTAAATCACATAACATTTAGTACGCTATTTTTTAGGTATGACAATATTTTGATAAATTACTCAACATTTTATCAACCTTATTACACCATAAATAACTAAATGACAATAAATATTGTGATTGCCCTAAAAGTACTGCTAATACGGGTCATAATTTCTTTGCTAAGATACCTTTTAATTTAAATGCTATTTAGCGTATATTATGCAAAGGGAGGTGAATTTTGAAAATTTAACCAGGAATCTGGATATTTATGTTAAAATAAATCTAAAGATTGTAATAAAATGGTCTTAAATTGAACATTTTGGGTTTCAAACTTTGTTCAACAATCGGGCCAGATTGTTGAACAAGATATTTTAAAAGTAATGTTAAAAGTGACCGATTTCTTGATAGGTCCAACTTGGATCTATGTCAAGAAATTGGACGCATAAAATGTTAAATATCCCTACATACTCTACCGCGCTTCGCTTGCGCCTCTCAAGTAATGAATGGGTAATTACCCATTCATTACTTGAGAGGGTACTAAAGTTCCTTTAAGCAGTTGTCTTTAGCTGCTGAATATATATTTTTTCATATTGTAATGGTGACAAATAATAAAAATGCCATATAATCCCTCCTCAATATGCGATTTCTAACGAATGTTGCTTTTCATATTCAACTTGTTTTCGATAATACTCACTATAGAAGCCTTCGGAGCTAAGCAATCCTTCATGAGTACCATGTTCGATAATTTTCCCTTTATCCAGAACGAGAATCAAATCTGAATTGACCAGAGAAGTTAAACGATGCGAAATCACGACACGGGTACAGTTTATACTTGAAAGGTATGTATCGATTTTTTGTTCGTTCACATGATCAAGCGAACTAGTAGCTTCATCCAAAACAAGGATAGATGGTTTGTGAACTAACGCGCGTGCTAGAGCTAATCTTTGACGCTGACCTCCGGAAATATTCATCCCCATTTCAGAAATGATCGTATGATACTGCATCGGCATTTTCATAATTTCTTCATGAATTTGTGTAACCTTAGCTGCCTCGATAATTTCATCCATTGTTGCATCGGGTTTATGAGTCGTGATATTTTCCTTAACGGAGCGGTTAAATAAACTTACATCCTGCGGCACAACCCCTATTTGTTTTCGGAACGTCGGTTTGTCTAAATCCATCAGGTTGTACCCGTCATAATAAATCTCTCCTTCTGATGGTTGATAGAGGCCTAATATTAACCGGGCCAGCGTACTTTTACCAGCTCCAGATTTGCCGATTACCGCTACCTTTTGACCAGGTTTAACTTTTAGTGAGATATTCTTGATGACAGAATCACTGTATTTGGTGTAGGCTAAACTGACCTGTTTTAATTCAATGTCTCCTTTTAATTCCCGGAGTTTAACAGGTTTTTCCGGCTCATGCTCCTGGGGGGCATCCAAAACGTCTTGAACCCTGCGTAAATAAGAATCTGTTAAGATGAACGAGTTACCTGTTTGCACAATTGAACTAGTGAGAGAAAAGAATTGATTCGCCAGCGCATGAAAAGCAACCAGACCCCTAATGTGATTGAGCCACCGAAAACGAGCTTGGCCCCTAACCAAAGAACAACAAGGGGGGCTAATAGTTTCAATGCACTGTCTGCTGTATTTACGTAGTTCAATACTGTTTCCTTCTTACGATAAGCGGCTAGTAACTCTTTGAACATTTGATTCCACTTGTGATAAGTGGCCTTTTCGGTACCTGCTGTTTTAATGCCGAAAATGCCGTAGAAAACCTCAGTTTGTAATCCTTGAAGGTTGGTGTGCCTGGTAATTTCCTCCTGGTTCACCTCGGTCATTAGACGCCTGCTTAAAACGACGAGTAAGGCACTTAGTGAGCTGATTAATACAACCCAGGTCGTCATCAAAACTGATTTGCTGAACATATAAACTAGTATAATCAATAAGAGTCCGATATCCAGTATACCTTTAATCAACTGGTCCGCCAATAAATTACGGATTGTACGTAAGCTGCTTGCCCGAAACAACAAGTCTCCGAATGAACGAAGTTGGAAGAATTGAAAGGGCAAACTCAATATGTGCTTGAAAAATCGTGTCATCATCTGGTGGTCTAGAAAGTTGTGCAAAGTTATCAACAACTTTCCCTTTATAAAATTAAAACTTGTCTGGAACAAAACCAGTAGGATAATTCCTATCAAAAAGATATCCAGTAAGTTTTCACGAGCGGGCATGATTACACCATCAATGATGCGTTGAATAAGCATAGGTACACCAAGTGTCAGAATCTGTAAGACAATCGTTACGGCAAGCACACTTGCCAATAATTTTGGTTTTTCCCATAAGATTTTTATAAAGGGCATCCAAACACTTTTAGCTTTTTTACGCTTGAAGTTTTCATTTGGAGTAATGGCTAATAAATATCCGGTGTAAGACTCAATGAATTGATCGTTACGCAATTTTTGTCGACCCATGGCGGGATCCACGATAATAAAAGCAGACTTCGTAACCTTCTCTAAGACAACATAATGTCTGTCGTCCCAAAATAAAATAGAGGGATTGTCTAATTCGTGTAAGCGGTCGTGTGCAACTTTATACCAGTTGGCACCAAAATTAAGGTGATTGGCCAGGTTAGATAATTGTTTTAGTGTGGTTCCGTCACGACCGCTTCCTGCAATTTCACGCATGTCGTAGAGGGAGATTGAACTTTTATAATAAGACATAAGCATAGCCATGCAACACAGTCCACACTCTGTTTGTTGCATTTGTTCAATAAATGGAACCCTTCGGCGATGTTTCGCTTCATGAGGTTTCATACATTATCAGTCCTTTTGGAATTACATGGTAATTCAAGATTTAACACAGAAGGCACGTTGTGATTCCATAGACGAAGCAGGGCATAACCAATACCGGAAGCGCCCAGCATAAACCCATGAACTTCGGCTTTTGGGTGCAGACCATGCCTCCAGCCCAAGTTCAGCCCCTGTTGTAAAACACTTGTGCTTAATTGCATAATTCGTTCTGTGAGTTCATCATCTTGTTTATAGGAAGCAATAGACAATAAGATATCAAGGTTGCCGAAATCACCATGACAGAGAGAATGACTTGTGTTAAATCCATAGTTAAAAGTCGTTTCAATTGCGGTTGCAAGTTCTTGATTTGCTTGTTCATTTTCCATCACTTTCAAAATATTAAGACGAGCCAATGCTATGCCGGGAGCTCCGTGACACCAGTAAGCCGGACTTGGTTCCTTTGTATTTTTCTTTCGAAGGTCGCTCCAATTTTTCTTCTCGGGAATATACAAGGTTCGTTCATAGTTTAATAAGTTAAAGCCCGCATTTAGAAATCGATCTTCATTTACTGTAATACCTAATTCGATCATTGGCCAAGCATAGCCGGAGGCACCATGTGAAAGACCCGCCCACATTTGTTCCTTGTTATCAGGCGATAAAAGCATTTTTTCTAGGTAATCCCCACATTTTATTGCTATGTTCAATGCATGACTGTCAGGGATAATTTCATGAATTCGTAAACATACAATAATGGCGCCGGCTTCACCTCCTAAAAAGTCATTTTTAGAAGTCTTTCCGATTTTTTTTTCAATTCGTTTAAGATAATTTAAGGCTTTATCAATTAGGTCATCCCGTTCCCATAGACTACCTAGATAAGCCGTTGTATAGGTAATAGCACCGAAACCATAAAAAGCGGAAAGGCTCATAGACTCTGTCCTGTTATCTGCAATATTTAAAGCGCTGTTCAAAATCCCTTGTGCCAGACTTTTATACTTTGGTTCCTCAGTTTCATGAGCTAATTGACCGAAAAAAAGTGCAAATCCAGAGAGGCCGCTGTAGAGATCCTCCTTTAAAGGCGCAAAAGTCAGTTTGTCCTCTCCATCTAAAGTTACACTAAGCCAATTTATATTTTCATCATCATCTGTGCATATCACATCTTTAGCTATATAATTACCAATTTTTTTGGCTACTTCTAAAAAAGTTAATTGATCTGTATAAGCATTGGTTTTCATTGGGAATGGCTTATTTTCAGATTCCCAGGATTCGTCTAAAAGAGTGGACAGAGACATACGAATATAGCGTTGTTGTTTTTCACAGTCCTCTAAACTCAATTTTTTGCAGCGTTCTAGTACCAATTCCAAACTGGACCTTTCATAAAAATCATGAATAATTTCACCCTTACTGTTGACAATATCTCGGCTGTTAAATTGAAACGTAAAATAGGGGATGTCATGTTTTAATAAATCTTGGCATTCACTGTGAATGATTCGTTTGTACTTTGGAAAGGATTTGATAATCTGCCATAGGAAATCAAAAAGCTGTTCACGTTTCAAACCATCCTTTAAATAATCTGGATGTATACTTGCCTCTAAAAAATTTGCATAAGTTTGCGTTGGTCGTACAACATGCCGAACTTGAACTTTCGAAAACCGATAAAGAGGCCCGGAGGGGTGTATTAGTTTTTTTCTGTGACGAAGTAAAAGTGCGTACATTCGGCGGAAACCGGCTTCAACATTTCTTGTGTAATCAGCGGCATTAACAGGGTTACCCTGAATACTGGGACGATTTTGACTTTCAATGGAAAACACAGGGGCTTTTACAAGCCGCATATCATCCGTTTCGGGATGTTCAAGTTTCCATGAAGTGAGGGTCTTTGATTTTTGACCGCCTGATCCACCCAATGCACTTAAATCAAAGTCAATATTTCCTTTTACCGATACACTGGCTGGTAACATTAAGGAGCCTAATACTGATTGGCTAAATTCTTCTACAATTGCACTACCAGAGTGCATTTCATCGTGGTTGTTAAATAGTGTTTCTAAATCGATGATGATCGGGTGGGAACCAGCAGCTATAATATTCTCATGATGAAAGTCTTTTGATCCCAACAAATATAATAATGCAACGTAACCTCCTTGCCGAAAATAAAAGCGCTTGATATCTTTTTGACTGCTACACGGCGTTTGCGGAATAAACTCTTGCCAACCATAATGACTACGGGCAACTGTTTGTGGTGCTTTAAGTGAAAAGATTGGATCTTTTTCATTAACCCAAGTCAGTAAATCGCTGAAATGTTGATCGATATGTAATGAGCGTGGCTTATACACTAACTTTTTTTCATCTTCAAAAGAAAAAATGATCACGCTTCGCCCCTCTTGGTGCAAATCTCCTACACCAGACTGTAAACTTTTAAGTGTTAAAGGCTTTTTTGAGAAAAAGACATTTTCAATGATGTAAGCATCCTTTATAAAACGCTCTAGGGCCTCTGTATGAGAACGGATACACTTCTTTGTTCCCTCAACAAGAAGGCGCGCTAAGACGGGATAAGTTGAAAGAATCTCATTTATAAAGATATTATCCGTTAATTTTTGCTCGTTAAAGAAACGATAACGTGCCTCAGGCGTTTCTCCTTCTAACTGATTACTCAATTTTGCAATATGCAGTTCTTGAATCAGGGATCGGCCGCCCAACATACTAAGTTGCTGAACCAACGTGGATAAAATAGATAAGCGAATAGAAGAATAATCTATACGAGGCGTTTCAGTGTCTTTAGCAAATTTCTCGTTAAAATCAATAATAAGGCTATTAGCATAGTCTAAAAAAGGTAAATAAAAATAACCAAACACTGATTCCCCGAGTAAATTATTGATTTCTTCAGTAGTTAATGTATGTCCCGGTTGATTAAGAATAGTTTGTAATGTCCCCATCCAATCAAGTTTTTGCTGTAACAGCGGATTATCTTTTTCTCGAAGAAGTTGTTTAAATGCATCAATTGTTAGTTTACTGCTAGATAATCGAAATGCAAGTGCTTCATACGTAAACCCCCCGACTCTCGCCAATTTTCATATATTTGTAGTGGAGGGTTATCCCAGTTGGTTCTTTGAGGTTGTCTTTCATGTAAATATGTCCCCTTTGAAAATGAGCAATGTTGGTGTAACATCTTTTCCATTTTTGTCCCCCTTGTACTTAGTCAAAGAGTAAAATGCTCTCTAACAATATGACAATTGATAATATATGTTAATTGTTAGAGAGCATTTCCTATGTCGTGTTCTTAATTGTCATTACTAAAGTATGATTAGCACTGGCTTGTACACTTCGTTGTTGGGCAAAAAAGGGCTGATACTGCGATTCCACAGGCTACGGAAGACGGTGTCGTTTGAGGATCCACGTCTCCTGCACCTGCCATTTGTTTAAGTTCATCTTCTTCAACCAAGCCTGCCGGGTGATCAAACTCATCAATGCTTTGACGCAATTCTGAATCTCTCAATGACCTAATTTTTTCATCAGAGGACATAATATTCCCCCTTTCAAAACTATTATTTTCCAATCGATCGATTGAACAGGTACATTATAAACAATTAATATACAGAAAATCAATAGTATTTTTAAAAGTATTTCAATTTATTACATTTTTAACATTCAGTTTAAAAAAATATAAAAAAATTTTAAAAATGTTCTTGACTTTTCTACTCTGGTTAACTAGAGTTAAGTTTGTATACAGGTTTTCAGCTAGATTTCAAATTTCACGAAAGGGGTGACGAAAATGAGTAAAAATAAAATCGTCCGTTCTTGGAAGGACCCGATCTATCGTGAGAAAGTGGCTGATGTGACCAGCCCGGTGGGTAACGTTCTGGATGAAGTAAGTGAGGAGGAACTTTACATTGCTGGTGGCGATGTAGATCCACAAACGGCACTCACATATTCCACTTGTCATTGGATCAGTCCTGCGATGGGGAATGATGGCCACTTATGTACAGCGACCGTTGAGTGCCAACCGAATTGTAATTAATTGATCTGAATTAGGATGAAGCGAAGGCTCGCTTCCCTTCGTTCTCGAAGTGGAATCAGAGTCTTCGTTAGTTCTCTTGTGTATCCTTTTACCAATGGTAAAATAGAATGCCTAAATTTAACTGAAGTTTGTTTTGGAGAGGGGGAATGACATGATTCCTGAAGAATTGAAGTATGCGGCATTTATCAACGAACGATTATATTCGAAATTAGATGCATGTCCTGACTCTGATTTAGTTGGTTATTGGGAAAAGTACTTTAATCAAGATAGAAGGGTACTGAATCAGTCGTTACACTCTTTGTCTGATATCAACAGTCATTATCTTAACTCACTCTATGAAGAAGATTTTTCAATCGATATGCATAATGATGAATGGGGGAGACTAAGCCGTGATTTTTTCCAACAAACATGGAAGCCAGTCATATTACCGAAATCGTTAGTAAAATCGAATGAAAAACAAGTTCCTTTTTTTAATTTTTTTAAACCTTTTTTAAAACTCGCTATGAAAGAATTATCCCAAACATTGGGCCACAAAAACCTGAAACTTTCCCTTCTAACAGATCCTCTGAATCATTTAACGCAAACATTATTTCAAATTAGTCACAAAACACTAATTCTTGAATTAAACGTGGCAAGGGTTTCTAATCAACTTCAGGGTGAAACATCCGAAGAAGGTTATACCTATTACGCCGAAACACTCTTAAAGGACAACGAATATTTAAATAACTTATATACTGAATATCCGGCGCTCGTTCGCCTGATCTTAACGAAGGTTGGCTACTGGGCTACCCATGTAGGGGAAATTTTCACACGTGTGGATGAGGATCGGGAGTCTTTAACGAACGAGTTAAACAATGGTTGTGATCTTGGCGAAATAACTAATATTGGCCTCGGCCTAGGAGATGCCCACCAGAAGGGGAAAGGGGTAGCTCTCATTGAATTCGAACATGGCAAAATTGTTTACAAACCCCGCTCTTTAGCCATCGACACCCGGTATCAAAGGCTTGTGCATTGGTTGAATCTTCAGAACGCCACAACATACGATTTCTACGAGTTTAAAGTAATAGAAAAAAGGAACTATGGGTGGGCTGAATTTATTAGTTATAGTGATTGTTACAGTCTTGAAGCTCTTCAACGGTTTTATGTGAGAATGGGCGGTTTACTCGCGCTTTTATATGTATTAGATGCGGTAGATTTTCATTATGAAAACTTGATTGCTCATCACGAATACCCGATTCCGATTGATCTTGAGCCTCTTTTTCATCAGGCTGTACATCCATCGATGAAAGCTGTTACAGCTGTAGAAAAAGCATCACAAGTACTTGAGCGTTCCGTAAAGTCAACCGGTATTTTGCCAGTTCAACTGTATTTTGCAGGAAACGATGAAAATAAGGGGGTTGATCTTAGCGGGTTAGGAGGTAAGGATAAGCAATCTTCACCATTTAAGGTCTCACAAATTGTACAGAAGCAGTCAGACCGGATGAAGATAGAGAAAGACTATTTTCAGATGAGTTCTGAAAAAAACAACCCGAAATTAAAGGGTGAAGATGTAAATATTGTAGATTATCTCGACGAGATTAAAACAGGTTTTGATGAATGTTATAGATGGATGGCTGACAACAAAGACGCTGTGAAGCAATATTTAACCTCTTTTTTTGATGTGAATGCCCGCTTCATCCTTCGGCCAACCAATCAATACGGTCGTTTAATGGACCATAGCTATCATCCTGATTTTCTTAGGAATAGTTTGGCTCGGGACATTTTTTTACATCGGTTAAATATCAATACCCCGGATAAAAAAGAGTTTGAGAGGGCAGTTCAGTTTGAAAAAAGCGAGATGCTGCTCGGTGACATCCCTTACTTTTATACTAAGATAGGAGAGCCTCATCTCTATTCCAGTGAGGGCAGTCTAATCGCTGACTACTTTGAGGAAAGTGCTTTTGAACGTGTAATGAAGAAAATTGACCAGCTTTCAAATAAAGATTGTGATGCTCAAATCAATGTAATACATATGTCTGTTCTGGCCGGAAATGCCCGTCATGATATGGAAAATTCAGAAGTCGACCTATCAAAACCTGCTGATCCGTATTTTTTCAATCCATACTTTCTCAAGGAAGCTGAACGTATAGGGGATTATATTCTTTCCAAAGTCATTGCTGGAAACAATGAAGGAGAGACCGATTATTGCTGGATCAGTACAGTGGTAGAGGGGTCTGATGAGCTGAGGTGGCGGATTATTCCCGCGGGACTTGACTTGTATAACGGAAATGCCGGTGTTGCCTTGTTCTTTGCCTATTTAAGCGAACTGACTGGCCGTGAAGATTTTAAACAAACCGCTTATACAACATTGGTTTCGGTTCGAAAGGCGTTTCATCAATTAAATACAGATGAACACTTTAACATTGGAGCATTTGAGGGCGTAGGGGGTGTATTTACGCATTAAATCACCTGGCCAATCTATGGGATGATAACAGCCTTCGAAAGGAAGTGAACGAAGGTATGGAAAAGCTCATTGCACGCATCCCTGATACAAAAGAGTCAGATGTCGTGGGTGGTCTAGCCGGTACACTAGGTATCTTTCTGTCTATTTATGAGACAAATGGGGACCCGATTGCACTTCAAGGTGCTGAACAATGTGCTGAAAAAATAATTGAAAAATCTGAGCCTATTGGGGACGGAATTGCCTGGCGTTCTACAATGACTCATCACCTCTATACAGGGTTTGCCCATGGAACTTCAGGGATTGCCGCGATGTTAGGGCGACTCTATGCGATTACAGGTCGTCGATCACTTCATACTACGATACAACAAGCGCTTGCCTTTGAACGGGGCAACTATGTTGAGAGCGCAAAAAACTGGCGCAAGAAATATGGCGAAGATGACTTTAATGTAGCCTGGTGTCACGGTGCTCCGGGAATCTTGTTAAGTCGCCTCATGTTACAACAAGCCGGCTATCACGATACGGAAATCGATTTTGAAATTAAAAGGGCGTTGAAAACCACGCTGAATGAAGGCTTTGGTAGCAATCATTCTCTTTGTCATGGTGATTTTGGACAAATTGAAATTCTTGAATCAGCAGCTGAAATACTTAATGACGAAACGGTTAAAAGAAAGATTAAGTCCGCAGCGCAACAAGTCTTCAAAACTATTCATGAAAAGGGATGGGATAAAGGAAGTTCCAGGGGTGCCGAAACGTTTGGATTAATGACCGGGCTTGCCGGATACGGTTACGGTATGCTTAATCAATACGCACCTAGATATCTTCCTTCGGTGACAAAATTACAAAGCCCGGAGTCCATTCAAGCGTCAACAGGCACCTAATGCAGTTATATATCACAATAATGGCTCGCCTACTGAGGAGGCGGGCTTTTTGTATCGCCGCAGAAATACTTTCATACCAATAGCCCATCATGCCAGTCTTCACAAACAAGGAGCTTAAATCCTTTTTCATACCCTACATTCACGAAACCTTCGACCTCCTTGATGACGATGGAACGGATCCGCTCTACATCTTGCTTTTTAAATGACTCCCAATGCTAATTTTTATCAAAGAAAATCAGTTTTAAGATGTTTTCTCGCATAGATTAAAAATACCACATCGACAGGTACTGTGGCAGTCATCAATTTATGCTTTTTTATCTTTAAAAAATGACAAAAGGACTTTACTTAAAGTAATATTTATTTTACAATAGGTAAAACACACTTTACTTTTCGTCGCCTTTGTTTTACAATATAAAATATGCTTTACTTAACTTGTAGAGGTGATTCAAAAATTGGAAAACAAACAAGATGGTCAATTATCGAATCGAATTACAGTTTTAAGAGCAGAAAAAAAAATGACTCAAAAGGATCTAGCCAAAAAGGCGGGAGTTAGCAGACAAACAATCCTATCAATTGAGAAAAATAAATATACCCCGTCTTTAACATTAGCTTTTGAAATTGCAAATGTTTTTGGTGTAGGAATAGATGAAGTCTTTCAATATCACATACCTGAAGGAGGAGAATCATAATGCAAACATTAATAAGCCTCACAAACGGACTATCCGTTGTTGCTCTTCTTGCCTTTATTATCCTTGTAGCTATGGTAAGTAAAGAAGGCCAAGACGAGAGAGCTCAGTATATGGGGTACAAATTATATAGTTTCTTATTTACCTTGCTATTTATAGGGCTATCGTTGATTGTCTTTATAACAGGGTGGCAATCAATCGATTACGTTTTATTAAGGGTTTTTATTACAACATTAATGTCTATTACGATCGTTGTGGGATTGGTTTATTGGTTAATAATCAGAAGAAACATATAACGAATCAGGGAGGACATTTTGATGGATATTCTAATTATAGATAATAACAAAGAACCCATTTACCTGCAGATCAAAAAACAGATTATTCAGGCTGTCTTTCAGCAGGAACTAAAACCTCAAGATGCTCTCCCTTCCATTCGGGATATGGCAGGGAATTTGGATATCAGTGTTATTACGGTGAAGCGGGCATACGAAGAGTTAGAAGGAGAAGGGTTTATTGTGTCTCGGATTGGAAAAGGGTCTTTTATTGCAGAACATGATGCAGACTGGGTAAGAGATCAAATTATAAATAAGTTTATGCGAAGATTGGGAGAAGTGATTAGAGAAGGGAAATGGACTGGGTTGTCCTCCAAAGAGATACAAGAAACGATTGACCTGCTTGTTGGGGAGGAATCATAGATGGAAAGTATTGTAGAGCTGAGAAATGTAACGAAACATTATCGTGACTTTCAATTGAGAAATATTTCGCTGGATATCCCAAAAGGTTCCATCATGGGACTAGTTGGACCTAATGGTGCCGGGAAAACAACACTTATTAAGTGCATTATGAATTTAACATTGCCAACTTCTGGCTCCATTAAAATTTTTGGAAAAGGATACAAACAATATGAGAAGGACATTAAAAAAAAGATTGGATTTGTATATGATAACCCCGGCTTCTACCAGGACCAAACCGTAAAAAATATGAAAAATATTATTGCTCCTTTTTATCCATCATGGAATGAACAAGAATTTCAATCTTACCGAAACCTTTTTGAATTGCCGGCCAATAAACAGCTGCAAAAACTCTCAAGAGGAATGAAAATGAAATTTTCGTTAGCAGTTGCCTTATCACATAATGCGGAATTTATTCTTCTTGATGAACCTACCTCTGGGCTGGATCCACTTTTTAGACGTGAATTACTGGAAATTTTAGATGGTATTATTGACAGGGAGAAGACGATTTTGTTTTCAACACACATTACGTCCGAGCTGGATCAGATTGCCGATTTTATTACGTATATCAATCAGGGCGAAATTATCTTTAGCGATGCAAAAGACGAGATATTAAATACCTATGCAGTGATCAAAGGACCGAAACAAAGTTTGTCATCTGAGCTTAGGGAACACCTCATTGGGAATCGTAAAACCAATTATGGTTTTAAAGCGCTCACAAATAAGGCTGATGAGTTCAAAAATATACAGGATTCTCAGATTATGGTTGAAAGCGCAACGCTTGAAGATATTGTGTTTTACTATGGTAAAAGGGGGGTAGAGCATGGGTCAATTGATTAAAAAAGACTTCCGTTTGTTATATAGAATCGAACCTCTCGTTATTGTCTTATTGTTTGGTTTTATTATGAATACAAGCGATCAACCGATTTCTTTTGCGGCTGCTTTGATTGCGATTTTTTTGGTGATAAACATCGCCCAGTACGAAGATAAGAATGAAAGCCGTACATTTCTGAACAGCTTACCCAATAGGCGAATTGATATCGTGAAGGTGAAATATCTAGAAGGCTTTATATTTGGTGTCATAGGTTACGCCGCAGCCTTTGTTATGAAATTGCCCTTTACGATAATAACCGAAAACACAGTATCATTTTCCGTTTTTATAGTATTAGTTAGTATGATGACTGTATTATTTATGTTAGCGATTTTTTATCCTGTTTATTTTGCATTTGGTATGGTTGCTACATATGTTTCCACCTTTGCTTTTGTTGTTGTATTAATGTTTCTGAGGCCATTTATTTATATGCTTTCTACCCCAAATCAAGTCGTATTTTCAATCGTTCTGATCATTTGTATGGCTTTCTATGTTTTGTCCTACAGTATGGCAAATTCCATTTATGCAAAAAAAGACCTTTAATGAAGGTGGTGTGAGAAATTGAGAGAGCACGAGGTATTAAAAATTGAACATTTAACAAAGAAATTCGGACAATCAGAAGTTGTGCAGGATTTATCCATAACAGTGAATAAAGGTGAAATCTTTGGACTGTTGGGGCCGAATGGTACAGGTAAAACAACAGTGATACGTATGATTGTCGGCTTGGCATCAAAAACAGAGGGGAGTGTCGTAATCAACAATATCAATACTAATAAAGAACCAATCAAAGCAATGAAAAATGTTGGAGCCATTGTTGAAAATCCAGAAATGTATACGTTTTTAACAGGCTATCAAAATCTTATGCAGTTTTCCCGTATCGCACGAACAAAGATATCAAAGCAGCGGATCCAGGAAGTAATAGAACTTGTGGATTTACAACATGCTATTCATAAAAAGGTGAAGACCTATTCCTTGGGTATGCGTCAGCGCTTAGGATTAGCACAGGCGATTATTCACAAACCGCCCCTGTTGATTTTGGATGAACCTACGAATGGACTTGATCCCGAAGGCATCTATCAATTTCGGGAGTTTTTAAATCGGTTAGCCCGGCAAGGCACTTCAGTACTTGTTTCGAGCCATTTACTGTCTGAAATGCAGTTAATGTGTGACCGCGTCGCTATCATTCAACAGGGGAAACTTGTTGGTATTAAAACCGTTAATGAAATGACTGGTGGTGATGGAGATAAGAGACTGGTTATTGTGAAGGTAGATGACCCGCAGAAAGCGAAAACTTTACTTGAAACAACTTATCCTCACTACCGGGTTTCTTTGGAAAACAACACCCTTCATTTAGAAATCCCAAAAAAATTAATTTCTAAAGTAAATAAGACATTATCAATAGAGGGTATAGAAGTCTATGAAATTTACAATAAAAAACAAACACTTGAGGAAGCGTTCCTTGAAATGACTAAATCAGTTAAAGGGGGACTTAATGTATGGATTTTGTAAAACTGTTGCAAAATGAAATGATAAAAATATACACACGCCCCCGGACATGGATTTTCCTCTTATTCGTAGTTTTTATCATCGCAGCAACAGCCTTTATTAATAAAGAAATATCTGAAGACTTTCCGGAGGGTGAATGGAAGCAAAGCGTTCAATCACAAATTGACAGTAATCAGCAAAAAATCGAAAATGGCGGGGCTACTCCTCAACTGCAACAAGAGACAAGAAAGCTTACTTATTATTTGAATAACGATATCTCGCCGTACCCTCGTGAAAGCTGGATGCTGGTTAAAAATGCGGTGAACCAAATCACTCCACTTATTGTCTTATTTGCAGTTATCATCGCAGGAGATATCGTCGCAAGCGAATTTGCATGGGGCTCGATAAAAATGTTAATGATCCGACCTTACCCGCGTTGGAGCTTTCTTTTGGCAAAGTATATAACCAGCGTTCTTTTTGCCGTCGGATTAATCTTATTCATGCTGATTGTTGCTTGGATATTTGGTTCAATTATATTTGGAGCAGGGGGTATGTCCCACCCTATCCTGTCGTTTACTGAAGAAGGTAAGATGGTGAGCCAATCCACGTTGAGTTATACGCTCAAAGCGGCCGGGTTACAAATGATCACAATATTGTTGTTTATCACAATTGCTTTTATGATCTCTACTTTATTCAAAAGCAACATATTGGCGATTGGGATCAGTGTATTTTTATGGTTTTCTATGGGAGTTTTGGGCAGTATCCTGGCGAACTTCACATGGGCGAAGTACCTATTGTTTACGAACCTGAATCTCACATATTATCTTCAATCACCAGAAGGATTAATGCCAGGGATGTCCCTGCCATTTTCGTTAATTGTCAACATGATTTATTGGCTCCTTTTCTTGCTTATTACATGGGTTGTCTTTCAAAAACGGGATATTAACACGACTTAGGAGGTAATCAAAAATGTACAGGTATAAATTTGTGAACGTTCAAATTGGCGATCTGAATGCTAAACCGAAGGAAAAATATGAGGAGGTAATAAAGAAAAACGCAAAAGACGGATGATGCTTACACATCTTTATCCCTTTACCTTTTGTATCCTAGATTCCCGCCTACCTCGTTATGAGTAGGCGGGAATCTAGGATTTATAAAAGATCAAGTAGAATTAATTAAAATAGGAAACATTGACTTAAAATTGAGGAGTGATTAGATGACAAAAGAGATGATCCTTTCGTTATTTGACCGTCGATTTCAAGAAATGGATGCCATTCAAGGTTTGACAGCTGAACAAGCATCCTGGCAACCATCGAAAGAGGGATATTCCATCTGGCAAATAGTAAACCATCTGATTTTTTGGAATTCACGCATGCTTAATCAATTCCAAGGAAAAGCTCAATCTGAAACAAATGTTGATAATAATGCTACCTTTGAAATGCCCGAAGAAACGAGTGATGCAGTTTGGCAGAAAACGATTGAACAAATTTATTCGGTTTTTAGGGAAATGCAGGAGACTGTCTCACAATTAGATGATTCCCGGTTTGATGAACCAGCAGGTGATGAAAGAACCCCACTTAAGGTAGTTCTAGGTGAGGATATAGTAATGCATGATTCATATCATATCGGACAAATCCTATACATTCGGAAGCTTCAGGGGATCACAAGGTAACTGATCGAAGATCATTGGGGATTATCTATTAAAGGGATTAAATTGGAGGGAATAGAAAATGGATGTAAAGACACTTTTGTTACAACAATGGGCAAGCTGCTTAGATGAACAAGACTGGTTTCCACCACTTGAAAAAGTGCTAGAGGATGTTACTTTTGAACAGGCCATTTGGAAACCAGCTGACGGGGAAATGAATTCCATTTGGGAATTAGTTTGTCATTTACTTTTCTATGAAAAGAGATATCTGATGCGATTTCTTGGTGAACCAGCGAATGAACCTCAGGCAGAAGTTAATGAAAATACATTTCGATTACCAACTGAGACGTTAGAAAATTGGAAGAAAACAAAACAAGAATATTTTTATGTTCATCGTGAGCTTGGAAAAATACTAGCAAGATCAGAACATGAAGATTTGTATAGACAGATCCCAGGAGAAGATAATTCATTAGTGCTTGAACTGAAGAGTTTAGCAATGCACGACGCATATCATATTGGGCAAATTGTATCCCTTAGTAAAATGCAAGGAGCTTGGCCAGGGAAACGAAGCCTTTAAAAAGCTTCATCACTAGCTTGACAGTTATTCCATTATAGGGCGCTTGTGCGGCTGAGCATAGGTCGTATCATATAACGGGTGGGATTCCCGTCGAGTAAGAACTAGCCATTCACTCGTAGCGAGTCTTGGAGGGCTAAAGGTAACTTTAGTCTTTAAGCGTAGACAGTTAGGTGATGGGCCGAAAGCCAACTGGCTGAAGGGATTGAGCTCCATAATGTTTGTAAATCGAGAGGGCTGATGCTTTAAGCGCTGCAGAAAGCTACATTTTATCTTACGTTAAAGGCAAGAAGGATAAAACCTCTCTGGAGTCATAGACCTTGGCACGTCATACATTGATTTGATGCGGCAACTCAGGAGACCCTGCCGGTCTTTTCTTATTTTAGAAGAGTATGGTGTACAAGCGATAAAAAGCAAGGAAGCCAAATGCCGTGCAGGGAGTCGGATAGCAGCGTAGTACCAATGAAGTCGGGTAATGCCGATGGAGGAAAGGCTAGCTACCAGTTATCAACCTTACTAGGGACACATTTACTACACGCAGAGGTAGGTTACATTAAATGGAAACAAAACTACGAAGGATAGCAGAATTAGCAAAATCTAATCCTAAAATTAAATTTACATCTCTTGCACATTTATTAAATGAGCAATCACTAGTCAAGTGCCATCATGAATCACCAAACAGAAAGGCAACTGGGATTAACGGCACGACGAAAGAGCAATACGGTGAAAGTCTAAAAGGAAACATAGAGGAATTAGTAAATAGTCTCAAAAGTAAAAGTTATCGTCCCGTTCCAGTAAGAAGAATGTATATACCAAAGCTTAATTCAAATAAGAAAAGACCACTGGGTATACCGGAACATGAAGACAAAATTGTTCAAAGAGGAATTACGAAAATACTAAATACTATCTATGAGAATGATTTCCTAGACTGCTCTTTTGGATTTCGTCCAAATCGTAACTGCCATGATGCATTGAAAATATTGAACCACTATATTGAAAAGCGGTCAATAAACTATGTAGTAGATGTAGATATTAAAGGATTCTTTGACAATGTTGACCACACATGGATGTTGGAGTTCTTAAAGCTGCGAATAGCTGATCCCAACTTATTAAGGATTATTGGCAGGTTTCTTAAAGGTGGATATATGGAAGAAGGCAAGAAATACAAAACATCATATGGTACACCGCAAGGTGGAGTGATTTCTCCAGTATTAGCCAATATATACCTTCACTATGTCCTTGATCTTTGGTTTGAAAAGAGGGTTAGAAAACAGTGCAAAGGACAAGCATTCATCGTGAGGTACGCAGATGATTTTGTCTGTTGTTTTCAATCTAAGAGCGAAGCTCAACAATTCTTTCAATCATTGAAATGGAGATTAAAGAAATTTAACTTGGAGATAGCCGAGGATAAAACTAAAATTATTCCTTTCGGAAAATTTGCAGAGAAAGATGCAAAACGAAAGGGAAATAGGAAACCGGCAACCTTCGATTTTCTGGGCTTTACACATTACTGTGGGAAAAGTCAAAAAGGGAAATTCCGAGTGAAACGGAAAACTAGCGGGAAGAAATTCCAAGGCAAGCTCAAAGAATCTAAAGAATGGTTGAAGGCTAATAGGAACAAGAACATTCATGTCATTATGGATAGATTCAGACGCTCTCTTATAGGTTATTACAACTATTATGGCATTACAGATAATAGTCAAAGTATTAATGAATTCAGAGACAAAATCGGGTACTTATTATTTAAGTGGCTCAACAGAAGAAGTCAAAGAAAATCTTTTACTTGGGATAAATTCAGACTCTTTCTTACCAAATATCCGCTACCTTATGGGAGAGTTAAGGTTAATATATACGATTTAAGAAAGGAAATTAGCTACATTTTGTGAATGATAACTAGGAGGAGCCGTGTGCATTAATAGTGCACGCACGGTTCTGTGAGGGGGGAGAAATCAATCTACCGTAAAGGTAGAGAGATTCTCTTCTACTCGACTCGCGGAATAACATGTTCATCACTTGGAACTAGATTGTGGATAAGCATGGTGTCAATCTTCTTGGGAAAACTATACAAAAAAGCTTGGACTACATTTCTGAAGAATAGCCCAAGCCTTTTTGCATTTCAAACAATAAATTAGTCAATTAGAACCTGCTCCCAGAGGCTGCTCCCTTCGGTGATATACGTTCAATTTCTGCCAACTCTTCATTTGTAAAAGAAATTTGAGCGGCTTCGAGATTTTCTTTGACTCTTTCTAACCGCTTGGTTCCTGGAATGGGGACGATTTGATCTCCCTGTGCCAACAGCCATGCTAATGCAAGCTGTGCAGTCGTACATCCTTTTTGCATAGCCATTTTTTCTATGCGAGAGGCTAACTCTACATTTTTAGTGAAGTTTTCACCTTGAAAACGAGAATACATTTCCTGTGGGTAATCCTTTGAGAGATCATCCAATTTTTTAACCTGACCTGTCAAGAATCCCCTGCCTAGCGGACTGTATGGGACGAGGCCAATTCCTAGTTCTTTGAGTAGCGGCAGAACTTCGTCTTCTACATCTCTACTCCACAAGGAATATTCCGTTTCCACTGCGGTAATCGGATGTACCGCATGTGCGCGACGAATGATATCAGCTGGCGCTTCTGACAGGCCGATATAACAAACTTTACCCTGTTTAACTAGATCATCTAAGGCTCCAATAGTTTCTTCGATAGGAACATTCGGGTCATACCGATGCTGATAGTAGAGATCAATGTAATCAATTCCGAGACTATACAGACTAGCGTCAACGGACTTTTTAACATAAGCCGGATCCCCCTTAAAACCTTGATTATGAGTGATTCCAAATTTTGTTGCGATTACAGCTTCATCACGCCTTCCCTTTAATGCCTTGCCCAACAGCTTTTCATTATCTCCAAACCTGGCCTGAAGATAACCATCATTTCCGTAAAGGTCTGCGGTGTCAAACAAAGTGACACCATTATCCAAAGCTCCTCGAATTGTATCAACAGAAGATTGGTTGTCGGGCATGGTCATCGTACCGTGTCCGATAGCGGAAACCTCCAACCCTTCGTTCCCGAGCTTTCGTTTTGGAATGTCATGATTATAAGTCATTAGAATGTCCTCCTTTAATTTGTGATATGCTTTTATCTTAACGAATAAACGTGGTTACAACCACTGCATGTTTATACTAGTAATGGTAGTAACAGGATGTAAAAGTTGACCATAATAAAACACCTGTATCAACCAGTTAAGTTGGACAAATCATTTAATCTTAAGCAAAATGAAAACTATACTGGTAATGCGATGAAGAAAGGAATGAATCAAGTCTTATGCAGAAAAGTGTACATTCCAAGGTGTTTGGTCAATTTTTAAAGTCCAGACGAGAGCGAGTTCAACCTGAAGAAGCTGGCATTCACATGACTTCGGGGCGACGAAGAACGCCGGGGTTGCGCCGGGAAGAGGTTGCTTATCTTAGTCATGTTAGTGTGACGTATTATACATGGTTAGAACAGGGAAAAGACATTCAACCTTCACAGGAAGTTTTATTGAATATCAGCCAGGCGTTACAGCTTAGTCCTGACGAGAAAGAACACCTTTTCAATTTAGCGTATAATGAAACATTATCACTGCCGGTTGAAGAACAATATAATGATTCATTGCAAACAACAGTTGACAATTTACCATTCCCATCCTTCATTACGGATCAACGTTCCAAGGTTATATTTTGGAATCGTGAGGCTGAATCAATGCTTTTTCCGTTTTCCTCGTGTCCTTCCGAAGAACGGTATTTACTACAACTCCTATTTTTGGAGGGAAGTATTCGGGATCGTATTCAAAATTGGGATGAGTTTTCAACCTATTCGGTTGCAGTCTTTCGGGGCATTTATGACCGCTTTCCCGAAGACCCAATTCTAAATCAGCTACTAGTAGATCTGAAACAGCAAAGCAAATTGTTCCGAGAATTATGGGAACAGCATCACATCGAGCAGAAGAAGATAAGTTTCATTTCGATAAATGATGAGCAAGGCCAAACTAAACATTTTCGCATTCATTCCGCTACCCATGTGGATGGAAATGAAGATCTTTATTGGTGTATGTATGTTCCTATTTCGTAAATCCAAAGTTAGCGAAGCGTTTGTTATTCATTCTTGATCTTCCGCAAACAGGCGCTAAAACGGAATTAAGGGGTGTATAAACGATTTGCTTTTATATTGTTTAAATAAACACACGTAAACCATTAGGAGTGATTGTATGGAAGAAGCAGGGCTTGAATATAAAATTCTTGGAGAAAGGGGAAACGACCTTAGTCATTGAATTAGGAATAGGTGGGTCATTTTATAACTGGCATACGTTTGTTCAACAAATTAAAAAGGATTTTACAGTTGTCATGTACCATAGATTTGGTTATGGGAAAAGTGGATTTTCAGACAACCCTAGGACTGTAGAGCACATTGCTAAAGAGCTTGATGGACTAATAGAAAAATTACATATAAATGATAAATTCGTGTTAATTGGTCATTCCTTTTGTGGCTTATGTGCACAGTAGTATGCTAAGATGTATCCTCAAAAATTAAAAGGAGTCATGTTGATTGATTCCACATCACATAATTTTCAACAACTGTATAACCTTGATTTACCAGTTATGTACTCAAAGATATCGTTAGAGCAAATGGTGAAATACATATAGACAGACCTGATCTCATTATTCAAAGTTTAGAAAGGTTCTGCTGATTTGTTTCCAATTGTTTATTAACAAAAACTTAGGTTTATTCCAGAAAAGAACGCGACAATAGAATAAAAGTTAGCGCCCTTCTTATGTATAAGGGCCATTTGATGGATAATGACAACAATCTTCACCAAAATATCAGTCTAAGGTAGTAGAAAACCCCATTCTAAAAAACGATGTAGAAGCAACCTAAAATGATTAAAATAAACCTGAAGACAATAAAAAGAGAGAAGGGTTTACTTTATGAAACAAGAAACAGGGATCCATGATTTTGAACGATATTGTGATGAGACTTTGAAAAAATACAAGGTACCCGGTTTTGCGATAGGATTAGCCAAAGATGGTGAACTGTGTTATGAGAAAGAATTTGGTTTTCGTGACATTGAAGCAAAACTTCAATTATCACCAGATACCGTTTTTGGAGTGGGTTCAATAACGAAGGCCTTTACAGCTGTTGCTATTCTTCAGTTACAAGAGAAGGGAAAACTGTCTGTAAAAGATCGTGTCACCAAATATTTACCAGAAATGAAGATGCTGAATGAAGCGCAAACAAAACAAATGACGATCCATCATTTTTTGACACACTCATCGGGCCTGCCCCCATTAGCCACTTTAATGGGCGCAATGAAGAAAAGTATGGAAAAGGATCAAAAATTGGCAGAAGATCAACAGCAGGAGAATCCATTGGATGCAATCCAGACGATTGATACACATTCAGAGTTAATGGATGCCATTGCAAAAGCAGAATTCACACCGCTTGGGGCACCAGGAACCGAATTCAGTTATTCAAATGACGCCTATGCCCTTTTAGGTGCCATAATCGAACGCATCAGCGGTATACCGTATGAACAATATGTGCAAGAAAATATTTTAGAGCCTGCCGGTATGCAGCATAGTGTTTTTCACTATGAAGACTTGAAGGGATATGAAAATATAGCCGTCTTATATGACATGCGAAAGAAAGATAGTGAAGACATTATATTTAGATCTAATAATCCTTGGGATGCGCCATCAATGCGTGCGGCAGGATTCTTAAAGTCGACAGTGAATGATATGTTCAAATTTGCAAATATGATTCGAAATGCCGGAGAAGTTGGTCATGTACGAGTCCTGTCGCCTGAAAGTGTGGCGTCAATGACAACACCGTACATCCAATGTGCACATGGAACTTATTACGGTTACGGTTTAATGATCACTCCAGATTTCTTTGGATACAAGCTCATTCAGCATGGTGGGGATATTAAAGGGGTAACGGCTCAGATGAATATTCTTCCCGAACTCGGACTGACGGGAATATCGCTTGCAAACTTAGCAGGAGCCCCGTCTTCAAAACTGCTTTTTGGTGCGTTTGCCGGTTACTTGGGCAAACCCATCGATAAATCACACTTAAATGTTGAGGTTGTTGATTTAGCACTTGAAAGTTTAAAGGAATTTGAGGGAACGTTTATATCAGGTGACGGTATGAAAAATGAATTTTATGTAGAAGATGGATGCCTGCATTTAGCAACCGCTGGATTGCCTGATGCAGTGCTGAAACCAATTGGGGATGACCAGTTTTTATTTACCATGAGGGAACTGGATACTACTATTCGTTTTGTGAGAGATGAGAACAAGAATATTCATCGGGTTGAATTTGCATTCAGACAAATTCCAAAGGTGGAGGAAGAAAAGTAAAAAGCGATCTTCAATTAAAGGGCGCGATTACCTAATAAGAATCGCGCCAATATCGCGTATAAGGGTCAGAAGGAGTTGATATCCTTGGTCATTTTGGTAGAAGTATTACGTACAATTTCTTACGTGATACTTATTATTAGTGCTGGTTTCTTTTTACGACATTTGGAAAAGACTAAAAAGCAAAGAAAACTTTTAACCTTTGAATTTACAATGTACATAATCATACAGATTGCATTTGTCCTCTTTGCGATCAGTTTATTGATTTCGATATTTGTTAATTGATTGTAAGACTCATAAGTTACACTTTCATTTCCGCAAACGGGGCGAGAATGGAGGAAGACTTGAATTTGAATATTGTTGTGCTGGGCGCTATTAAACAGATGAAGCGTCTTTTTTTTGACCTTAGAAATTGATTAATTTCGGGAACTGTAATGCCACGGATTTCGTCTAACTAAATGAAGAAAAAAAGGGGGATGATATGTGTGATAAAAGAGAACATCAAGGAGATAAATCCAACCGAGAGCTTTTAGTGGAACTAATGGAAAGTTATGGTGATATGGTCCTCCGTGTGGCATTTACATATGTTAAGGAACGACAACTTGCCGAAGATATTTCACAAGAAGTGTTTATTCGATGTTACCAATCCCTCGATTCGTTTGAGAATCGCTCATCCTATAAGTCCTGGCTATACAGAATTACAGTGAATTGCTGCAAAGATTATGTTAAAAGTTGGTCATTTCGCAATTTAATTTCTAAATCACTAGTTAAAGAAAGTGACCAAAATATAGATGCTGTCGATTCTCAGGTCGTGAAGAAAGAGGAAAGAGATTTGCTTTTTAAACAGGTGTTAAAACTTTCAGTGAAGTTACGTGAGGTACTTATCTTTTATTATTATGAAGATTTAACTGTGGATGAAGCAGCAAATGTTTTAGAAGTTAATCCTAACACTGTAAAAAGCAGACTATATCGCGCCAGGAAAGCCTTGAAAAATCATTTAGAAGGAGGGATGGTTCTTGAAAAATAAATGGACCTATCCAGAAAGGGTAGATCATATGCGTTTTACAAAGAAGAATCAACAAAATGTGTTGAATGAGATTGACAGCCCTCCCCAAAAAAAGAAGTCTCGGAAACGTTTCTATGGTGGATTGACAGCTGCAGTGATAGTTATACTATTGCTCGGTGGCACTGCATTTATACCAAATATAGAAAGTGTTGTTGCAAAGATTCCGTATATAAGTCAGTTTATAAAAGAAGAGGAACAACGGATGGATCAGATGGAAAGCATTTTGGATGTAATTAACCTTGTTGTAGAAGAAAATGGAATGAAAATTGGAGATCTTCAAGTACAGGTGGAAGAGAAAGAAGCGAAGGTCCATTTAATTGGATTATCTGGAAAAAACAAAAGCGTTACCGATCAGATAAACTCTCAGCTGGAGAAAGCTGGATTCACCAGTTATGACGTAAAAGTGGTTCCTTATGAAGAAGAGGAAGAGATCCAAACTGAACGAAGCAAAGAAGAGATAGAGCAGGATATGCAAAACAGCAAAGCGTTAAAGACTTCGTTAACAGAGCGCTTAAAGGCACAAGGGTATGAACTAATGTTTCCAGTATCGGTTCGTATTAACAATAAAGAAGGGATTTATATGAACGTCATTGTACCTGAATCGGAGAAACGTCTAAAACAATTAAAAAAGATAATGAAGGAAGAGGCTAAGGCCTATGGGGATGAGTATAAGCTGGATGTAAGGCAAGTACAGAAAATCGCACGCGAACAGGAAAAGCGCTGGCAGGAAACTGGTGCTATCGGTCATATTGGAAGAGCGTTAATGGAAGCTAAAGATCTGCATGTTACTGGTTATGCATACTCATTTCATCCGTATCCGTTACAACTTAAGATTAAAACCTCCCTTGAATCGGATAATCCTAAAGCTTCACAAATTGCTAAGAAAATTCACTCGGAGATTGACTTGTTTATTCAATCGAACGAAGAGACACAAACGATTCGCGACGATCGTTATAATGTGATTGTGTTAAGTAAGGATAAAGAAGAGATAAAGGTTGAATAACCTTAAAGGCTATATGTCTGGTTGCACGGAATTAATAGTCTGAAGCGAAGAAAAAATGAATATTGATAATATGAAGCGTTTGTGAGATATAAAATTTAAGGTACGGAAATGAAAATTGAAAGAAGAGTTGTCCCTCAAACAACTCCTATTCTGATGTGGAAACGGTTTAGTGGAATTTAAACAAATGTGCGCGAGAACCGAATAAGACTCGCGCCAATAATTTAGGAGATCGTAGCTTTTTAATAATTTTACTTCTCTGTGGTATGAGTGTTTTTGTGTTATACAGAAAGATGGTTGACAAAAATCAGAAAACGACACATTAATTTGGTTCAGTTACTTAGAGGTCTTCTCATTAATATGAGTTGGCCTCTTTTTACTGGGAAAGGGGGGGAGAAGTATGAAAAGGAACAATATTTTAATTATATTACTGGAAACAATTTACTCAAACTCTTCTGCTTGTTACATTTATATTACAAGATACATAAAAAAGGGGACAATTACATGAAGAAGAAATTTGTTGCAGGGGCTTCGGTCGTCGTTTTAGCTGCTTCAATGTTCGGATTCGCCCAAGTATTTGCAGGAGGAAACGGACAAGATAGCGGTGGGGAAACGCAAAAAGAAATGAAAGGTGCCCCGAAGGTTGAAAAGGTTGAAAAAGAAACGGAAAAGAAATCGCAAAAGGAAACGAAAAAATCAACGAAACCCGCATTGCTTAAACTTGTTGACGAGGTAGAAGAAGAAGCAACAAAGAAAATGGTATATGAAGACGGTCACGAAACAGAAGTCGAAGTAACGTTCAACGACGAAGGTGAAAAAATCGCAAAAGTGGAAGGTATGTCGCCAGTAAACATAGACGAATATAAAAAGAAATATAAAGAATCCATCAAAAACGTTAAGGAAAGACTTTCCAAATTCTTTGCGGAACAATCCGAAAGTTTTTCGAAACTAACGGATTATTCAAGATGGAAACAAACAGGTTATGACGAAGGTTTCAACTATTATTTGAAGGTGCAGGAATTCTATGAATCCTGGAATGACGCAAATATCAATATAACAGGTGAAACCGAATCGTTGCAAAATGATTTTAGGAATATTGGTCATATGAAAGCACTTATCAACCACAAGCAGTTTTCTAGGACATCACACCTTGGAAGACAAGGACAAGCAATGGAAGACGTCGAACGTTCAGACCAATGGAGAGAAACGCCCGAAGAAATGCGCCAAGCATACGAATATATGAAGCAAATTATTCACGACCTTGACGTTGCTTTTAATCATGACGGTGAAGGCCAAACGTATGGCGTAACATATACACTAAATGGCGACAAGGTTTCTAAAGTCGAATCCCTTTTCAACGGTAAATAATAACGAATGAAATTATAAACAGGAAACCACAAAATATTGATGAATATGTATCTCAATTCCCATTGGAGACCCAGCGAACATTAAATGCTTTGCTAACATGTCTTTCTGAGGTAGTTCCAGAGGCAGAAAAGGGACTAAAATGGGGTGTTCCCGCATTTACTTATCGTAGGGTTTTGTTCACTGTTGGAGCATTTAAGAATCATATAAATTTTTATCCTACTCCTGCCACAATTAATACGTTTAACAAAGAACTAAAACCTTTCTCGACAACTAAAAGTGCGATACAGTTACAATTGAACCAGCCTTTACCATTTAAATTAATCCGTGAAATAGCCAGACATCGATTTAAGGATGTAGTGGAAAATGATGCAAAATGGATGTAAAAGCCATCATTATCTGACGGGAATAATTTATTAACATGAGTATTCAATCATCGGGCGCGAACACGGAATAAAGAACGGTGCCTAAAGTGGCATTATTGGACCATTTTCTTGAATAAGAATATATTTTTTGAAAGAAGGTTAGAGATTTTGGTTATGAATGCTCTTTTAAGAGGTGGAATACCATTCATCATTATGAGCGGTATTGCTTTATTACTTTATTTTCAAGGAAAGTACTCGGATGCTAAAGGTACATTTGTTGCAAGCCTGATCGCTTTTTTTGTCGGCGCTGCATCCATTATTTATAACATAGAGCATTGGAGTTTGATTAAACGAAGCGGTGTCCATTTTATAATAATGCTTATAACAATTTATCCTATCCTTTTATTAAGTGGTTGGTTTACGATTACATCTGTATTTGACGCTGTTAAAATTTTTATTCTTTTTGCTTTTGTTGGCATAATTTTATGGTCCTTATTTTTTATATTAGCCAGAATTTTTTCTTGGTAAATAATTAAGTGTATACCACAAACGGGCGCAGTTGTTGAACATCACTGTGCCTGAATCGGGCATATTGTTCAACAGAGGAGAATGCACTCTTCTTAGATTGAATGAGGTGAATAAATGTTAAAACATATTTTATTTTTCTTATCATTGTTAGTTTTTTCATTGATACTGAATCTCACACTTTCTTTTTATGATCAGGATATATTGGAAATAATAGGTCTCTCACTCGCTGCCACATTTTTTAATTGGTTTTTTAATTTGCCAACATCTAAAGAAGACAAATCGATTGAAAACTGATCATTTTTTTAATACGAACGGGCGCGCTAATAGAATAGTGTATCATTCTAAAAGGCTGCTTAACTTGTTGAAGAGATTTAATATTATTTCTTGAAATTGCTACGTGGAGGTTAGTGTGAAAATGCCAAAATGTAAATTTTGTAACCGCCATCTTGAGTGGAACAGAGTCTATACATCACTATGGTTTCCAGATAAGGTAATAATATGTAGTGAATGTGGAACTAACCACAATATATCTTCACATACACATAGATATATTTCGTTATCCATTATTATACCAATGCTATTATTAGGGTTAGTGCTAAATAATCTATTATCATTCTCATTTACTATAAACTTAATTGTTTGTATAGTTCTGATGTTATTTTTAGGGATTCTTATTTCATTATTTATACCTTATTTTATAAAACCAAAAAAATCCAATTTGGCTTAATTTATCTTTTCATAGTTAAACAATCGGGCGCAGTTGGGGAATAAAGACCAGCGCCCAAATGCCATTGTAGTGCACGTTTATGTAACACGATAAGGTAGAAGGGAACAAGTGCCTGTCAGTTAGAGCATCGTTATTTGGTTCGTGTATAATACGGTTCATGAGCATACTGCTTAATAAAGTTATGGGCAGTCTGCTAGAATATATTCGAGAATGATAAAGGGAGGAAGTGCTATATGAGTCGACACATTGCAGTCCTTGTAACAGACATGGTAGAAGAAATTGAATTAACTGATCCTGTGAAAGCTTACAAAGAAGCTGGGCATACGGTAGATATTATCAGTAATGAAGCAAAAAAAACCATCAATGGCAAAAATGGGGACGAAATACAAGCAGATAGAGGCATAGATGAAGTAAATGCAAACGATTATGATGCATTACTCGTACCTGGCGGGTTTTCTCCTGACTTACTACGTATTAATCCGAAGAATAGTGAGTTTGCGAAAACATTTTTCCAAGATAATAAACCCATATTTTCAATTTGCCATGGTCCACAGTTTCTCGTTAATACAGACCAACTAAAAGGTAGAGAGCTAACAAGCTTTGTTTCCGTAAGAAAAGACTTGGAAAATGCAGGAGCAACTGTAAAAGATGAAGAAGTAATCGTAGATGGAAACCTTGTAACAAGCAGAACACCTGATGATCTTCCTGCATTCAATCGCGAATCTCTAAAGCTTTTAGAAA
This sequence comes from Lentibacillus amyloliquefaciens, assembly GCF_001307805.1. Lineage (GTDB taxonomy): Bacteria > Bacillota > Bacilli > Bacillales > Amphibacillaceae > Lentibacillus > Lentibacillus amyloliquefaciens. Next base: position 1,849,785 of record NZ_CP013862.1, on the reverse strand, counting down.
AATAATTCGTCGATCGTATAGGGGGGCTGTTAATCATGCAGCCTCTCTTTATTTTTTATTTGATAATAGATAAAGCGCTCATGCCCATCTGCCATGATCTTCCTCAAACGGGCGCGAAAACGGAATAAAGAACGGTGCCTAAAGTGGCATTATTGGACCATTTTCTTGAATAAGAATATATTTTTTGAAAGAAGGTTAGAGATTTTGGTTATGAATGCTCTTTTAAGAGGTGGAATACCATTCATCATTATGAGCGGTATTGCTTTATTACTTTATTTTCAAGGAAAGTACTCGGATGCTAAAGGTACATTTGTTGCAAGCCTGATCGCTTTTTTTGTCGGCGCTGCATCCATTATTTATAACATAGAGCATTGGAGTTTGATTAAACGAAGCGGTGTCCATTTTATAATAATGCTTATAACAATTTATCCTATCCTTTTATTAAGTGGTTGGTTTACGATTACATCTGTATTTGACGCTGTTAAAATTTTTATTCTTTTTGCTTTTGTTGGCATAATTTTATGGTCCTTATTTTTTATATTAGCCAGAATTTTTTCTTGGTAAATAATTAAGTGTATACCACAATCGGGCGCAGTTGTTGAAGAAGCATTGTGCCTGAATCGGGCCATATTATGGATGGTCAACGGATAAGAACAAACACCTTGATTAGGTAGTCCAGCAATAACATTCCAAAGCATGTGACATATGATGATTTTATAAACTATATGCCATGAGAGGAATGAAAAAATATGTATCGTTATCCATATCCTTACGCGTATCCTTATTATGCTAATCCACCAATGTGTGACTGTTACAAGATTCCTGATTGCCGGTGTATGTCAAATGAATCCGGTTATGCAAATTACTTTTGGCCACATACAAACACTCAAAGCTATGCAGGTACCGTACTAAAAGATCATGGAAGAGAACCATTTGTCGTGAATATAAACCAAGCTGCTAAGCAAAATAATACATTTCGTACAGCCATATGGACAGGAAATCATTTGCAGGTTACATTAATGAGTCTGAATCCCGGAGAAGATATTGGAATAGAAATGCATCCTGATGTTGATCAATTCTTACGTATTGAACAGGGTCAGGGTATTACTCAGATGGGAAATAGTAAAGATAATTTAAACTTCCAAAGGAATGTTTATGATGATTCCGCAATCGTAATACCTGCTGGAGCATGGCATAATCTAACAAATACAGGTAACATTCCATTAAAACTTTATTCGATATATGCTCCGCCTAACCATCCATTTGGAACCGTTCATGAAACGAAAGCAGACGCAATAGCTGCCGAAGAAAACCATCACTACTAATTGGGTTGAAAGATGTTTACTGGTTTGGAATCTTCAATTAAAGGGCGCGGTAATCTAATAACCGTTTTCTTGATTGGACTATTTAATGGAATAAAGGTTCTTCATCAAAATATCGGTCTGAAGTCGTAGAAATTCCCATTCTGATGTACGATGGAGAAGCGACCTCTAACGTTTAAAATGAATCTGAAGACAATAAAGAGAGAAGGGTATACTTTATGAAACAAGAAACAGGGATCCATGATTTCGAACGATATTGTGATGAGATTTTGAAAAAATACAAAGTACCTGGTTTTGCAATTGGATTAGCCAAAGATGGTGAATTGAGTTATGAGAAAGGGTTTGGATTCCGCAACATTGAAGCAAAGCTTCCGTTATCACCAAATACCGTTTTTGGAGTCGGTTCAATAACGAAGGCCTTTACAGCTGTTGCCATCCTTCAATTACAAGAAAAGGGAAAGCTGAATGTAAATGACCCTGTTATCGAATATTTGCCGGAATTGAAGACGCCGAATGAGGAGCAAACAAAACAAATGACGATTCACCACTTTTTGACACACTCATCAGGCTTGCCCCCACTAGCCACATTAATGGGCGCAATAAGGAAAAGTATGGAAAAGGATCCAAAATTGGAAGAAGATCAACAGCAAGAGAATCCATTGGATGCGATCCAGGCGATTGATACACATTCGGAGTTAATGAATGCTATTGCAAAATCAGAATTCACACCACTTGGGGCACCAGGAACCGAATTCAGTTATTCAAATGACGCCTATGCCCTTTTAGGTGCCATAATCGAACGGATCAGCGGTCAACCGTATGAACAATATGTGCAAGAAAATATTTTAGAACCTGCCGGTATGCAGCATAGTGTTTTTCACTATGAAGACTTGAAGGGATATGAAAATATAGCCGTCTTATATGACATGCGAAAGAAAGATGGTGAAGACATTATATTTAGATCTAATAATCCTTGGGATGCGCCAGCAATGCGTGCGGCAGGATTCTTAAAGTCGACAGTGAATGATATGCTCAAATTTGCAAATATGATTCGAAATGCCGGAGAAGTTGGTCATGTACGAGTCCTGTCGCCTGAAAGTGTGGCATCAATGACAACACCGTACATCCAATGTGCACATGGGACTTACTACGGTTACGGTTTAATGATCACTCCAGATTTCTTTGGATACAAGCTCATTCAGCATGGTGGGGATATTAAAGGGGTAACGGCTCAGATGAATATTCTTCCCGAACTCGGACTGACAGGAATATCGCTTGCAAACTTAGCAGGAGCCCCGTCTTCAAAACTGCTTTTTGGTGCGTTTGCCGGTTACTTGGGCAAACCCATCGATGAATCACACTTGAATGTTGAGGTTGTTGACTTAACACTTGAAAGTTTAAAGGAATTTGAAGGAACGTTCATATCAGGTGACGGTATGAAAAATGAATTTTATGTAGAAGATGGAAGCCTACATTTAGCAACCGCTGGATTGACTGATGCAGTGCTGAAGCCAATTGGGGATGACCAGTTTTTATTTACCATGAGGGAACTGGATACTACCATTCGTTTTGTGAGAGATGAGAACAAGAATATTCATCGGGTTGAATTTGCATTCAGACAAATTCCAAAGGTGGAGGAAGAAAAGTAAAAAGCGATCTTTAATTATAGGGCGCCATTCCGGAATAAGTGTTGGCGCCCTTTCCATATATAAGGGCCAGATTGTGGAAGAAAAGCACAACTTTATTGTCGCCAATCTTTTGCGATAATTGGATTAAAGTTCTACTCTTGAAAGAGTCGTATTTTTAATAGAAGAATGCGCTTTGAGGACATTAAAAAAAAATAAATTTATTGGGAACAAACATTTTCGTGGAGAAAAAAGCTAATCATGAGATTAACTTTTTTGTAAGTATCCTTTTTAATAAAAATCCTACAAACAATCCTGGGAGTACACTCAATATTGGAAGCCAGACAGGTCCCAATAATACATTAAATAGGGTTAGGTTTGATGAATAGATTGTCCCCACAGTCACAAAGTATGCTGAAAATGCAAACGGTAAAAATGAATACGGTTCTTTTCCTCCACCTGCATCTTTAAAAGCATCCCACATTGCAAAAAAGTATAAACAAGGATAAAACATAAGCCATTGATAGTTCGTCTGCTCAATGGCCATTTCTACGTTTCCTTGAAAACTTAAAATAATTATTTCATTAAAGCTTCCCAACACATTGATTAAAAACTCTAACAAAACAAATATAATTCCCTTAATATACTTCCCGTTTAATAATTGCCCAAAGCCCGGCAAGGCAATACTCCAAAAAAGCATTTCATATTTATGATTTTGATTCATGTAATCCGTCCGTTATAGATGTTATTTTATGGATTCCCCTGTGCAATGATAGATCGGTCAACGCTTAACTTGCATGCCAATCCTTATTTGTTCTGTCCCCTTGACAATTTTGTTCTGTCTGCTGCTTGGGGCGGCTCTTCCATCCAACCGTGTTTGATGATAATTTTCCCTCCGTCCTTGGCAAAGTCGAATGTATTTGCCAGGATTTTCCCCATTTGTAAAAGCAGGTCACTTCGAAAGCTAAACGCTGCCCCAACTGAATTATTTCCCATACCAAACATCGATAATAAATTGGTCATATACATCATTAATTTATCGGAAAACGGTGAAACAGTTGAGTCAGATACAATCCCTGTCCAGGTGGAAGGCGCCTGTAAATCGCTTTTTACTAAAAAGTCACTCATGATGGACACTTGCTTTTCCGCAAGTTCCTTTCCGCGTTGAAAATATTGTTTAACATCAGGGTTTTCAGCAACCTGTGCAAAGCCTGCCATCAATTGCGTCCCCGTAATGTTTGCTTCTAATGCTTGGTAAACTAGACCAATTTCAACTGTATTCAGTACACGTTTTTTCCCAAAGGGATTCAAGCCGCCTGTATAACTTGTATCTTTAACAAACTCAACCTCTTTCGGCATAGGTACGCTGGGGGGACGTACTAAAACACCTTTCTTTAATAGACATTGTGTGGCTTCGTTATAAATTCTTTGACTATCTGATGTAAAATCGTGATATAAGTTGTAGATATCCTCACGATAAGACATCCCTGAGTGCAAGGCGTAAAGGCCGATCAAAATCTTGCCGTACAGTCGTACAAACATTAAATGAAAATTGTCATCAAATAAACGGGGAGCGTTATTGTCAACATCTTTTTCCGTAAAGGCTACAGGAATTGCAACCCCCTCATTCTGAAAAACTGCTTTAATAGCGTTTGTATTTTTCGTCTCAATATCTTGGGCGGATTGCAAAATAGCTTGGATTTGTTCATCGTTGGAATTTTTAATAAAACGTTCTAAAACATGTAATGCCATTGATTTTTCCTGATATGCTTGCCATAGATTTCCTAATTCTGTAGACGATAAAGGAATGTTCTTCATCATGCCGGACCTCCAGTTTAAAATGTCTTATGTTATTATGCACGTTTTCTTCTTTATTATGACGAACCACTAGCATAATATACTTCTGCATGGACATTCTAATATGGAATAACATTAAATACGGAGGTATTAGAATGCCTGATAAAGGTCACACAGACGGGCAGTTACCGGAATCAACAAAATCATATTGGAGGGATTCTGTTGATGAAATGGATTTCCCTCAATTGAAAGAGGATTTACAAGTGGACGTTGTGATTGTTGGTGGTGGTATTACCGGTATCACCACAGCTTATCTTTTAACAAATGAAGGTTTTAAAGTTGCATTATTAGAAGCAAATAAATTGTTAAACGGCACCACCGGTCATACTACTGCCAAGGTTACAGCACAGCATGGTTTGATTTATGATGAATTCATTCGAAATATCGGTAAAAGCAAAGCAAGATTATACTACGAAGCAAACATGAAGGCACTGAATTTTATTAAAGATACAGTAAAAGAGGAGAAAATCGATTGTGAGCTAAGCCAACAGGATGCATACCTATATGCCACTACAGAAAAATACGCCAATAAACTTGAGAATGAGACAAAGGCTTATGAAAAGCTTGGAATTGACGGCGAAATGGTGGACAGTATTCCTTTCAATATTGATATAAAAAAGGGCTTGGTCATGAAAAATCAAGCACAATTTCATCCTCTTAAGTATTTAGCTCACCTGGTTCAAGAGATTGTGGATAAAGGCGGGAAAATTTTCGAAAACACACCTTGTGTAAATGTAAAGACTGGAAAACATCCAAAAGTCCTTACCCGCGATGGAGCAAGCGCAACGGGAAATCATGTCATAGCTTGCTCCCATTTTCCATTTTATGAGGGAATGGGATTATATTCGGCACGAATGCATGCTGATCGTTCCTATATTCTCGCAGTTAAGACAAAAGAAGACTACCCAGGTGGTATATATGTTAGTGCAGATGACCCTGTACGTTCCCTTCGCTCTGTAAGAATAAATGGGGAAGATATGGTTTTGGTTGTTGGGGAAAGCCATCAAACAGGGCAGGGTATGGATACAATGGAGCATTACAAGGCTTTAGAACGTTTCAGTCGAAATGTTTTTGATGTGGACAAAATACCGTATCGGTGGTCTGCACAAGATCTTGTTACACAGGATAAGGTACCTTTTATTGGACCGATAACTTCTGATCAGCCGAATATTATGATTGCAACAGGATTCCGTAAATGGGGGATGACAAATGGAACAGTTGCCGCTTTGTTATTTCAATCAAGCATTTTAGGCAAAACAAATGCTTACCATAAATTATTTGCACCATCACGATTTTCTGTGAATCCAAGTCTGAAAAACTTTTTCGTGGACAATGCAGACGTTGTTAGCCATTTAATTAAAGGAAAACTTGAAATTCCTAATAGAACAGTTGGGGATTTAGCTAATGACGAGGCTGCCGTTATAAGTATTAAAGGACAAAGGAAGGGAGCGTATAAGGATCAAGGGGGTACGGTGCACATCGTTGACACAACTTGTACACATGTTGGTTGTGAGGTTGAGTGGAACAGTGGTGAGCGCACTTGGGATTGTCCTTGCCACGGCTCGCGTTTCACCTATACTGGTGAGGTAATTGAGGGTCCAGCGGAAAAGCCATTAAAACGCCATGATTATCAAATGCTGGAAAACCTGACATCTGAGGAATCCGGTTATTAGGGGTGAGAAAAGGTGAAGAAAAAAGGCATTTTAAAATCCCTGGTATCCTTTGCCATAATGCTTTCGTTGCTTGGAACATTTTTTAATCCTTTGAACATGTTTTCCGAACAGTGGGCTATGGGATCACCTGTAACTGCAAAGGAAATTAAAAATAATGCCCTTTACAAGAAAATTAAAGCGTACAATAAGGAACATAAAATTCCGGCAATTGATGCACGTATTGATAACATATGGGTAGCGATTCCAGGGTATAATGGGTTGGCTGTGGATGTGAAAACCAGTTATAACATCATGGAACAGGATGGTCATTTTGACGTAAATCAACTTGTTTATAAACAAATACCGCCAGATGTCCACCTTGAAGATCTTGATTCCGCACCTATTTACCGGGGAAATCCACAAAAGCCAATGGTCGCCCTTTTAATTAATGTTGCATGGGGCAATGAATATATCCCAGAGATTCTCAAGGTTCTGAAGAATAGCGGGGTGAAGGCCACATTCTTTTTTGATGGCAGCTGGGTTAAAAAAAATCCCGATTTTGCAAAAACAATTAAGCAGGCTGGCCACGAAATCGGGAATCATGCCTTTAGCCACCCTGATTTAAATCAACGGTCAAAATCAGAGACAATAAGGGAATTGAAAAAAACGAATAATATCATTAAAAGAACACTTGGCATAAAGCCTGAATGGTTTGCCCCGCCAAGTGGAAGTTATAATAAAACAACAGTTGAAATTGCCGATCAGCTTGGTATGGAAACAATCCTTTGGACAGTTGACACAGTGGATTGGAGGAAGCCTATAGCCTCAGAAATGGTCAGGCGGGTTGTGTCAAAAGTGAAGAACGGCACAATGATCCTGATGCACCCAACAAAACCGGTGGCAAAGGGACTAAAGACAATGCTATCAGGAATTAAAAAGAAAGGGTATCAAGTGGGTTCTGTCAGTGAACTGATGGATGAAGAACGCATTGATGTACCAAGTGTTCCGGGAATAATTAAACATGGATTGTAATGTCTATATCTCTATTAGGAAAACCTAAGACAAATTATCGTCCAACCATCGGAAGTCATTCATGAATAAAGATTGGCGTCCTGTATTGCGGAAATGGATCAGTTTACGGAATAACAATTCATGCAAGGGGCGCAACTTTCCTATAAATTGCGCCTGATCTCATTAGTTAAGTGTTATCAGTACCAGTATTGTGGTGTCTGCATCCTCCAATAGTTATTTGCGGCAGCTACTGTTTGAAAATGGATTGCGACAACTTGAGATACTGCTATTAAGCTATCCGCATTTCTGGAATATACCGGACGCAACATTTGCCTAATCTCTTCAGAAGGCTGTGTAATCTCCACCCCTTTTTGCGCAAGCTTAACAGCTAATTCAAACCCTTCCTCTGGCGTTTGTGTTAGCAGCATTTGCAGCTGATCATTCGACATGTGGTTCACTTCCTTTGCATATATACTGATATACATATGCGCATGCAAGCCGGCAAGTGTCTGTTTTTAATTGCGTAATGAATACATAAAAGCTTGACATCTACCATATCAGTGAAATTCATCAGCTAAATCAGAGATTATTTAGCGCCAGTTTGGTTCTTTCGTTGTTCCAAGATTAATAATATAGCGTTGGCCTCGACAACTAACCACTATGTTTAACAAAAAAGCACAAATCCGAAAGAAAGATTGCATACTTTTAGGTTGGTATATGGAAACCCAATTCTATGAATTATTCAGCAAATGCGCTATGAATGCCACATAACTGTCAATTTAAATTGATATATCGTGATTCATATCACAGAGTTAGAAGATCTTCTTTTAGTAAGGTAAAAAGTAGATGAAAAAAACTTAAAGTCTTGGCTCTATAGGGGATTATAAGACTAAAACTTTTTAGGCTGAAAGGAGATCATAAAATGAATTCAACTAAACTCAGCATTGTTAAGTCGACAGCACCTGTATTAAAAGATCATAGCCGTGAAATAGGGACGCGCTTTTATAACTTGCTTTTTTCAAGTGCTCCAGAGTTATACAATATGTTTAATCAAACCAACCAGCAAAGGGGGTTGCAACAGGAAGCATTGACGTACGCTGTTTATGCGGCCGGTGAAAACCTAGACCATTTAAAGAATATTGAACCGCTGATCATGCGGGTAGCTGAAAAGCACGTTGCCCTAGGCGTCAAACCAGACCAATATCCTATTGTCGGTGAAGCCCTTCTTCAGGCCGTAAAAGATGTTCTTGGAGATAAAGCTAGAGATGAAGTAATTGACGCATGGGGCGAGGCTTATAACACTATTGCTGATGCATTTATAAATATTGAGCATGATCTATATGAGGGGAAGGAACAAAAATCTGGTGGTTGGCGTGGATTTCGTGACTTTTGTGTTGTAAAGAAGGTTAAAGAGACTGACCTTGTAACATCGTTTTATTTAAAACCAGAGGATCAACAGCCGATTTCCTCGTATGAACCTGGACAGTATTTGACGTTAAAAGCAGATATCGAAGGTGAAACGTACACTCATATGAGACATTACAGTTTATCTGATGCACCGGGCAAAGACTATTACCGAATTAGTGTCAAACGGGAAGAAGGCAATGAAAAGGTACCTGATGGGATTGTCTCAAACTATTTGCATCATCATGTACAGGAAGGGGATACGTTGCCTTTTGCTGTCCCGGCCGGTGATTTTTCAATTAGTAACGAAGATCTGCCAGTTGTTTTGATTAGTGGGGGCATTGGGCTAACTCCTCTCATGAGTATGTTAAATACACTAGCTGAAACAGGGCAATCTGTGACTTATATCCATGCAACGCAAAACAGCTCAGTCCATGCGATGAAAGAACATGTTGAGCAATTAGCTTCCGAATATCAAAACGTAAACTCCTATGTTTGCTATGATAGTCCCACTGCAAGAGATAGAGATATGCAAAACTTTGATAAAGAAGGATTTATCACTTTGGATTGGTTGAAATCTATCTTACCAAGCAACCAGGCTGACTTTTATTTTTGCGGTCCAGTACCTTTTATGAAGGCTGTTAATAAGGCTCTCAAAGATTGGAGCGTACCAGAAAAACAAATGCATTATGAAGTATTTAGTCCCGTCAGTATTCTTGAGGAACAGAAATCTGAAAAGCCATCCGTAACAACGTCACGTTAGAGAAGAATACGTAGCCTATTTGAAGGAGGAGAGGAAATATAATTATGAAAATACAAGAAAATGAAAAAACACAACGCTTGCAAGAAATGCTTCAAGAGGCATTAAACCCTTTAACAGATAAATTACAGACATTGGAGCAAGAGATTGAGATCGTTCGGAAGGGGCAAGATGAATTAAAAAAGATGCTGGAAGAAAGACAAAAAAATAGTTAAATATTATTCCTTAATACCAACTAAAAGAAGTTTTTGAATAGGCACCTATCTTGAATTAAAGGTAGGTGCCTTTATTTTGGTGAAAATAATTGAACTGGATTACTTGTTTTGGAATAATTGGTATTAAGCAAACGGGCGCAAAAACGGAATAAGAAATAGCAAAGGAGAGGGACTTGAATGTTTTATAGGAGAAAATTTTATATTGTAAAAAGCGAGTTTGTTGAAACCTTTAATACTCATTTCAATAAAACAAACTTACCTACTCAGTTAAAATACGGTTCACGCCTAGTCGGTCGTTGGATGAAAGCCAATAATGATGACACTGTAGAGATTTTTGCTATTTGGTTATTTTTGCACACCCCCCGAAAAGGCAGAATAATACATATATTCCCAGTTGGAAAACTACTCAGCACAGCAAAAAGAGGGCGCCACTTTATTCCGTTAAAGCGCCCTTATCTACATTATGGTTTTCCGTCGTATTTAACGTTCTTAAAGAAATCAAAAATACCAGTTTAATATCTTTATGGAAGCATTATCTACAGTACGAAATTATAGTTTTCAACGATAGGACCTTACGTGGAGAGGTGGGTATGACTCCGCGTCTTGATTCAGTTGGAAACCGGAAGCAAAAGAAAAGTGCTGCAGATCAGTCGCTGGTTAAAGCGTATGGTATGGAAACCGGCCTACCAATGGGTAAGGCGATTAAAAGGCCGCGCAGTCCCTTAGAAAAGTAAGCGGTCGTTGTCCCTCTTGTCTAAGTGTATAAAATTACCAAATGGACAGAGCCACCTTTCGTTCAGGTTTTCCTTTTTTGGCCCTGCGAAGTAAAAATAAATAAATTGAATTTTCTGATGTTATTTATGCAACACTAGTGATAAAGAACAACTAATAAAATATAGTTCCATTTCATTAGTTCTTAATGACGGCTATTCTTTCATAAAGAAAGTCCCCTCTTTTAAGAGGAGACTTTTCAGAAAATCTATTATTTTTCATTCAGTGCTTCAACCATTTTTTCAGCTGCACTTTCACTGGACATCGGGTTTTGACCTGTAACCAAGTTACCATCGCGAACCGCATGAGCTGTCCAGTCTTCCCCTTTAGAGAAGTTCGCTCCTTTGTTGCGAAGCTCAGTCTCAAGCATGAATGGCATATGAACATCTAAGCCCATGCCGATTTCTTCAGAATCTGTGAAGCCAGCGACAGTTTTGCCTTTAACAATTGGCGTACCGTCTTCGTACGTTGCATTCACAAGGCCACTTGGTCCGTGGCAAACAGAGCCAATGACATTGCCTTCCTCTGCATGCTTTTTCAGCACATATTGAAGTGTTTCATTTTCCGGAAAGTCGAACATGGTTCCATGTCCACCCGGAAGGAAAATGCCGTCAAAACCTTCTGCATCATCTTTAGAAAGCTTTGCTGTATCTTTCAGTTGCTCCTGAGCTTCAGCCCACTCTGCTACATCCTCTTCGGGAATACTGTTTGGATCCAGTGGAACTTCGCCACCTTGGATGCTTGTTACTTTTACATCGTAGCCTTGTTCTTTGAAGGCGTTATAAGGCACCGCATATTCTTCCAGCCATAGGCCTGTTTTGTGATCGTCTGTAATCTTGGTGTGATTGGTTACAACCATTAGTACTCGTTTGTTACTCATTGGTTTTGCCTCCTTCAATTGGATCCATTTTGATGTAGTCTTCATCTGACCACATGTATGTTATACCATCTATATAGAAGAAATCGAAAATCATTTGCTCACATTATAGTTGAATGCATAGTTCGCATTTATACGAAAACTAAACTTCATATGGTAAGGTTGATAAAAATAATAAGGAGCGATACAGGATGACAAACATAGTCGTAACAGCCGTTTTCAAGCCGAAGCAAGATCAAACACAAACATTGATCCAGGAACTCAAGAAAGTAAAGATAGCTTCAAGGGAAGAAAAAGGCTGCATTCAATATGACCTTCATCAATCAATGGAAGACGATACCCTGCTTATCTATGAGGTGTGGGAAGATGAGGAAGCCGTACAAGAACATATCGTTACAGACCACTATAAAACTTATCGTGAGAATACCGAAGACTTGATTGAGTCAAGAGTCGTCTCTAAGTACAAAAAAATCTAGTAATAAAAGGAAGTTGTCTTCAGTGAGACAGCTTCCTTTTTGTTTATTCACCCGTTACCACAGTGAAACTCATCCCCCCTCCGAAACACACGACCGTGGGATCCGTTCGCATGGTATGGAGGTTTTCCACTTCCTCCTCAGCCCATTGGTAATACCAGCGTTCCACCGTGGTGTAAGGCACTCTGAGCGTATTAGCAACCGATTGGAGGGCGGACTCGTGACACAGAGTGACCACGGCTTTCTTAAATAAATCCGTTACTTTTCCGTGTTGAGGAACCCCTTGCCACTGTACACTCCACACGTGAAGGCATGTCGTGCACTGTTGATGATAAACAGGCACTTCGACATGAATGAAACCAAAATGAGGAATGACTCGATGGCGAAGGGTTCTTTTCTTTTGGCGCTTGTGAGCAATACTTTTACGCCCGCAAATGGGACAAAGAAAACAGCGCGGAGTAGGTTCTAAAAGAGCTACCCAGCCATAAGAACGTTTGACCATTTGCCTCAGCTTAAAATCTGGAAGATCAATCATTTCAATGATAAACTGATGATACAAGCAGATTCTCCTTTCATTGGTTTGGTTGGTTACTTTTACCATAAAGGAGAATCTGCTTTTCTTTCATTTCATGTGCTTAAACCACTTTATTTGGTGAAGACCCGAAGTTTTTTTATGTTAGTGAAAGTCTATAGACTTGAAATTTACTTGAAACGTAAAACACCCCCTCCGATTTTCCTGGTAGAGATTGTCTGATGTTAGGCTGCCTCTGTATTTTTACATTCGCTGTTTTCGAGACGGTGAAGAACAGATTGCTTCAAGGGGACATGACAGATAGAATTCTCAGGAATGGTTTTATCCGTATAACGAGTACATTTTTAAAGAATTAGACAAACCAGGTCTAGACCCGACACTTTTGTGGAACAGAATATGGCTTGAATTGTCGAAGAAATGACGACAAGCAGAATAGCTATCGTCAATTCTACAGACAATATCATTTTTAGGCCCTGAGATAGAAAGCCGGTTAACAGTAGAACTGGACTGGGCAGGTACTACTATCCCCTTTGGCTATAAGTGGCCTTGCGGCATTGATCAGGATTGTGGCAGGATTCATTGCTGACCAACGTCCAGACATCAACGTTCTTTTCGTCATTGGAATGATGCTTTTGGGAATGCTCGGGCTTGTCTTGATTTCATTCCATGTACCTAGTCTCTTTTTGCTAGGTTCGTTTGTCACAGTTATTGGTCTTTTTGGCTGGAATGGTTTGTTAGTTGCTGCAGCTATTCGGCTTCTATCCGTTAGTCCGGTAAAGATTTTAGGTTGGTTGCAAATGGGTTTTTTTATGGGGGCGGCATTGGCTCCAATGGTCTTTGGAATCTTGATGAGCACCTTGGGCGTCCGATGGGCAATTATCATTACCGCAGTATGTGCAGTTATAGGTGCTCTTATGATCTTATACGGGGAGATACTTCGTCGGGCAACGCTTAATATATCTTGATTACAAGTCTTTGTGTAATGGGACCATAGGGGGTTACTCCGAGATACCTGTAATTTTAGGACATAGCAATAAAATAAATCCATATCTCTCCGACACCAATTGTGTTGCATGAAAAAATGGACTTAAAGATTAAATTGTGTTGCGAAAAGTTAATTGTCCTCTTTAGATCCTGTTTAATACAACACAATTGACCTTGTGTTGTATGGTTTTCCGAGTAAACACGGCTACCTAAAGGTTTTTCCACACTATGTCCTATTTTTGTACGTATCTCGGAGCACCCCCATAGCGGAAGGTCGTTTTTAATATTATCTTGAAATCAAGTCTTCATGAAAAGGGGCGCCTCTTTTCGGGGTACGGAAACGATTCGTAGATTGAGGGGTCGATCTGGGAAATATTTACTTATTGGTGTGGTTGGCTTCTTGTACCTCTCTTCAGACAGTTTTCTGTACAAAGCTGACCTTGATACGTTTGTGATCTTACAAATTTTTTCACTCCATGACCGTCATTAAAAACTCACTATATGGATTGTCTTCAGATAAATCTAACCAGGTATCTTTCAAAGACTTTAGATTTGCTTTCTTTTGCTTGATGTCATCGACCAATTCAAATAAGTCTCTCGTACTTCGTGTAATTCGGGTAAGGTCTGTAACATAAATGGTATCCTCTTCCTGAAGACCTTCCAACATTTTTTGCAGCTCTGGTCGTTGTTGTATAGCCCCGGATAATTGTTCTTCAAAAATGATATCCATTCCTATTAGACCCTAATGAAATAAAAATGGACTGAACGGTAAAACCGATCAGCTGTAGCTTTAAAAGATCAAAACGAATTCATTCTTTGTAAATTACTATACAATTTTTATAAAAAAGTTTGATCATTTTCCAGGTATATTATTTACTTTCTTAGCTGAACATAGTTAAGAGTGGAACAGAAAATGTTAAGGAATTAGGAGGGCCAAACAATGATGAAAGCTGTAACTTACCAAGGACCAAAGCATGTACAGGTTAACCAAGTAGAGGATGCAAAATTAGAAAAAAAAGACGATATTATAGTTAAGATTACTTCTACTGCTATTTGCGGATCTGATTTGCATTTATATCAAGGTAACATGCCATTACCCCCAGGATATATTATTGGCCACGAACCAATGGGTACTGTAGAAGAAGTTGGACCTGAAGTCACAAAAGTAAAAAAAGGAGACCGTGTTGTCGTTCCCTTTAATGTTTCATGCGGACATTGCTTTTATTGCCAGCATGAAATGGAAAGCCAATGCGATAACTCAAACCCTCACTATGATTCTGGCGGATACTTTGGTTATACTGAGAAGTTCGGTAACCACCCAGGTGGTCAGGCTGAATATTTAAAAGTTCCTTTTGGAAACTTTACCCCCTTTGTGTTACCGGAATCATGCGAACTAGAAGATGAATCACTTCTCTTTTTGTCCGATGTTCTCCCAACTGCTTATTGGAGTGTAGTAAATGCAGGAGTAAAATCAGGTGATACTGTTATTGTGCTTGGATGTGGACCCGTTGGATTAATGGCACAAAAATTTGCCTGGATGAAAGGCGCAAAACGTGTGATAGCGGTGGACTACTTGGATTACCGGGCCAATCATGCGAAAAAGATGAACAATGTTGAGGTATTTGAGTTCACAAAATACCCCGATATGGGCGAACATTTAAAAGAAATTACTCATGGCGGTGCAGACGTCGTCATCGATTGTGTCGGTATGGATGGAAAAAAATCACCTTTGGAATTTCTCGAACAGAAGTTAAAGCTACAGGGTGGAACCCTTGGACCTATTCAAATTTCTACAAAGGCTGTCCGAAAATATGGAACGGTCCAATTAACAGGTGTTTACGGAGGCAACTATAATGTGTTTCCATTAGGTGCATTTTGGATTAGAAATATCAATCTCAAAATGGGCCAAGCACCCGTCATTCATTTTATGCCTGAACTATTTGAAAAAATAACGAATAACGAGTTTGACCCAAGAGAGATCATCACCCATAAAATGTCCCTTGAAGAAGCCAGTCATGGTTATCAAATTTTTAATAATCGTGAGGACGATTGTATAAAAGTCGTTTTAAAACCGTAAATTTTCCTTTCCGATATAAAAATTAATGAAAGAGACTTCCATACGGTGTATAGAAGTCTTTTTGCCTGTAAATTATTTAGATTATTGGATAATTAAGTTTGTAAATTGGATAGCAATAATAAGGTGGTCTAAGCCCAATTTTGGGCATTAACCAAGAATCCTCCATATATACCATCTTTACTTTTTCATCCGAATGGTTCACTAGTAATAGCCTTACCTCTGGATTAAATTCATATCTCAAGATTATAGCCTCCTGACTTTAGGAATGTGTGGATTCTCCACCGTCAACATGAAGGACCTGACCAGTAACAAAACTTGAATCATCAGATGCTAGATAGACAAAGGTTGGTGCAAGTTCAAATGGATGGGCAACGCGTTCCATTGGATTAAATGCTCCATATACTGCGACTTGATCTGATGAGAAACTTGCTGGAATAAGTGGCGTCCAAATTCGGCCGGGAGCGACGGCATTGACTCGTATCCCCTGTTTTACGACATTTTTAGCCAAAGCACGTGTCCAACCAACTATTGCACCTTTTGTGGCTGTATAATCAATCATTTGTTGCTCACCTACATACGTCACGACGGAAGAGGTGCCAATGATGGAGCTGCCTGGCCCTAAATGAGGAAGCGCTGCTCTCGTTGTATAAAAATGAGAGTATATGTTCACTTTGAAGGTGTCATCGAATTGCTCGTCTGTAATATCAAGTAGGCTTAGTTGCTGGAATTGAATACCAACATGGTTACAGAGAATATCGAGACGCCCGAACGTATTTACTGTTTGTTCTACAATGGCGATACACTGTTTTTTGTCTCGCAAGTCACCTGGCATCAATAAACAGCGTTGCCCTAGTTCTTCAATTCTCGCTTTTGTTCTGTTTGCATCCTCGTGTTCATCTAAGTAGGCAATGGCAACGTCAGCGCCTTCTTTTGCGAAGGCAATGGCTACGGCTGCACCGATACCACTATCCCCGCCTGTAATGAGAGCAACTTTTCCTGTTAACTTCCCACTTCCTTTGTAGTTGGGGTTTTCAATAATTGGAAGGGGTACCATCAAGCCTTCTACTCCTGGATGGCGAAGCTGGCGTTGTTCAGGTACATTAATTGGGATTTCTTCGTATCGTGTGATTTTCCCATAATTGGGGTACATCGGATAAGGTTGCGTTTTCATGTACTCTTGAAACATCTGTTGCATTTGCTTTATTTGGCGCGTTTGATCTTTTTGATCCATGTTAGACCTCCTATAGAAACAATGTTCTTCTATAGAATGTTTATGTTCTCCAATACAAATAAAGTACTCAACTTTCGGAGTTGAATACCGAGGATAAACGCTTGCCAAGTCAGCACTTATCGTCCTTTTTCTATCAAAAAGTATAAAAAAACACCCTTTTCTTTGGTAAAATATAGGTAACCAAACCAAAACCAAAGAAAGGATGTTTTCTATGGCTACTTTACCAAATTCTGATCAAAATGAAAAGCTGAATTCCCGGGTGACCCGTTTTTTTAAACAGGCCAAGATTGGTACTTTTCTGCATCAGGCCAACATTCACAAAGAAAAAGGCGTCTCTGCGTTACTGATTGTTCAATTCATTTTTTCACTTGTGCTGCAAGGTAAAAACTTGTATCGAACACTTGAATCCGGACGTCCATCCAAATCGTTGCACAAAGACGCTGTGTATGATCTCTTGAAACGGACGACCTATAACTGGCGCAAGCTTCTTGTGGATGTGGGCGAACATCTTATCGAAAAGTACATCCTTCCGTTGACATCAGGTGACCGGGAGCGCGTTCTGGTATTGGATGATTCCACGTATGGCCGCAACCGCAGTAAGGCTGTGGAACTTTTATCCCGCGTGAAAGATCATACCACCGGCGATTATGTCAAAGGTTTTCGCATGCTCACATTGGGCTGGTCGGATGGTGCCACATTCCTGCCGCTTTCCTTTTCCCTGTTGAGCTCGAAAAAAGCTAAAAACCGTTTTCAGGAAATCAATCCGGCTATCGATAAACGAACAGTCGGATATCGTCGTCGGAAGGAAGCATTGCGAAAAGGAACAGAAACCATGTTTACGCTGCTGGATGCGATTAATCCTGTAAAGCTTGGTGCCAAAACGCTTCTCTTTGACAGCTGGTTCGCGTATCCCGGCATCATTAAAAAAGTGGTCATGAATTATCCGCTGCATGTGGTCTGCATGATCAAGCGTTCGCCAAAGATCCACTACACCTACAAGGGGAAGTCCTATACCCTTAACCAGCTTTATAAAAAGGTGCGTAAAAAACGTGGTCGTGCGAAAATCCTTTCCTCTATCCTTGTCGGGATAGGCCCCGATGAAAACGATGATGACATCCAGGCCCGCATTGTCTTTGTACGTGATCGAAACCGTTCCAAACAATGGTTGGCTCTGCTTACAACAAATTTGGAACATTCCGAGGAAGACGTGGTTCAGATCTACGGGAAACGCTGGGCCATCGAATGCTTTTTCAAGGTTGCCAAATCCAACCTGAAACTGGCAAAAGAATTTCAGTGCCGCAGCTATGATGCCCTGACGGCTCACACAACCATTGTTTTCCTGCGCTATATGATGCTCGCTGTCAGTTCCAGGGAAGAGGAAGATCCTAAAACCATCGGCCAGTTGTTCTTCGTGTGCTGCGACGAAATTGAGGATATTCGTTTCGCCGAAGCTCTTTTGACCATTCTGGAATTATTGGGTTCGATGTTAGCTGATGAATTCCTGCTGACCGATCAGCAGATTCAACAATTCCTGGACCGCTTTTATGATAAGCTGCCGGATTTTTTACAAAAACCATTGCAGGATCCAGGTGCGGCCTGATAAAAGAATACGAATCATCCTTTACATATCAGGGTTTGCGTTCCGAATTTGGTGTCCGAAAGTTGAGTAAAGTAAAAAAATTTGCTTACTTTCCAACAAAAAGCGTATTCTTCTTCAAAAGAGGCACTCTTTTTCTTTATTGAACTGATCTTTAGGGCAAGGATCTTTACTTCACATTCTGGCCCGATCGTATTATGAGTTTAACCAGTCATTTCTGGTTGAACTTTTTTTATATGGAGTAAATGATTTAAGTAGCCGGGGTAGAACGATCTGGCCCGAGGGACTTGATCCCGTCCGTAATACTGTTCACCCCCTTACAGAAAGAATAGCGTTTTATCGTTTTGGGGGGTAATGATTTACCTTAGCTTGATGGGCATGTGGCGATCCCCCTATAAGGAAAAAATTAATATATTGTTTATTCCATAAAGGGCGAGATTGTCGAACAACACAAAACTGTTTCTGTAGACAGTTTTTGGAACTACCTCCCCACTTTGTGTTCATATACACAAAGTGGGGAACCTTATTTCTTCTGATATTTTTTCATTTTAGTCTTGATTTTTCGAGGGGTTGTGCAAAAATACCCATTGTTCACCCTCACCATAAACATGTTCCTGTTATTTTTGAAACGGTGAACACGTCTATAACATAATAACTGTGAGCGCATGGTTTGATATTCATACACATAAAACCTAAAATTTGATTGACATCGCACAGAAAGGAAGTTATAGACATGGCATACGATTACCTATTCTCAGATTTTAATATCGGAAATACCAATATTAAGAACCGTTTTATTGTTTCCCCTATGACTCGTGTGAGCGCGGAAGAAGATGGGCTCGCCAATAACCGTATGAAGGAATACTATGAACGGTTTGCTAAAGGTGGTTTTGGCACCATTATTACAGAAGGAATTTATTTCGATGAAAGTCACAGTCAGGGTTATGATAACCAACCAGGTCTAGCCAATGACAAACATGTACAAGCATGGAAACCTATCGTTGATGCCGTTCACAATCATAGCACCTTATTCATTGCCCAGCTTATGCATGCCGGCGGTCAATCTCAAGGAAATGCCTACGTGAATGAAACCATAGCCCCATCTGAGATTCCACCAAAAGGAGAACAATTGGAATTCTATGGCGGCTCCGGCCCCTTTCCAACGCCCGAATCAATGACAAAACAAAATATTGATGATGTTAAAAGGGCCTTTGTGAATGGGGCGCTTCATGCAAAAGAAGCTGGTTTTGACGGCATCGAACTTCACGGCGCTAATGGATATTTGTTAGATCAGTTCCTAACTGACTACCTCAACCATCGTGAAGATCAATACGGCGGTTCACTTGGAAATCGCCTTCGGTTGATGCTGGAAGTTATAAATGATGTACGCCAAGCTGTCGGCGAGGATTATATTGTCGGCATTCGCATCTCACAAATCAAGGTATCCGATTCCAAGCATAAGTGGCAGGGGGGTGAATCATCGGCTGAGACCATTTTCTCTAAACTTGGTGAGGCATCCTTAGATTACATTCACGTTACGGACGGTAATGGAACAGCCCCTGCGTTTGGTGAAGGTACTAAGACATTAGCGAAGGCCGCTAAGGATTACGGAAAACTCCCTGTTATTGCGAATGGTAAGCTTGGAGACCCGGAAACCGCAAACAACGTCCTTCACCAAAATGAAGCCGACTTCGTATCTCTAGGAACTAGTGCGCTTGCAAACCCTGACTTGCCTAACCGAGTCAAACGAGATAAAGAACTGAAAGCCTTTGATTTTAAAAGTACGTTACTGCCCATTGCGTATGTTAAAGACCATGAGCTGAATGCGGACACCGTCGAATAAAACGAAAACGTCTGAAAGCCGTCTATATCCTGATAGCCCTTGATATAGACGGCTTATTTTAATCTTATTTCCGTAAAAATATATAAGCCTTTAGTTTATTCAACTAAAGGGGCGCCTATCTGGAATAAGAACCAGCGTCCGGTTTTGCAGAAATGGACTGGATTGTTGAATAGTATATGTTAAAACTTAAGTAAGCTATTAATCGAAACTTATTTTTTTGTTAAATCAGGTTTTAAAGGTATACTTTAATCAATCTCTATTTTAAACCAACATAAGGAGGCATCACAATGGCAGGAAGTTTTTATAAGGCCCAGAACCAGCAAAGGCTCCTTCAGGGGCAAAGTAGCTGTAAGAATATAGGTCGTAAAAGTTCCTAGAAGAGCAAGTGTCGGAACAATCCGCACGATATTGTTAAGGAAAGAAGGGATTTCACATACCAAAATTAATGAAGTTCCTTTACCATTTGGGTTTTCGGAACCTTCACTTTCCTCAAGCGTAAAACAGCCATAAGAAGGCATGTTTTTTTCCATTTTAAGTAACCTACTTTGCGGGTTAACCGATGTTTGCTGGTTCTGGGCCTATAAGGCAAGTCATAAAGACCATTTAAACAAGCTGAAGGATCTTGTGCCGGATCAGGCACAGGCTTTTGCGGATTACAATGCAGGCGTGTTCAAAGAAGGTGCACTATCCAAAAAGGAAAAAGAAATCATTGCGGTTTCAGTTGCTCATGTCACGCAATGTCCGTATTGCATTGATACCCATACCAAGAACGCCAAAAAAGAAGGGGCAGAACTCGGTGAGCTGGTGGAAGCTGTTATGGTTACCTCTGCCGTTGAGGCCGGCGGTGCTATAACACACAGCACAAACATGCATAATGCCCTTTCTGACGAAGCAGGTGATACGTTGTATGAGCGTTCAAATTTGAAAAACCTTAACCAATTAGGCAAACATGCAAAAGACGGTTTTCAGGGTTATTCCGGATTCAATCAGGCCGCCATGCAAGAAGGAAAATTAAGCAAAAAGTTCAAGGAAATCGTAGCAGTAGCCGTTGGCCATGCGACACTTTGTCCATATTGCATTGATGTTCATACGAAAAATGCTGACAAGCAGGGTGCAACCAACGAAGAATTGGCTGAAGCAGTATTGGTTGCTTCCGCATTGCTTGCCGGCGGTTCGTACGCACATATGGTCAATATGATCGAAAGCTTCAGTGAGGAGTAATCGCACGATAAATATGACATTAAAAACCGATGGCTGTTATGGCCATCGGTTAATTTTTGGACATACGAACAGCGGCAGCGATGAACCAGGGGCCGTTATGACACCCATGGTTGAGGCTTCATTGAAACAAATGGGAGGAGAAAACTGAGAAGAATCTGAAAAAGGTTTTGTAAGTGCAAACCCCATGGAACGTGCTATGCCATTAACTGGCCCTTATATACAGTATCAACAATAAATGACTGATGGAATGCGCCTTTTATCTTTGTGTACATGTGTGTGAAGTTAAGTGGTTAAGGACTTGACGCGGAGCCTCTGTGGGCATGATTTGTCTTGAAAGGCTGAAGCTGTTGTTTCATAAGGCATCCGAGCCTATCATACCCACCACTCCACGTAAAGTCCTATCTTTGTGTACGTTAAATACTAAAAAAAATGACTGTAGATAATGTTTCCATAAAGTTAAAAAAACCGCCATTTTTGTATCGTTACATACGTTGAATACGGTAGAAAATCATACTGTATATAAGGGCGCACTTCTGGAACAAGTGCGTTCTTTCTTAACTTGGCCATATTATTATGGCTTTTTTTATTGACTTTTTTTCAAGTATATCTTATTATTACGTTATACGATACATCATCAAACGTAACAATCATAAAGGAGTGGCAACGTGGTTGGAAAAAACAAATTCACAGAACCTTCATTGTTAATTTTGATAAGCCTTGCAGAAGAAAATCGTCATGGCTATGCCATTATGGAGGACATTGAAAAAAATTATGATATTAAATTAGGTCCAGGAACTTTATATGGAGCAATTTCACGTTTACAGAAGGCAGGATATATAAGTGCTCTTGAAACACAAGACCGTAAAAAGCCTTACAAGCTAACAGAGGAAGGGCAGGTATATTTGAGTAACCAAATTAAAGAAATTCAAAAAGTAACTACACTTGGTTTAAAAAGGCTTGGTTTAGTATGAAGTGGTTTATCTATATGTATCCTAAAAGTTGGAGAAGGCGATATAGCAATGAAATGATTGAAGTCTTAAAACAGACAGATTGGTCATTCAAAGTAGTTTTCGACTTATTATTAGGCATAGCAGATGCTTGGATAATGGAGTTAAATGAAAAGAAAGTTTTGGGATTTCGTATGAGCCAAGTATTATTGCTAATTAGTTTAATAAATGTTTTTGTCATTTTGAAATTGACATCATTAAGGGGGGTTAATGTTATGTTAGAGCAAGTTTCGTTACTTATAGCAATGCTGTCTTTTTTCTTAGCAATTGTTGTTTTAATAGCGAATATGCTTAAGGTTGGAATTATACCTGCACTTTCGATTAAAACTAAGTTAGCTAAAATATCGCTTAGTTTAATGGGATCTTATGCACTTTTCTTTGCAATATTTTTAGTGGCAGCAAATTAACTATTCAATAATATGTTCTTACAGAATAGAACTAGCATCACACGTTATCTAAGCCTTGATTAGACAATACCGCAAACGGGCGCTTATCGCGAATAAGGTAAGTGCCTTTTTTATAGATTAAAGGATTGAGTTAATTCCTGGAATTTGGAATAATTGGTATTAAGTAAAAATAGCTCGAAGGAATAAAGGGGGCCATTCCTTGTCAAAGGGATTACTTCACCATGTTGAGATTTATGTCACTGATTTAAAAAGGTCAATTGATTTTTGGCGTTGGTATCTTGAAGAATTAGGATACAGCCCGTTTCAGAAATGGGAAAGCGGGCAAAGTTGGAAAATAGGAGATACATACATCGTTTTTGTTCAAACTGAAGAACGGTTTTTAGACGTTCCATATCATAGATGTTGCGTGGGTCTAAATCATTTAGCGTTTCATGCGGAATCGCGTCAACACGTTGATGATATGACGGAGAAATTAAAAGATAAAGGAGTTACTATTCTTTATGAAAAGCAGCATCCATTCGCTGGGGGAGATGACCATTACGCCGTTTACTTTGAAGATCCGGACAGAATGAAAGTGGAGCTCGTAGCACCCTAACAGTCAACAATTGGGCGCGGAAATCTAATAAAGATTACGCCATATTACATATAAGGGCATTTAATTAAATAGGAAAAATTCATTTTGTGGGATTTCTTATAGGGAGGATCACTAGCGTTGCATAAATAATAAAAGAAAATTGATAATCTTGTTAATTATCCAAAATATAGGTTTCCGGGTATAAAAAAATCCTTTATAATGGAATTGGTGGTTGTTGTCCAAATCCAATATAAAGGAACTCAGAATATGGACAATCATACACTATTATCATCATTTGGTAAATGGGTTGCACCCATTAATATTGAAAAACTTACAGAACAAATTACGCAGACCGGGCAAGATCGCTACACGAAAAAGTTTACGACTTATTCCTACATCAAACTGTTATTATTGTCCCACCTGGAAGAGGTGGAAAGCTTACATGCGATGAGTGATACACTTTTTGATGACGAGGTTCAACAGGAATTGGGGCTGGGTTCAATTAGCGTTTCCCAATTGTCGCGAAAACACCGTACTGTGGATCCCAATTTGTTGGCAGTCATCTTTTATCAATTAGTTGATCAGATACGCCATTCTCAACCGGGTCGAACAGTTATGCCGGTAAAAATCATTGATTCGAGCACGATACCACTCAACCTGACGAATCATCCATGGGCTACCTTCCGTAAAACGAAAGGCGGCGTCAAACTGCACTTGCGGTTAATGTTCATGGAAAATGGTTCTTCTTATCCGGAGTACGCCAACATCACGACGGCCAACGAACACGATCGTAGCCAATTAGAAGTTTTGGTGGACGACAAGGAAGCAACCTACGTATTTGATCGTGGTTACATAGATTATGAGCGTTTTGACCGCATGACGGACGACGGTTATTTCTTCGTCTCCCGGTTGAAGAAAAACTCGATTACACGGACGATCAAGTCCTTTGAGGTGGAACAGGGTTCCACGATCGTTACGGATCAAATGGTAGCTGTCGGTGGTCCAACAAAGCGCATGGATAATCTATTTCGCTTAATTGAAGTCGATGATACAAAAGGCAATCGACTGCGTCTCATCACAAATCGGTTTGATCTAAAAGCCAGTGAAATCAGTGACATGTATCGTTCACGCTGGACGATTGAATTATTTTTCAAATGGCTGAAACAGCACGTTAAAATCAAACATTTTTATGGCCATAGTGAAACAGCTGTGATGAACCAAATCTTTTTAGCGCTGATTGTTTATTGCCTGCATGTGCTCATTCAACTAGAAACAGAGTCCAGGAAAACCATATTGCAGATTAGCCGTTTATTAAAAGCGAAACTGTGGAAGAACTGCCGTCACTGGCTTCGTCGCATTAGCGGCATACCATAATTATAAGTGTTGTCGCTGTCTCTCCCGGAATAAATGTATAAATTTACCAAATGGACAATGCCACTTTTTCATTAAGGTTTGTCTTTTTGGCGAAAAATAGAGCTAAATTGATTACAGAATATTCAATTTATATTAATGCAACGCTAGTGAGGGAGGATAAAAAATATGAGTCAGAGTGATTGTCTTGAAAATATTTATGCCAATTTAATAAAGGATTTTAAAGAAAAAGTCAATCGCAACTTAACAGATGAAGAATTGACTTTTTTAAAGTGGTTAGCCCAAGAACAATTAGAGACAAAAAATATAAAAGAGAATGGTGGAATGTAATGTGCCCACTTGTCAAGACACAAAAATAGATTATTTAAGATAAAGCCTCCTTTATAAAAAGTCTAATTCCACCCGGCCGCATTAGACGGGTTTTCTCCCGTTTTAGAGGATTTCCTGGGTTCCATCACCCTTGACCTCGTTTGTGTCCATGGTACTGTTCCTATGGCGGATGGGAAAAATTAAGCCTTTAGGGCTCCTATCCGCACAGCGAGCGTACCATGGACAATCACTTCCTAAGTTCCGCTGATGGGGCCCCGACCCCTTTCAGCGATCACTAAGGAGTGGCACAGCGGTCAAGGGCAAGCAGCTTCGCTGTGGTTAAGCGTTCCTTCCCAAATAGATACTGGCCGGTGTCTTATCTCCTAGAGCTTGATGTCTGCGTTTCCAGTTGTAATGATGCATGTAAAGTCTCGTCATTTGCTTTAATTCCAGCACCGTCTCTGGATATAATAAATAAAGCCTTTCCCATTTATAGCTTCTGAAAAATCGCTCTGTTCTGGCATTATCCTTAGCGCGTCCTCGCCCATCCATGCTGATTTTTATGGATTCATAGCTTTTGATGCATTCAGTATAATCCTTTGATGTGAATTGACTCCCTTGATCGCTGTTAATGATCTCGGGCATCCCGTACTTTTGAATAGCCTCCTTCACCGTACGAATAATAAAATCAGTCTGCATCGTATTGCTTAAAGACCACCCCACAACGAATCTTGAAAACCAGTCAATAATCACTACAAGGTACATGAAACCTGTTGGTGTGCCGCAGTACGTAATGTCGATCCCCCAAACCTGATTTCGATAGGTAATGCCTACACCCCGAAGCAGGTAGGGATACGTTCGTGCCTCTAAATCCCGTTTGCTCAGATTCGGACCCGGATAAAAGGCGATGATACCCATCTCCCGCATATAACGACGTGTTCGCTTGATTCCTATATTGGTAAAACCTAAGTCTTCCAGCTCACCTTGGATTCGGCGACAGCCGTATGCAGGTTCATCAAAGTGTATACGATCAATGGCATTTTTGATGTCAATTTCCTCCTGGCTTGGCTGATATACCTTGATTTCATAGTAAGCAGTTGACCTGGACAGATTCAATAGTTTACACTGATGCTTAACTGTTAATTCCTTACTGTCAAAGTCTATTAATGATTTTTTCTCCTCCAATCCGAGACCTGTTGTTGTTTTTTTTTGAGCCAATTCATATCTACGGTTAGCTGGCCAATCTGATTGATCAATTCCTCCTTTTCTGCCTCGTGTTCCTGCTTCAGCTGTTCCATTTCCGTGGACTTTTTATCAAACACCACAGGCATATTGTTCAAAAACTCTGTCTTCCATCTACTGATGAGTTGTGGACTTACTTCATATTTTTGAGCGATTTCATTAAGGGTGTTTTCTTCCCTTAATATTTCTAAAACAACCTTTGCCTTTTCTGCTGCACTATATCTTTTTCGTTTTTTACTCATAGCATTAGTATTATCTTATTTTTTCATTTTTAGTGTCCAAACCTACGGATACATTATAGTACAAATGGAAGCACTATCAGATGAATTATTAGTTAGAGCATATATTAAAGCCCTCGAATCAAATTTAAATCCTGATTTTGTTCATCTTTTAAAGCAAGAAATAGAACAAAGAAAGTTATGTTTAGATAATTTTAACTTAACATCGATTAAATAAATATAAAATATATCTACATTAATATCGTTGTTTTACAACAATTCAGCAACAGTATTTGTGGCATAACAGTTTTCCAGAATCGGGCGCAATTCCGGAATAAAGAAGAGCGCCCAATTTGCCACTGTAGGACCATATTGTGGAGTAAAAGCTAATCTGATCCAGATTAGCTTTTTTTATATCGGACTACACTTTGTTATCTTTGAGTTTGTTCAAACCAGTTATGTTCTAATAAATCTTACTCAGTTGGGAATTATAATCAAAGTTAATATATAAAGGAGAGTGATTTTTGTGAGTTCACAATCGGTGATTGAAAAAAACTCATCGCTTTTCAGACATGCCTATAGTGAAAAATTTCAAATATGGT
The DNA here is from genome assembly GCF_001307805.1 of Lentibacillus amyloliquefaciens. Lineage (GTDB taxonomy): Bacteria > Bacillota > Bacilli > Bacillales > Amphibacillaceae > Lentibacillus > Lentibacillus amyloliquefaciens. Next base: position 1,822,603 of record NZ_CP013862.1, on the reverse strand, counting down.
TGGACCACATTTTGTTTACATGGAGATGGTGGTTGGGCATATTAATTATAATTTGCTGTTTATGGACATTGTATAAGCTTACTAAAAATGAAAGCAGAAATCGCTTGCTATATGTTGGTTTTTTTACAGCTTTGCTTGTAACATGTCTCGACTTAATAGGTTTGTTTTTTGGTCTTTGGAATTACAAGTATGAAGTATTTCCATCAATTAACACCTACCTCCCTTGGGACTTGTTAGTTATTCCTACGTTGGTGATTGTACTATTGTACGTAAAACCCCATCATAATCCAATCATAAAGGGTCTGATACTGGGAGCGATTACTTCTTTTTTGGGTCTTCCGTTATTGAATTGGGTAGGACTTTACGAACCGTTGAACTGGCATTATATCTATTCTTTTCCCATTCAGTTTGGTATTTATTTACTTGCTGATTTTATGAGTAAGAGAGAAAAGTTCACAAAGTTATAGGGGTAGGTTATTTCTATTATATCCACTTAAAATTAATTCTGCATGTTTATATATTAAGGAGATGGGTATCAAGTACTAAGTTATCTCTTAGTTGAATTCGAAATTGACTAACTAAAAAACGGCATCATGAGTGCTTTTACAAAAATTCTTGGATCAGGGAACTACGAGACAAAATAATAATATGAGGGGAGGCGGATGTACTGTTTCTAAATATAAAGAATTAGACATCCAAGTTTATTGATGATAGTCGAAAAAATTTATTTAATGCAAGAGATGATGAAGAATTGTATCTAGGGTGGAAGAGTAGCTGTAATTGAAACCGAATATGTGTATCACGAATGTGAAAAAATTACTTCACGATAGTTACATGCTAGCAGTAAAGTTAGTGTCTTATGAAGTAGAATGATTTTATTTATGTTCAAAAAAGGTACAATGTAGTTTTGAATCAGTTTTAAATCTCCACTTCACGGATTAGATTCAACATTGGTGGAGAGGAAGTACGAAAGTTTGTGTAGCATAAAAGAATTAAAAAGAAAGATAGAAGAAACAAGGCAGGAAATGTATAAAGCATATGAAAGTGACCCAAACGATCCGAAGTTTTTATCTATTTCGCAGAGCTTGGATGTTTTATTAAACAAGTATAGTCAAGCATTGAAAAAAGTAAAAAAGCCGGATATAGATGGGGATTCGTATTAGATAAAGTGATTTATGCAAAATAATTTCATGTAAATCTATGTCCAATACCTCATTGAACTCTGAGGTATTGGGCGCTTTATACATATGGTTATCAATATATTTTAATCGGGTGCTATTGTTGAAGAATTTTTAAAAAAAGAAACAGCCCACTAACATATTAGCTGAGCTGTTTTATTTTTATGCCAAAAGCCTCTTAGAAGCAATGTTTTTAATGCACAATTGTCTTGTGAATTAACCTGTTAATGACAGTTTAAAAGCGTTGCTATTTCATAAGAAAATCATTCTGATATTTTGAATTATCTCCACCGTAAATGAACTACTTATCAATGTGAGAGGCGCCTGTTTTTATATTCTGAGATGTTCATCAAACCAGCGTGTGATGTGATTCAAACGTGAAATGCGCATTTCAGGTTTGCCGCTTCGGCTCAATTCATGGTTGGCATCAGGGAAACGGACAAATTCAACATCCTTTTTCATATGCTTTAATGTTACAAACAACTGTTCACTTTGTTCAATCGGGCAGCGGAGATCTTTTTCGCCGTGTACAATCAGTAGAGGTGTATCAATATTTTCAGCATACTTCAATGGTGAGAATTCCCACAGTTTTGCCGGGTCTTCAAGCAGGTTTTTACCTAGTTCCCATTTTGTGAAGAAGTAGCCGATATCGCTGACACCGTAAAAACTGAGCCAGTTGCTGATGCATCGCTGGGTGACCGCTGCTTTAAACCGGTCAGTGTGACCAATTATCCAGTTGGTCATGAAACCGCCATAACTGCCGCCGGTGACACCCAGGCGGTTCCGGTAGATAAAGTCATGTGTGTCAAGCACATAGTCAACTGCGCTCATTAAATCGGAATAGTCTTGTCCGCCATAATCTTCCCGGCAGGCATCAACAAACGTCTGGCCATACCCGTGACTTCCGCGCGGGTTGGTGTATAAAACAACATAGCCTTTGGCGGCGAGCAGCTGCAGCTCATAGAAGAATGTCCGGCCGTACATGGCGTGGGGTCCGCCGTGAACTTCCAAGATTAATGGGTATTTTTTGTTTTCATCAAACCCGTATGGACGAAGCAGCCATCCATGAATTTTCCAGTTATCATCGGCTGTGAATGTCAGGGCTTCCGGTTCACTAAGCTGTACGTTTTTCAAAAATTCTCTGTTGGCATCTGTTAACTGTAGCAGCTGGCTCTCTGTCATTTGATAAAAGTTTCCCGGATCTGATGGTGTGCTGATACCAAGGATAAATACACCATCGTGAAGCGAAAAGCCAAAAACATGATTATTGTCGTTGTAGAGTTCATTCAGTTTGCCATTCAGGTCAGCCTGATATAATCCGGTTGCGCCGCTGTCTGTCCCCAGGAAATATAAATGTTGTCCATCCTTACTCCATACAGGACCGTTTTCGGATTGGCCAAGTCTTGTATCACCAATCATGACATCTCCCAGCTGGAAGTCCCATAATTTGCTGAGGCAGGAACTCTTGCCTGATGCTGCATCAAACACATATAAGTCATTTAATGTTGCTCCCTGAAAGGCGAATTCATGGCCGAAACAGGCTATTTTGGCACCATCCGGCGAAAACCGTGCATTACCGTATTGGCCTTTTCCATTCGTTAAAGTGGTTATGTCTTTTGTCGCTACATTTAATAAATGCAAATCACTGGTCAGCTCATAATCTCTATCTTCATGGAGGTTGGCGCTGAATAAAATATAATTTCCGTCCGGTGAGATATCTTCAAAATTATGATCGGTTTCTGCTGATGTCAGCTGTTCAAATGTGTCATTTCCCATATTATATAGCACAATTTGCATGTGTTTGTGATCGAGGAGGCCGCTTGCGTCAGATTTATAGTTTAATTGATTGATGACAAGCGGCTGCTTGCTTTTTTCATTTTGTTCCTTCTGACGCTCGTCGCTGGATTGTTCATGCTGGTCTGTTGCGTCATCATTTTTTTCCAGCGGTGCACTGAAGATGATACTGCTGCCATCTTTGGAGAATGCCGGGTTTAACGCACCATGTTTAAATGATGTCAGTTGTCTGGCTTCACCGCCGTCAGTTTGCAAGAGCCATAATTGCGGTGTACCGCTTCGGTTGGATTGAAAAATGAGTTTTTTGCCATCGGGCGAAAAGCGCGGATGGCTGTTTTTGGCTTTGTCAAAAGTCCATTGCCTTGCATCTTTATTCTTTAATGATTGAACAAACAGCTGGGACGTATAATCATCGTCGTCATTCGCTTTGGTCGATACAAATGCGTATGCGCTCCCGTCCGGTGCAAATTGCGGGTCGCTGTATACATTGATTTGCTGCAAGTCCTCTGCAGTCAATGCACGTTTGGATTGATTTGTCATAAAGGCTCCTCCTTGCAATAGCAAGTTTCGTAAAGAACAGCGTTTTGGTTCGACAACAGACTATGTTCTGACTTTACTGAGGGCAGCGTCTTGAACATATGCTTTCTGAATCTTTCTGGTGATGCTGCCTGGCTTTCCGTTTGCGATTGTTTTATTATCAACTTCAATAATCGGCATCACTTCAGAAGTTGTACTTGACAGGAATAATTCGTCGGCCATTGCCATATCAGCAGTTGAAAAAGCTTCTTCAATAAATGGTATCTGCAAATTCGCTGCAAATTGTTCGATGCGCATCCGGACACATCCGTGAAGGATACGCTTTGTTGCTGGATGCGTATATATGTTACCGTTTTTAATAAGAAATATGTTGGAAGAACTGCATTCAGTCACAATGCCGTCACGATGAAAGATTGCCTCATAGCTGTTGCTTTCCTGTGCTGCCTGTTTTGCGAGCACATTCGGGAGCAGGTTTAAACTTTTAATATAACAGTTTTCCCAGCGGGTATCCCGTTCTGTGATAGTTGAAACACCTTTACTTAGGTCATCTGTTTTGCACGGCATATCACGAATGTAGGCATAGACATTTGCCTCTGTTTCTGATGGGAAAGCATGGGTGCGCGGTGCTGAGCCGCGTGTTGCCTGCATGTAGACAATGCCATCAGAATCCATACCGTTTTTATCTAACAGGTTAAGCAAGAGGTCGGTAATTTCTTTTTTGGAAAATGGCAGCACAATTTTTATCGCTTCAGCCGATCGGAACAGCCGATCAACGTGTTCGGCAAGCAGATAATACGTGCCGTCATAAATGCGAATTACTTCATAGACACCATCGCCGAATTGCAGTCCGCGTTCTTCAAATGGATATGTCAAGTCTTCCTGCTGGGTAAAATGGGTTTGTGAGAGTATAATTGGGTAAACTGACATTTTAATCGCCTCCTTCAAGTAAGTGTTCAAAAAAGAGGTTAAAAAGGACCGAGAAGTTCGAGGCGGCGTAGTTTCGAGCACAAGGAATGCTTCCCTGAATCCGCATCGCATACGGGCATTAGTGTTCTTCTTTTCCAAGGAGTGGAGAAACAAGCCCACTAGAAACACCGATGCGTCCTTTTTACCAGACTTTTTGAACAACCTCTTAAAGAGTTATTCTATATTTCTCTCAGCCGTATGTAAAGACATAATAAAAAGTGACAGATATCACAGAAACGTAGTTTGAATCCTTTTATAATGTGATATATAAAATAGTTAAAGGGGGAAATAATATGGAGCCAATACTGGAGCGCCTGAGCACGGAGGAACGTGAGAAATTAATCGTCAATTCAAAAGAGCTGCATATCCCTAAAAATACTGCCATTTTCAAAAGCGGCGCACCTGCAGATTATTTGTATTTTATACATAAAGGACAAGTGCGAATTTACAAACAAATTGAGTCCGGCAAAGATTTAACCATTTTCACGCGTCGGGAGGAAGACGGATTTGGTGAGATTGGTGTGTTCGGGGCACAAAACTATTCGAATTCGGCAAAAGCCGTGCAGGACAGTGTCATATATGCAGTTAAACGCAAGGCTATAGAAAAAACTTTGGCACAAGACGGGCGCTTAAGCTTGCATTTCACACGCTGGCTGGCTGAATCATTGGAAGCAAGCAAGGCAAAAATCCGGGATTACATCGCTTTTGGTTCAGAAGGTGCAGTAGCTTCCATATTTATACGCTATTCAAATATGCACGGTATTGTCACCCCGGAAGGTGTACGTATTACCGAGCCGATTATGATTCAGGATATCAGCAAGCATATTGCGGTTTCCAGAGAAACGGTCAGCCGGATCGTCAATAAATGGAAAGAACAGGAAATTGTCGTAAATGAGAACAAATATTTCTTAATAAAAGACATGAGTTACTTTAGAAAAATGTTGGCTTGTGAACAATGCAGCGTTGAGAATTGTGCGTTGTAACATGAATTATTCTTTTGGAATGAGTATCCATCTATTTCTTGGGATGCTTTTTTAGTATAGTATTTGCATCGATTATAAAAGATTCGTGCTGAAATTTTTTCTTCAAGTGGTTGATTCCGTCATATTGAATTGATATAATATAAAATGTTCTAAAAAATAACAGCATCCTACATATTTTGCAGGTGCGGGTGTAGTTTAGTGGTAAAACCTCAGCCTTCCAAGCTGATGTCGTGGGTTCGATTCCCATCACCCGCTCCATACATATGTTACAACGCAGTGTTTCGCTATTTTTTTCGAAGCATTGCGTTTTTTCGTACAAAGCGTGCGATACTTGATTGTAACTGACCGAAAATGTATTCTGAACGTGTAATAATGATGAATATTGAGGGGTTTTTATGAAACAATTGATGCAGACATTAAAGCAAATTGATGGAAAAGGATACAAGGCTTATAAAAGTGTCCAAGGTCACTACAAATTTTCTGATTTTGATTTATATATCGATTATGTCCAGGGCGATCCGTTCGCAGCGCCTTCTAAAATACGGGTAATGGTGCCTGCAAAGAAACGGAATGTAAAAAATAGCTGGCTTGAGACATACCACCGCAGAGTCGCGACAGAAGATCTGCTTGCCCGTAAGGTAGGAAGTGCGATTGTAAATGGTAATTTTTCCATAAAAGGATCCGGAAAGAGTGGCAGTATTCAATTCGACCGGCCGGGCCAGGAAGTTCTCGAGCGCAGCGCAGTGAAAGCTGATGTAAATGCGATTACGGTGTGTATTTCGGTGGGACTTCCGGCAAATGGGCGTAAAATAAACGGCAGGGAAGCTGAAAAGTTATTTGCCGATGCAATCCCGGCAATCCTCAGAAATTCCATTTTCGCCATAACAGATAATGAGATTGAAAAAGCAGTTCAATTGGCGGATCAGCAGGAAGCAATTAGAGCGGAAATGCATGAAAATAACTGGATTGCTTTTGTGGCCAATGGTTCAGTGCTGCCACGAGAGAGTGGCGTCAGCAACAGGCCAATGAAACAAGCCGTTCCGTTTCAAAGCCCGCCGGAAGATGAAGTGGAAGTCAAAATCCCGTATCGAACTGAGCCTGTTAAAGGGATGGCGATCAAAAAGGGCATTACGCTCATAGCCGGTGGGGGCTATCATGGAAAAAGCACGCTTCTTGAGGCGATTGAACGGGGTGTTTATTCGCATACAAATGGTGACGGCCGGGAGTATGTGCTGACAGATCAGGATGCGGTCAAAATCCGCGCCGAAGATGGACGCAAAGTTACCAGTGTCAATATTTCGCCGTTTATTAATAACTTGCCGCATAAACAGGACACAGCCAATTTTTCCACGGAAAACGCCAGCGGCAGCACGTCTCAGGCGACAAATGTCATGGAAGCATTGGAGGCTGGCGCGACATCACTTCTGATTGATGAGGATACAAGTGCCACGAATTTTATGATTCGTGACCACCGTATGCAGCAGCTCGTCCATCAGGATAAAGAACCGATCACGCCCTTTATCGATAAAATAAAACAAATGCGTGATCAGCTTGGTGTCTCAACGATTTTGGTTATGGGCGGTTCCGGCGACTATTTTGATGTTGCTGATGCTGTCATTATGATGGAAGCATATGAACCGTTTAATGTAACAAAAGAAGCCAGGAGAATTGTTTCGGAGCATCCGATTGATCGGGAATCCATCCAAAATGAAGCATTTGGAAATATCAGTGAACGGTATTTTCAGCAGGCTTCTATACAAACAAGGAAGGGCAAAAAGTCCAAAACACAGGCTAAAGGCTTAACAACAATCCTGATGGGACAGACCGATATAACGTTTGCTGATACAGAGCAGCTTGTGGATGCTTCCCAGACCCGAATGATTGCTGAAATCATCCAGCATTTAGACAGGGTGAACACGCTTGGAAATAAGTCATTGCATACGTTGCTTGACGTTATCGAACAGCAAATGGACGGGAAAGGACTTGCTTCTTTTACAGCATTTAAGGATCAGCACCCAGGAGATATTGCCCGTCCAAGAAGGTATGAGATTGCTGCAGTGCTGAACAGAATGCGCACGGCAAAAGTAGATCAAAAGTAAACACGAAAGGAGGCAGCCCGGATGAATACAAATCAGCTGAGACAGGAAATCATTGATTACAGCAAGGAAATCGGTATTGATAAAATCGGGTTTGCTTCTGCAGATGTATTTGAAAGTTTGAAGGACCGGCTAAAGCGCCAGCAGGAGCTCGGGTTCCAGTCAGGATTTGAAAAAGGATCGGTAGAAGAGCGGACGGAGCCTGAACGGCTGATGCCGGAAGCTAAATCGATTATTTCTATCGCCCTGGCCTACCCTTCCCGTATTAAAAATGGACCAAAAAGCACGAAAGAAGAGCGCCGGGGTGTATTTTGCCGTGCTTCCTGGGGGACCGATTATCATGATGTTCTTCGTGAAAAGTTAGATAAACTCTCACAATTCATCAAAGAAAAAATTCCTGAAGCCGCAACGAAAGTGATGGTCGATACAGGCGAATTGTCCGACCGGGCTGTGGCTGAGCGTGCCGGCATCGGGTTCAGCGGCAAAAATACGGCAATCATCACGCCCGAGTTTGGATCATACGTCTACCTCGGGGAACTGATTACCAATCTCTCGTTCGAGTCGGATACACCGCTTGAGGATGGTTGCGGAACTTGTACGAAATGTCTGGACGCTTGTCCTACCGGTGCGCTCGTTCAGGGCGGCCAGCTTAATGCCCAGCGTTGTCTGGCATTTTTAACCCAGACGAAGGACTTCATGCCCGATGAATTCCGTTCGAAAATCGGTAATTTCATTTATGGCTTTGATACGTGCCAGGCGGTTTGTCCGTATAATAAACGTGTCGATTTTCATAATCATCCTGAATTTGAACCCGAGCCTGAAGTTGCAAAACCGAAACTGAAACCGATGCTTAGTCTATCCAACAGAGAATTTAAAGAGACATTTGGCCATATTGCGGGGTCCTGGCGCGGGAAAAAACCGCTGCAGCGCAATGCATTAATCGCACTTGCCCATTATAAAGATGAGACAGCGGTTGACGAGATAATAAGGGTCATGAATCATGATCCAAGACCCGTTATTCGTGGGACAGCAGCCTGGTCACTTGGCAAAATCGGTACAGATGAGGCATATTCAGCTATTAAGGATGCAAAGGAACACGAAGAAGATGACCAAGTGCTGGCTGAAATGGATAAAGGACTCGAATTTCAAAAAACATCTTCTGCCTGATTGAAAAGAGGGGTATTAATGGAATTGTACTATGGGGAAACGACGTCACCTGTAGGATCGATTACAATGATTAGTGATGGAACAAAAGCGGTACGAATGGAATATGGATCATTTGCTGAGATTGAAGCTAAAATGTATAAATGGGCAAAACGGTTTATCAGCAGTCCTGTTTTTATCCACAAACCCGAAAAAGTAAAGCATATCATAGCTGAACTGGAAGATTATTTTCAGGGTGAAAGAACAAGCTTTTCGTTTGATTTCGATTTTTATGGGACACCATTCCAGCAAAAAGTATGGCAGGCATTGTATGAGAAGATACCTTATGGCCAAACGAGAAGTTATAAAGAGATTGCCCGGGAAATTGGTAAACCGAAAGCTGTAAGGGCTATTGGCGGCGCGGTCAATAAGAACCCATTTTCGATTGTTGTACCGTGTCATCGTGTCATTGGTGCAAACGGCAAAATGGTTGGTTATGGCGGCGGTCTGGATAAAAAAGAATTTCTTTTGGCCCATGAAGCAAAGTAATGTATTCAATTAAGATTTGGACAACTACTCTCTCCATATACTTATGATGGAGGGGATTTTTTATGGAAAAAATAAAAGAAAGCTGGCTGAATTATTTTCGTGAAGACCATCAGGATAATAATTGGTGGCAGCGGAAGAAAAAATTATACCGGTCCCGGGAGGCTGAAATTGTCCGGGTCAGCGGGCAAGGCTATCTTTACGAAGTGCTTCGATATTCGGGGTACATGGTTTGTCACTATTTGTTGCATTTCGCATTTTTAATCCGGCAGCACAATCGATTTATTAGAGAAGAACAAGTTATCCCATATCAATTCAGGATGGAAAATGGCGTGATGTCAGAGCACACAATCACAGAAAAACGATCTCAAACAGAAGACACAAAGCCTGCAATAGATACAGAAACATCGCGTGATTTGAATCATGAGCGATTTTCTTATGACAGACGTTCAGTGGTTCAGTATGCGGAACGGTGGTGGAACAGTTATAATCCCGAATACCGGACATTCGATGTGGATTGCACCAATTATGTTTCACAATGTATGAAAGCTGGTGGTGCACCAATGCGAGGGATGCCGGATCGGGGGAGCGGATGGTGGTACAATCAAGAAAATTGGAGCTACAGCTGGGCAGTGGCGCATTCATTGCGTTGGTATTTAAGCGGGTCTGCTGCAGGCTTAAAGGGTAAAGAGATAGAATCTGCCCGTAAACTCATCCCGGGTGATATTATTTGCTACGATTTTGAAGGTGACGGCAGGTGGGACCATAATACGATCGTTGTCGACAAAGATGCTGATGGGATGCCGCTTGTCAACGCCCATACCGACAACAGCCGCAACAGGTATTGGTCATACGAGGATTCAACAGCATGGACACCTGAAATACAGTATAAGTTTTTCCGAATAGGGGAGTAGTGGTATAATAGTGAAGTTGTTAAACATTAAGGCTGTTTTCGACGGGTATTGTTGGTAAACGTTTAACGAAGCTGTCGGTAAAATAATAAATAGCTTTAAGAAAACAGTAAATGCTGATCAGATAGAGGAGAATGGAACAGTGGGTTTACACGTTGTTTTGTATCAGCCGGAAATTCCTGCAAATACAGGTAACATAGCCAGAACATGTCTTTCTGCAAATGCAACATTGCACCTGATTCGTCCGCTCGGTTTTTCCACGGATGATAAAATGGTTCGGCGGGCAGGACTTGATTACTGGCCGTATGTCGATGTCCGGGAATATGATTCGATCGAAGCCCTGTATGAATCATATCCGGATGGGTTGTTTTATTATATTGAAAACACGGGATCGAACTATTATACGGATTATGATTTTACGGCTGGAAAGAAGGATTTATTATTTGTATTTGGCCGTGAAGGCAGCGGCTTTCCTGATGATTTTTTGAAAGGTAAAGAAAATCAATGTCTGCGTGTGCATATGGGTGATAAGGTGCGTTCGCTGAATTTGGCAAACACTGCAGCGATTATTGTGTATGAAGCATTGAGGCAACAGGGATTCCCGGGAATGAAATAGACAAGAATAACCCGGTTGCCTCCTCTCTTACGGAGAGATTAGAAGCCGGAAGTCAGACGTAAAAAATATTGGCGAATCAGCCGATTTTTTTATAAATAAAGCCGTCGTATACTGCTTACGACGGCTTTGTTTGCTGGTATGTGTTGATTATGCCCACATCTGTTATTGATCTTTTTTGGGTACGCCGGCTTTGGCATCATAGCCGGATGTAAAGCAAGAAACCGTAAACGTTACAGCTACACCTAATATCAGTGCCAGTTTCATCACATTTCCTCCTCAAGCTATTATGTATATCATTTATTCCTTGATTTTTATCGTAACCTTATTATACCGAATAATTCTTGTAATGTGAACTGTTAGCTGATTATTTCCGCCATGCTTGTCTGACAGTGTTCGACATGCCATCTTTCGGCAAGCAATTTTTCGGCATAAAAAGTTTTAGCTTTTAAATAGTATTATCCCTGTTGTCTGGATTGTCAAAATAGAGTATATTAGTTGATGAAGCGAGAGCTAAAGTTCTATAATATCAACAGAGTGTAAAAAAACCGTTATATGGGAATTCGGTAAAGAGGTAACATTTTAAATTACCTCTTATTATAACGGGGTATAGCTGACTACTTAATGGAGGTATTAAGACGTGGCACAAAATGAAGAATCTAATCAAAGATTCTGGAACAGTTTTCATGGGCCTAACATGGGGTATATTGAGGAGCAATATGAACTTTATAAGGAAGACCGTGAAGCCGTTGATCCTTCTTTAAAAGAACTTTTTGAAGAGCATGGAGCACCAGACTGGGTTCGGTCAACACAACCTGCCGCAGATGAACCGGCTCAATCAGGATCATCTATAGGCAATGTAAAAAAATTAACCTCAGCAATGCGGCTTGTTGAGGCTATTCGTCGTTTTGGACATCTTGAAGCGGATATTTATCCTGTAGGGCGTGATGAGCGTGAGACGAATCTTGTCAATCCGGAAATATATAACTTAAGCGAACAGGATTTAAGAGATATACCGGCTATATGGCTTTGGGAGAAGGCACCGGCAGGCGTAGACGACGGTTTTGAAGTTGTCCGCGAATTAAAGAAGTTATATTCAGGCACCATTACATTTGAATATGATCATGTTAATGATGATGATGAACGGGATTGGCTATTGAATTATATCGAATCCGGCAGATATCACGAAGCGAGTTCTGTCGAAAATAAACGGAAATTGCTCGAGCGGCTTGCGCAGGTTGAAGGATTTGAAGAATTTCTGCAAAAAACGTTTGTCGGACAGAAACGTTTTTCAATTGAAGGGCTTGAATCCATGATCCTGATGCTTGATCGGGTTGTTGAAAATTCCATTGAAGATAAGATAGAGCATATCATGATGGGGATGGCCCACCGTGGGCGTCTGAGTGTACTGGCGCATATTCTGGGTAAACCATTCGACAAAATATTTTCCGAGTTTCACCATTCGCCGGATAAGGAATTAATCCCTTCTGAAGGTTCCAGCGGCATTAATTCCGGCTGGACAGGCGATGTTAAATACCACTTTGGCGCAACCAAGGATGTACACGAAGATGACGGGACTTCAACACGCATTACACTAGCCAATAACCCTTCACATCTTGAATTCGTCAATCCGGTTGCAGAGGGGTTTGCACGTGCAGGTCAGGACAATCGGTTTCAAAAAGGTTATCCTGAACAGAATTTCAGTAAAGCACTGCCATTATTGATTCATGGTGACGCATCGTTTATTGGTGAAGGTGTTGTCGCTGAGACGATGAACTTTAAAGATCTTCCCGGATATAAGACCGGCGGGACGCTCCATATCATTGCGAATAACCTGCTTGGGTATACAACCACCCAGTTTGATAGCAGGTCAACCCGGTATGCAAGTGATTTGGCAAAAGGATTTGAAGTGCCGATTGTGCATGTGAATGCTGATGATCCGGTTGCATGTGTTGTCGCAATGAAAATGGCATATGAATATCGTCAAACATTCCATAAAGATTTTCTGATTGACCTGGTGGGCTACCGCCGTTATGGACATAACGAAATGGATGAACCGCGGGCAACACAGCCTGCTTTATATCAGGATATTGATAATCATCCGACAGCAGCGAACGTTTTTGCCGAAAAGCTGCAAAAAGAAGGGGTTATTGAAGAGAATGAGCTGGATGATATCAAAAAGCAGGCAGAATCACATCTGCGTGAGATTTTTGATAACATGGAAGAGAATGATTCAAACGGCAATGGTATCAAAAGCATGCCGCAAGCTCTGACGAACGGCCTCGGCCGGTTTGAAACAGCTGTACCGCTGGAGACCTTGAAAAAATTAAACAAAGATCTGCAATCACGGCCGGAAGGATTTACGACTTTCCGGAAGCTGAAACGGATACTGAGCCGGCGCGATGATGTGCTGGAAGAAGGAAATAAAGCTGACTGGGGTGCCGGTGAGGCATTAACATATGCGTCCATTCTGAATGATGGCATTCCAATCCGTATAACAGGTCAGGATACAGAGCGCGGTACATTTGCCCATCGGCATCTGGTGTTGCACGATGCCGAGACAGGTGAAACGTATTGCCCGTTGCATGGTCTTGAAGGTGTCGATGTATCGTTCGATATTCGCAACAGTCCGCTTTCTGAAGCAGGTGTCTTAGGGTTTGAATATGGTTATAGTGTACAGGCGCCAAACACGCTTGTGATCTGGGAAGCTCAATTTGGAGATTTTTCGAATGCCGCACAAGTGATTTTTGACCAGTTCATCTCAGCAGCACGTGCTAAATGGGGCGATAAGTCGAACATGGTTATGCTCCTGCCGCACGGTTACGAAGGACAGGGGCCGGAACACTCAAGCGCACGTCTCGAGCGTTTTTTACAGCTTGCTGCAGAGAATAACTGGATTGTTGCCAATGTCACATCATCGGCCCAATATTTCCATTTGCTTCGCCGGCAGGCAGCCATGCGCGGCAAAGAAGAAGCACGGCCTTTAATTCTTATGTCGCCGAAAAGCTTGCTGCGTAACCAGCGGGTTGCTTCAAGTCCGGAAGAATTCTCAGAAGGCAGATTTGAACCGGTGAGGCCTCAGCCTAATTTGAAAGTGAGCAAGAAAAACGCAAAACGATTATTAATCGGGAGCGGAAAGGTAATGGTTGACATTGAAGAAGCTATTATCGATTCAGAAGATAGTTTTGACTGGCTTCGCGCATTAAGACTTGAACAAATTTATCCATTCCCGAAAAAGCAGTTGGAAAAAGAATTGAAAGAACTGCCGAACCTTGAAGAAATCGTTTGGGTCCAGGAAGAACCGCAAAACATGGGCAGCTGGGATTTTGTTGATGATTACTTGAGAGAAATGTTAACAGGAGAACAGACGCTAAGATACATTGGCCGCCCGCACCGGGCATCACCAGCTGTCGGCGAGCCGAATGTGGATAAAAGTGAGCAGCGGCAGATTATTGACCAAGCAATTAATCCGTCAGAAGGAGGAGATACCAGTGAATGAAATTAAAATTCCGGAGCTGGCAGAATCGATTACAGAAGGAACCATTTCCGAATGGCTCGTCAAAGAAGGCGATAAAGTTGAAAAAGGCGATGCGGTTTTAGAACTGGAAACCGATAAAGTCAACGTTGAAGTGAACACGGATTATGCCGGTGTCATCACTGAAATTATCAGCGGGGAAGGTGATGACGTGGAAGTCGGCGATGTCATTGCCAAACTGGATGAAAATGCTGAGGCAGGCGGAAGTGGATCTGAAGAAAAAGAAGCTTCTGCTGAATCCAAAGATACTGAAGCGAAAGAAACGAAAAGTGAGTCCTCGGAGAAAGAGGAAGCAACAGCCCCGGCGAAAGAAGAAAAAGAAGACAAGCAGGATGATTCTTCCGACAGCAGCCAGGATGTCATTGCATCACCTGCAGCCCGCAAACGTGCCCGGGAACTTGGTGTTGACCTAAATGACGTCCAAGCGCGTGATCCATTAGGCCGCATCCGTCCGGAAGATGTTGATTCTGCAACTAAAGGCGGAAGCGAGCAGAAAGAATCGAAACCGGCTAAAAAAGAAGAGCCGAAGAAACAGGAACAATCAGACAAAACAGAGTTTGACAAGCCTGTTGAACGGATTAAAATGTCCCGCCGCCGTCAGACCATTGCCAACCATCTTGTTAACGTACAGCAGGAAGCAGCTATGCTGACGACATTTAACGAAGTGGATATGTCAGCAATTATGGAACTGCGAAATAAACGGAAAGAGGATTTCAAAGAAAAGCATGATGTCAAACTAGGCTTCATGTCCTTCTTTACTAAAGCGGTTATCGGTGCGTTAAAAGACTTCCCGCTTCTGAATGCTGAAATTCAAGGCAAAGAAATTGTACAGAAAAAATTCTATGATATCGGGATTGCCGTTTCAACTGAAGAAGGTCTTGTCGTACCGGTTGTGCGTGATGCAGACAAACTGGACTTCGCCGGTGTTGAAAAAGAGATCGGTGATTTAGGCAAGAAAGCAGTCAATAAGGAATTATCACTGAACGATTTGCAAGGCGGAACCTTTACCATTACAAATGGTGGAACCTTTGGATCCATGCTGTCAACACCTATTTTGAACGCACCTCAAGTAGGGATACTCGGCATGCATAACATCCAAAAACGCCCGGTGGTTATGCCGGATGATTCAATTGAAGTTCGTCCAATGATGTATCTGGCTGTATCATACGATCACCGGATTGTTGATGGAAAAGAAGCCGTTCAGTTCCTTGTGCGGATTAAAGAATTGCTTGAAGACCCATACGATTTATTGCTGGAAGGCTAATTGAGATGAATGAGACCCTCGCTCTGATGAGAAGTCATGGCGGGGGTTTTTTGTATGGAAAATCTACCTGAGAATTGTGTTGAATGGTCTGGTTTTTGGGCAGGATTGTCAGCTGGTGACTGCTTTTTTTAGCAGTTTAATGTCGGACTCCATCTCTACTACTTTTTCGTTTAATGTGCCCTCCATTTTTGTCTGAAATTCATAGTTCTTAGCAGTCTGAACTCTGACGATTCGAAGCTGGTCTTCTACATTTATGAGTCTGCCATTCATGTCGTTAATCACTTCATCCATAGCATGGAGTCGACCGTTGATGGTCTCGAACTGTCCGTTTATGTTATCGAATCGCTCATCGATTGTCTTGAATTGTCTGTCTATGCTATTGAATCGCTCGTCAATAGTTTTGAATCGTTCATCGATTGTATCAAATTTTTCGTCTATAGCACTGAATTCGCGTCCATGTCATTGAATCTTTTGTCGACGCTTTTAAATTTTTCATTCATGTCATCCTGCATTGTGTCAAATCGGCTATTTAGTTTCTGAATTTCAGTCAACACAATTTGCATTTCTTCAATCATCTTTTCACCTCCCTTGAATGTAGTATATCATGTCTGCTGAAAAACGCATCCTATGAAAAATTAGTTTTGCGGAGAAAATGATAGTCATAATGACAAAACTGCATGTGCCAAACGTTGAATTTGGTATCTGTTTTGACATCGGAATATCATTTTTGCTTGAAAAGAGAGAGGTCCAGGTTATGTTAATAATCGGCTTTACAGGGTATAACTAATATAGCTGTATATTGAATTTTTGTATTGCCAGACGTCTGACAACGTGCTAAAATCATCAGTGGTAAAGGTGATATTGTAAGCGGTTATACGCTTTCCGTTCATTTTAACATCTCAAGGGAGGCCTCATCAGTGGATATTCTTTTAGGTATTTTGGCAATTATAATCGTAATAGGCATAGCGTTTATCATGTCAAACGACAAGAAAAATATAAATTATCAGGGCATTGGTATTATGCTGCTTGCCCAGCTTGTCATAACATGGTTCATGTTTAACACGGAAATAGGCGGAGCCGTTATTAAAGGCATCTCAGCCGGGTTTAATAAATTAATCGAATTTGGTACTGAAGGTATCAGCTTTGTTGTTGGCGGTATTCAGATTGAAGAAGGCGGAAGTGTATTCTTCTTTAATGTGCTGTTATTAATTATCTTTTTTGCGACACTTCTTTCCGTACTGACCTATTTGAAGATTCTGCCGCCAATTATTAAATATCTGGGCGGGTTGTTATCAAAAATAACCGGGTTGCCAAAGGTTGAATCGTTTAATGCAGTCAACAGTATCTTTTTCGGCCAGTCTGAAGCGCTGCTGGCCATTAAATCTCAATTCCATCATTTGAACAATAACAGGCTTTATATCGTAAGCGCCTCTGCTATGGGGTCTGTATCTGCGTCGATCGTTGGCGCGTACCTGCAAATTTTGCCGCCGGAATATGTATTGGCCGCATTGCCTTTAAATATGTTCAGTGCATTAATCATGGCATCTGTGATCGCACCGGTTAACGTGCCAAAAGAGGAAGACGAAGTTGATGTGAAAGATGTTTCAAATGACAAAAGTATCTTTGAAGCGATGAGTAACGGTGCGCTTGATGGCGGAAAAATTGCACTTATTGTAGCTGCAATGCTGATTGCTTTCATTGCTTCACTGGAATTGGTTAACTGGGTAATTCAATTGGTCTTTGCAGGTGTGACGTTACAGGAAATTCTTGGCTATATTATTGCACCGATTGGAATTTTGATGGGTATCTCACCTGGAGAAGTCATTGAAGCAGGCGGTGTCATGGGGACAAAAATCGTCACCAACGAATTTGTGGCGATGCTGGAATTTGAACAAATGCTTGGTTCCATGTCTCAAAAAACGATTGGTATCGTTTCTGTATTCCTTACAAGCTTTGCTAACTTCTCATCGATTGGTATTATCGCGGGAACCGTACAAGGTATTAACAGTGAGAAAGCAGTGAAAGTTTCAGGATTTGGCATGAAATTATTAATTGGTGCAACATTGGCGTCTATCTTGTCTGCCACAATCGCTGGTTTGTTCCTATAAGAATGCACATTGAAAGAGAAAGAATGTCATAAAGCAAAAAACCGCTCACTTGGGCGGTTTTTTTCATGCTAATCGCGTGAAACCAACTCGTACGGCCCCGGATATGGGGATTGAGAATCAAGATTTCAATCGTTATAATATTAAGGATTATAGCCAGTGTGATGTAAATTCGGACATATTTCGCTTTCCTTTTAAGTCTATTTCACTTAGGATAGAGGAAGTTATTTAAGAATCATTATATTTTTTTACGTCAGTGGCATGAAGATTTAAATCAGATTGTTGAAAAATTGGCAGCTTTAGGATAAAGTGAATCTTCAATCAGTGGGGGGTTCTTTCTTCCCCTCCCACTGATTGTTAGATGAACGAATCGGACATTTACTGGCAGTTGATCCCCCACCTAATCTTCATCGTATACGCGAACATTTGAGGTGGGGGGGTTACTGCCAGTTACATGCGGGATAAAAAAACGTTTCCCCCAGTGTGTTGTGATAGAAGGAGTGCATCGTTGATGAGTGAAAAAAGAATCCTGTTTACGGGCGGTGGAACGGCCGGTCATGTGATTGTTAACCTTGCTCTTATCCCTGTTTTTCAGAAAGAGGGATGGGAAGTTGATTATATCGGGTCTCAAAATGGAATAGAACGCAAATTAATCGAATCATTGGACGATGTGACATATCATCCGATTTCAACCGGTAAATTGCGCCGCTACATGTCTAAAGAGAACTTTAAAGATCCGTTTAAAGTGCTGAAAGGAACGATGCAGGCGTGGCGAATCATTGGCAAACGGAAACCGGCCGTTATTTTTTCTAAAGGCGGTTTTGTGTCGGTTCCGGTCATAATGGCGGCGAAATTACGCGGCGTACCGGCGGTTATCCATGAATCTGACTTTACACCGGGGCTTGCCAATAAAATAGCGATACCGTTTGCTGAAAAAGTGCTGGCAACGTTCCCGGAAACAATTGATTACCTGCCTGAAAAGAAAGCTGAGTATGTCGGTGCAGTCATCCGGGATGAACTTTTCAGAGGGGATAAAGATAAAGGCCTTGAAATGTGCGGTGTTACAAAGGAAAAACCTGTCCTGCTTGTAATGGGCGGCAGTGGTGGAGCCGAGAAAATTAATCAGACGGTACGCGAAAGTATTGATCAGCTTTTGCCCGAATTTCATATTGCCCATATTTGCGGCACGGGCAAAACAGATTCTTCTATAAATCGAAGCGGCTATGCCCAATTTGAATATGTCAATGAAGAATTGAAAGATTTGTTTGCAGCGTCTGATTTTGTGCTTTCGCGTGCGGGGGCCAATGCGATTTTTGAATTTCTGGCGCTTCATAAACCGATGCTGCTGATTCCGCTTTCGAGGGCCGCAAGCAGAGGCGATCAGATCATTAATGCAAACTCTTTTAAAGAAAAAGATTACGCCCGTGTGCTGGAAGAGGAAGCATTAACCCCTGACGCGCTGAAACAGGAATTGATGAAGCTAAAGGATCAGGCACCGGTCATGATTGATTACATGAAAAACTACAAAAGTGAAAAAGCGCGTGAACGGGTGATTGAAATTATTAAGACTGCCGGCGGGGCAGAAACCTGAATAAAAATTATGACGAATAAGAAGCTGTCTCTAATCTTAAGGAGGCAGTTTTTTTATTAATTATTGCAAAGTTTGTCGATATATGAAGTATTATGTTCAATATGTATATTTTGGCCGATATATTTGACAAAATTGCCGGTTTAATTGGATTTATCGCATTATATGCGTGATTATGCCATTTGATATAAACTGGTTAGTTTATTATGATGAAAGGTGCTTTCAACTCGCATGATTGCTTCATACTCATTATCCATGCTGTCTTATATCCTTCAGCAAAGCCTTCTAAGTCATATCGAGACTTAATCATTAATTCAACTGTAACTGAACATAAAATTCAAAAAGGGGTAATCAAATGAAAAAAATATTAATCTTGTTTTCTGCCATTATATTAGCAGTGCTTGCTGCTTGTGGCGGATCAGACTCAGGTAATAATGAATCAGGTTCAGAAAATGGCGCTTCAGCATCAAATGTTGATACTTTGGTATTCGCTGACGCAGGCTGGAATAGTATTAGGGTCCATAACTCGATTGCACAAAAAATTATTGAAGAGGGTTATGGCATCGATACAGAAGTTACTCCAGGTTCCACAGCAGCCACTGTTCAAGGGTTGCGTGAAGGCGATATTGATATTTATATGGAACTTTGGACTGATAACATCAAAGAAGTATATAATGAAGCGATTGAAGCAGGCGACTTCGAAAAGGTCTCCACTAACTTTGATGACAACGAACAAGGCATTTATGTTCCGACATATGTGATTGAAGGAGACGAGGAGCGCGGGATTGAACCAATGGCACCGGATCTTGAGACAGTTGAGGATTTGAAAAACTATCCGGAACTATTTGAAGACGAAGCGGAGCCAGGCAAAGGACGTCTAATTAACGCACCAAGCGGCTGGGCAGTTGAAAAAGCGATTACGCAGAAGATGGAAACGTATGGATTGAATGATTCGTTTGTCAACTTTAAGCCCGGTTCGGATGCGGCGATTGTGGCATCTCTTGCTGATGCATATGATGCTGGTGAAGCATGGGTAGGCTACTATTGGTCACCGACTGCAGTGACGGCTAAGTACGACTTGACATTACTGGAAGAACCGGAATATGATCCGGAAGTGTATGAAGAAACGAAAGGCACAGAACTCCCTCCAAATGATGTTGTAGTCGGTGTTCATAAAGACATCCCCGATGCAGCACCGGATGTTGTAGATTTTTTGAGCAACTATGAAACAAACAGTGCTTTGACGGAACAAGCGCTTGATTACATGAATGAGAATGAAGATGCATCGGCTGAAGAAGCGGCTGAATGGTGGATGAAGGAAAATGAAGATGTATGGACCAGTTGGGTTCCGGACGATATCGCCGAAACAGTGAAGCAATCATTGGAATAAGTCGAAAAGCAGCTGGCCTGCCGGTTGGCTGCTTTTCTAATTTACTATAAAAGAGGTGTTGCTAATGGACATTTTTCCTGATATAAGGTTTAAACTTGGTGATTATGTCGAAACGATTGTTAACTTTTTGGATCAATCACTCGAGAGTTTTTTTGATTTTATCTATCTATTTTCTTCTGAAATTATCAATGGTATTGAAGGTTTTTTGCTCTTTCTGCCATGGTGGCTGTTTATCCTGATTATCGTCCTCTTGGGATGGTATTTTAAATCTATAACAGCCGGTATTCTTTATGGTGTTTTTATTTTTCTGGTTGGCACATTCGGCTTGTGGGAAGATTTGATGACGACCATTGCCATTGTGATGACTGCAGTAATCATTTCACTGGCGTTAGGGATACCGCTTGGTGTCTGGATGGCATTCAGCAAAGGATTTTCAACGGTTATGCGGCCAATACTTGATGCGATGCAGACGATGCCGAGTTTCGTTTATTTAATTCCGGCTATTTTCTTCTTTGGCTTAGGAAATGTTTCCGCAATTTTTGCCACACTGATTTATGCTATTCCTCCAGTCATCAGGCTGACTGAGCTGGCTATTCGCGGTGTGGATAAGGAAGTCATTGAATCAGCACAATCGTTTGGCTCGTCCAATATGCAGATGCTTTTTAAAATACAGCTCCCTCAGGCGCTTCCGACAATTATGGCAGGTGTGAATCAGACGACAATGATGGCGTTGGCTATGGTGGTCATCGCATCAATGGTCGGTGCTCAGGGTCTTGGTGAGCAAGTGCTTGTATCAATTAACCAGATCGATATTGCTTTAGGGTTTGAAGCGGGAATCAGCATCGTATTCCTTGCCATTATCATTGACCGCATTACCGGCGGTGTGGCGAACAAGTTCCAGAAGCATAGGAGGATAAGCTAATGGAGGCAAAAATAAAAGTCGATCATGTGTCGAAAATTTTCGGGCCGCGGCCTAAATCCGTTATCTCAAAAATTAAAGACGGCATGAGCAAGGATGAAATATTGGCACAAACAGGTCATACAGTCGGTGTCTATGATGCATCGATGGAAATAAACAAGGGCGAAACATTTGTCATTATGGGACTATCCGGAAGCGGGAAATCCACCCTTATCCGCTGTTTTAATCTGTTGAACAAACCAACTGACGGTGCAATCTACATCGATGGTGAAGATATTGTCACGTCCAGTAAAGCTGATCTCAAAAAAATTCGCCAGGAAAAAGTCGCGATGGTATTCCAGCATTTTGGACTATTCAATCACCGCACAATTATGGCTAACGTCGAATATGGCCTGGAAGTCCGCAATAAGTCCAAACAGGAACGCCATGAAATTGCTCAGAAAAATATCGATATTGTCGGCCTGAAAGGATATGAAGATAAATATCCTGATGAGCTTTCAGGCGGGATGCAGCAGCGCGTCGGGTTAGCACGTGCGCTGGCCAATGATCCGGATATTCTGTTGATGGATGAGCCGTTCAGTGCACTGGATCCGCTTATTCGCCGAGAAATGCAGCTTGAGCTTCTCGATATCCAAGAAAGATTGCAAAAGACGATTATTTTTATTACACATGATGTTAATGAAGCATTCAAACTTGGTGACCGGGTTGCTGTCATGAAAGACGGCAAAGTCAATCAGATCGGGACACCCGAAGAAATCATAGAAAAACCGGCTAATAATTATATCTTTGATTTCATCAAAGATATCGACCGGTCCAAAGTGTTTCAGGCAGAAAATATCATGATCAAACCGAATGCTCTCGTTTTCATGAAAGATGGTTTAAATGTTGCCCGAAAAGAGATGGAGGAAAATGGGATATCCAGTGTGTTTGTTGTTGACCGCAGCCGGCACGTCAAAGGGATTGTCACCATTGATGATGCCGTACAGGGTCTGAAGGAGAAAAAAACACTTGAAGATATGATGCTGACGGATATCACCATTGTAAATCGGGATGAATATATCAATGATTTAATTCCGAAAACACTTGGGTCAAGTTTTCCATTGGCAGTTGTCAATGAAGAGGAAAAATTAATCGGATTCATTTTACGTGTTCATGTACTGTCCGGATTGGCAGCTGAGGACGTGGAAGAGAGCGAAGAATATCATACGTGATACAAGAAAAGCCGGTAATTATAAGCCGGCTTTTCTTATTCCTTTGTCACCAAGTCCAATTTACCTGTCGCAGGGTCGATGACCAGACCGTGAACATTCACATACGATGGCAATAGAGAGTGATTGCGAACAACAGAAACACTTTCTTCAACGGAGTCTTCTACAGAATCGAACCCGCTGAATTCACTTTCAAGATCGATTCCGCTGCGTGTGAGTGTGTTAAGTGTTTCCTCTGAAATCCCTTTTTCCAGCAGGCCCTGCTTGAATGCTTCCGGATCTGTATGGGACATGCCGCAATCATGGTGTCCAATTACCATAACCTGTTCTGCCTTTAATTCGTGAATGGCCACTAGAATGCTTTTCATGACGCTGTCGAATGGGTCACGAAGAATCGCACCGGCATTTTTAACCATTTTAACATCGCCATTTTTTATGTCCAGGGCTTTTGGCAGCAGTTCGGTTAATCGTGTATCCATACATGTGAAAATAACAGTGCGTTTATTGGGTATGTTATCGGTCTTCAGCGGTTCGTATTTTTTGTCGTTCACAAATTGCTTATTGTATTCAAGTATGTCTTCGAGAAGCATTTACGGTCATCCTTCCTTTTGATTTGTATTAGTGAGGATCAATTTTTCATTGTATAATTCGGTTAGTCTTGCCTTGATGAAGATGGCTATTTCCCACAGAATAGCCGCAAGCACAACCCATGCCCAATAGTCCAAAAACGTCCGCTGAAAATTATAAAGCCCTTCAGCAATCGGATAAAAGGGATTTGCCTGCATTACCAATGTAAATGTATAGAACATGCCGAATGTAAAATTTCGGGACCATTGGGTGACATCATACGTAAAAAACGCCTTGTTCCAGCCATATTGTTTGATCCGATTAACGACACGGAGCACTTCAATTGCTTCAACAATAATTAATAAGATAAACACCAAAAACCAAAAATACGTGACGAATCCAGGTGTGAATGTATTTGTTGTGACAATGGCCAGGCCGGTAATGGACAAGGCTCCGTGGATAATGCAATTCGTGTTGGCCCAATCATCTGCAAGCGTCCAGTTATGGTGTCTGATATATCTGTTAAAAAGCAATATAGTGCCGGCAAGATAAAAAACGAGGCCAAGTACGATCATGGCTTCAGCAAAGTATACGGGAAGCTGGAAAAAGACATTATTCAATAAAATAACGATGGATTGCGTCCCAACTGTTGAGAGCAATATGGCACCGTGAACAGGAAAGTCTGTGTAATCAAATAATAACTGTTTGAAATTATAAAAGCAATTAACCAGAAAGAAAAGCCATAAGAATGTATTGAAAATGGCCATTGCCTGTGTCAGCAATAAAATTTCCGGAAAGTATCTCAGGAATACATTACAGAGAACAGATACACCGGCAATCCATGTTCCGATGACAAACGAGTTGACCGGATTTTGAATGAATGGAACAAGGAAATCCCTGTGAAAGAACTGTATCGACAAATCTTTGTAAATAATCACCCATGCGATCAGCAGAAAAAATGCCAGGTATTTGCCATATTCGACATCGAGTGTCGGAAATGCCTCCACAGCTCCAATCAGGAAAATACCGCATGCCATGATAATAGCGCCTGAAGCCGGTTCAATTTTATTGTAATCCCCTTTTAGTAACATAAACACCAACACCCGTATCAAGTTTTCTGTGAAAATTATATCATTTTTATGACTTATTTCATCATAATAATGTAAAAATGTGATGATTATCACATTTAAATATGGCAAATTAATGGATAAATTGTTCATGGTTCGTTGGTTACAGATTCATTCTTAATGCTTGAAAATGGTATAATAGAAGAATAGTAAAACTTTCCTTATATCTGATAAGGATTAATGTGATAATGAGTGCTGCTGGGCGGTGTTTTATGGATAACGACAAGAGAAACCGTGACGTTATAGATGATGATTTATATGAGGAGCTGGATGAGGAAGAGCTCTATGAATTGGTTGAAGAGGAACGGCAAAAAGCACTTGCAAAAGAAAAGAAAAAAAAAGGAAATAGAAAACCCAAGCCGCCGTTTCCTAAATGGTTATTTTGGCTGATTGCGGGCGTAATGGTATTAAATGTTGTCTCGCTTATTCCGAGGACCTTTTCCATTCCGGCAATCGATTTTTTGATCTCATCGGCCCAACTGTCGACACAGGAAGACATCCAGACATACAAAGAGTCAGTGGTTGTTATCGAAACGGATGATTCAAGAGGAACAGGCTTTTCAATATCGGCTGATGGGATGATTGTAACTAACCACCATGTGATAGAAGATGAGGAATCGGTGACCGTGGCTTATCCTGAAGAAGGACTATTCTCCGGGGAAGTTGCAGCCTCGTATCCGTCTGTGGATTTAGCCGTGCTGGATGTCAGCGGAGAACAGCTTCCCCATCTTGAACTGGCAAACGAAACGACTTATGATCCGGGCAATGAGCAGGTTTATTTCATCGGTAATCCGATCAGGTTCAGCGGCATAGCAAACAAGGGCACCGTGATTGATGATATCCAATTAAGTGGATGGGAAGAACCGGTCGTTATGATGGAGGCTCCGGTTTACCGGGGGAACAGCGGCAGCCCGGTGATCAATCAGGATGGCAAGGTGATTGGTATCGTGTTTGCGACACTGCATCATGACACACATGGACGGGTCGGTTTATTTATACCAATTGATTATTATTATGATTATCATCAAAACTGATTCTGCTGTTTAGCCCGAACTTTCTGAGGGAAAAGTCCTGTAATAGGAAACATCACCTTCATTCCCGTTCAGGCGGGTGATAAAGTGAATATATTCAATCAGAGGGGTATCTTTCTTCCCCTGCTGATTGTTAGATGAACGAATCGGACATATACTGGCAGCCATCCCCCAAATAATCTTTATCGTATACGCGCACATTTGAGATGGGGTCTTACTGTCAGTTACATGCGGGATAAACAGTAGGAGGTTTACAATGCTGTATTTCACAACAGATTTAAACACATATCATATTGAAGCTTCTGATGGACAGATGGGAAAGATTCAGGATTTGTATTTTGATGATAAAAAATGGGTCGTCCGTTATGCTGTACTGGATGCGAGAAAATGGCTGCCGACAAGACGTATACTGCTTTCACCGGCGGCTTTTGCATCAATTGATACTGACAATCAGCAAATCGATGTGAAACATGACAAAGAAACTGTCCGAAACAGCCCTTCAATCCCGGTAGATGCTACCTTTTCCAAGGATTTGGAAATGGCTTTGACAGGTTATTACGGCTGGAGCAGATATTGGCTGGGTGGTCTGCTCTGGGGTGTCGAGGACATGCCCGGAGTCAATATCGATGATCAGGAACTGGAAGCACAAGAAATGTCGAATGAACCTGAACACAATTTGCGCAGTGAAAATGACACATGGGAGTTCAGAGTTCATGCGAATGATGGCAAAATCGGTGATGTTGCGGATTTTATAATTGATGACAGTTATTGGAAAATACGATATATTGTGATCCAAAAGGCACACCTTCCTTCTGAGGATAGATTTCTTGCTTTAAAGGTTGATATAATCCAGTCAGTCGATTGGCTGGGGGGCGATATCTACATCGATAGCGATTTGGAGGACCTGAACGACCAAACAGATTATGAATCAAAAGAAGCCATCATTGAAGCATTATGACCATTTATGAAAAGAATAGTTAGTTCCAGGTGTACTCTAAAAGTCATGTCTTATCCTGACTTTTAGAGTACACCTTTATTTTTATTATGGCTGTCTTCTTAAAGATTGTTGTTATGACACAAGATCCATAAACTGCGAAATAACTTTAGGTGTAAGTTGTGCGTCGTCTACCGCTCCGGAAATACACTCCGCGCGCCTTAGGGCGGCTGGTGAGCCTCCTCGTGCTCGTTGTGTTGCAAGTTGATTCAGTGGAAGCAGCACTCCTCGCAGAAAAGATTGCTGTCGCACTGCGGGGTCTCACCGATGCCTTTTCTCCCGCAGGAGCCGTCGTGTATTTCCTCCGCTGGTGTCGCGCTTTATAATCTCATTATTTTGGATCTTAACTAAACTTCTCTTGTGAATGTTGATTGGAGTGGAGGGCAGTCGACTCCTGCGGGAAAACGGGCAGCTAGACCTGAGCAGGAAGCGGTTTTCTTCCGAGGAGGCTGGAGCGTTGCCCTAAGGTGCGCGACTGCCCGGAACGGTAATCAACATAGCACTTACGTCGCAGTTTTTATCAATTGCGAGGATCAATGGACAGTGAAATTCACGAAAAGTTTCTTTAAATACTGCTGTCTTAAAAAAGTAACGTGTTTTTAAATGAAATGTAATACATCTGTTGTCGAAACAGGTGGCTTGATACGTTACGATTAGGGAAATCAGTCAGATTCTCATAAAAGATGGTGAATGTATGCTGAACAATAACGAATTAACTCGAACTAAAATGAATACACTTAAACCTACACCCATAAAACACTTGTTAGAACCGTATTTTATAGTGGCTGGAGGTGTTGTATGTTTATGAGCAATCAGCCATTAACAGAAACACCACTTGAAGATATGATACTTTCAGCTCAGGAGGGGGATCAGGGGATTCAACATCATCTTCTGAAATCCTATCAGCCATTTATCGCTAAATGCGTTTCAGAAGTGTGCAAGCGTTATATCGATCCGCAAACTGATGATGAATTCAGCGTTGGCTTAAATGCTTTTAATGAGGCCATGATGTCTTATTGCCCGAAAAAAGGCGGTTCTTTTCTGGCTTTTTCTAAACTTGTGGTGAAACGAAAAGTCATTGATTATATCCGTTATATCCAAAAAACGCCAGCAACAGTGTCCTTGGATGATAACTATAATGAGGAACAAATGGAGAATCCGGTTGAAATATTGGCGGTTAATGAGTCCTATCGGAAAGAACAGCATGCTCTTCAGCTCCGCGAAGAAATTTTAGATTTCAAAGAGAAGCTCGACATCTACAGGTTGTCTTTAAGTCAGCTGACAAAGGTTTCACCCAAACATCGGGATGCCCGCGAAACAGCAATTTCAGTTGCACGGATGCTGCATAACGATGCGGAATTCAATTCTTATGTTAAAGCTAAGAAAAAAATGCCGCTAAAAGATTTGGCCAGGCAGGTAAATGTCAGTAAAAAAACGCTGGAGCGAAACCGAAAGTTCATTCTCGCAATTTTTATAATTCTGGATGGAGATTATACGTATCTTAAGGAGTATCTTAAGGGGGTGGGTTAGTGAAAAAAGGAATTGTGATGGAAAAACATCGCAATTACATCATTGTAATGCGAAGAGATGGTACGTTTCAAAAAGCGCGTCCCCTGGAAAATGTATCGATTGGCATGGAAGTCAATTACCAGCCGCTTTCCGCTCAGCGCCCTAAGATGTTTCACTACATAAACAATAAAAAACGCGGCGCATTCGCAGCTGTAATGGCGTGCCTAATGCTGCTTTTTGTGCCGTTTTATTTTATGACAGATAAAGACAAAACATATGCATATGTTAATATTACAATCAATCCAAATTTGGAATTGGAAATTGATAATCAACTGAATGTTAAGTCGATAGCGCCTTTGAATGATGATGCTAAATCGTTTCTTCCAATGCTGACAGGTTATAAAGGGAAGCATTTAGAAAAGGTCATTCAGCAGATTATTACTAAAAGTGAAGAAGCAGCCCTGTTAAAGAACGGCAAAAATATACTTGCAGGTGTCAGTTATGCTGAGGATGCACAAGAAGAATTTTCTGTGACACAAATGATTGATGAGTATTTTGGGGAGAATGATCAAGACTGGGGGATTGTAACGTTTCAGATCCCAAAAGAAATCCATGATAAGTCGCTGGACAATGAGCGATCGATGAATGAATTGATGGCAAGAAACCTTTCAAATGAAAATGTTAGCTTAAAAAACAGTATTCAAGCAGAAATGGATACCTTCATTAATGATGATGAAAGAGATATTATACATTCATTTTACAACATACAGCAAGATAATTCAGATTCCGGTTCCAATTCCAATGAAAAAGATACAGACAAAAGCGAGCATATAGAATCTTCCGATGAAAATCCTGCCATAAAATCCGAACAGCCGGATAAACCTGAAAGCAGCCAAAAGAAGAATCAAAATACCGGGTTGAAGACTAACAATAGTAAGCCAAACAGCGATACAAAAAGAAATGGACCTGGAAATAAAAATACAAATAATCATGACGAGGGCAAAGCCAACTATAATAACGGCAAAGCTAAGGGTCATGACAAATCCAAACATAACAACGGCAAAGCTAAAGGCCATGGCAAGTCCAAACATAACAACGGCAAAGCTAAAGGCCATGACAAATCCAAACATAACAACGGCAAAGCTAAGGGTCATGACAAATCCAAACATAACAACGGCAAAGCCAAAGGCCATGGCAAGTCCAACCATAACAACGGCAAAGCCAAAGGTCATGGTAAGACCAACCATAACAACGGCAAAGCTAAAGGTCATGACAAAGGAAAACATAACAATGGTAAAGGCCCAAAATAATCAGGATATCATAAAGGAAAGAGGCTGGGACATAACTAGCCAAAAATGACTTAAAAAGGGTTCCAATCATCAGTTTTTGATGGTTGGAACCTTTTTGATTTAAATGGTTGTTATTATCTAAGGTAGGATTTGTCTTTTTGGCGGTGTACTTTCTCAAGTTCACCGCCATGAATGCAAATCCTAATTCATTTTTCACTTTCTCCTGCCCCCTGACTGAGAAACGCGGGAAACGCAAATTAGCCTTCAGAAATCCGAAGACTGGCTCCACATCGATTTTACGTCGCCCGTAAACTTCGCCAGTTTCTTCTTCCGAAAGCTGTTGTCTTGTGTAGGCTTTTTGGCTTTCCCACTTCGCGTTATAATAAATTTTCCGGTTATTCCCTTCCTTCGCTTTGGTGCATTGGGAACGCAGTGGGCACCCTGAACAGTCCTCACACTCGTAAACTCTGAAGGTCCGTGTATAGCCGTACCGGTCTGTTCGTTGGGATAGGTAACGGAATGTTACTTTTTGGTCATTCGGGCAGATAAAATAATCGTTTTCCGTGTTATATTCCCAATTGGCGGAATGGAAAGGGTTATTTCTGTATTTCTTTTTCTTTTCTTTCCGGTATTGGTTGTATGTAATCAGGGGCGTGCGTTCCCGGTTCTCGAGGACGTCTTCGTAATTTTGTTCACTGCCATAACCTGCGTCAGCCACAATATACTTAGGCAGCTCAAAGTAACCTTCCTCAATATGATCCAGGAAAGGAACGAAAGTACGTGTGTCCGTCGGGTTTGGGAATACATCGTAAGCGAGCGCGTATTGACCCTCTGTCGCAAGCTGCACATTATAACCTGCTTTCAGCTGGCCGTTCCTCATATGGTCATCTTTCATGCGCATAAACGTGGCATCATGGTCTGTCTTGGAGTAACTGTTGCGTTCCCCGAAAATTTTCATGTCCTGCTTATATTTCTGTTTGCGCACGACAAAGTCCCTGAACCGTTTGCGGTATTGTTTCGGTGCTTTACGTTCGGAACGAAGCTGTTTCCGTTCGCTTCCTTTTTCACGTGCCTCAATCTCTTTGTCATACGCTTCGACTTTCTCATCCAGTTTCTCAGCTATTTGCCTGAGTTCATCGGTGGATAATTCGTCCTCGCTTTCCCGTTCAATCTCCGGGATAATTTCGTTTTCCAGCAATTCATCATACATTTGATTGGACTTCTCCACCAATTTGGCGCTGTGTTTCTCTATCGCTTTCCGCCAAACAAATGTGTATTTATTGGCATTCGCTTCAATCTTGGTCCCATCGATGAAAATCGCTTCTTCATCAATCTGTTTTTCCTGTACAAGCTGGCAGCGGAATTGGACGAAGCATTGACGCAATAACTCTTTAACCTCTGGATGCACACGAAATCGATTGATGGTGCGATACGTTGGTTCATATCCCTGAGCCAGCCACATCATACGGACACTGTCATGTAGTAATCCTTCGATCTTTCTGCCGGAGAAAACAGATTGCGTGTAAGCACATAAAATAATCTTCATCATCATGCGCGGATGATAAGCTGGGCAGCCTGTTTCGCGCCGGAAACCTGTGAAGGCATCATCCGGGATAGTTTCCACGACGTCATTGACGGCATAGGCAATATCATTTTCCTCTATTTTTATTTCTAAATCTAAAGGCAAAACCACTTGATTCATGTTATAATGTTTAAACATAAGGATCCCTCCGATGGTTATTGTGTGGTTACTTTAATTTTATCAGAGGCGATCCTTTTTGTTTACTAAAAATTAACGATAATATAAAAAAAGCGTGGTACATTACCTAATCGATAAGTACCACGCTTTTTCAATTTTACTGGGTTTTGTCCCAGCCTCTTTCCTACTTTAAAGTGCTTTACAACCCTGTAAAGGTATTTTTTTATACTTCCATCGCAACAGGTGGCGTGTATTTCATAGCATGGTCAATATAATACAGCAACTCGTCATGTGTTTCGATAATTTTTACTTGTTCAGGCGAGTAGTGATAAGCATGCAGGAAAAACTGGATTTTTTTGGACAGCATGTCATCATTTGTGCGTACCATCAGTACAAGCAATTCATCCCACTGTCCCCACAAGGTGAAATATAACGCTTTGTCATAATCAGCTATTTCCATTATTTGACCTCCTTCATATAGAAAAGGATCAGTTATTAGCCTTCCCAAATTTCATTTATATTGTCTGAAACAAATTTGGTGTCATTGCCAATTTCTGTTAACGTATAAATCCTTATTACTGCTGCATACTAACGACAAAACGGTAAGGAGGATTTAACTATGAAATGGAAACTTTTTAGCCTATTACTGATTGCCATGTTCCTTGTTCTTGCTGCTTGTGGAACCGATAACCAGAACAACAATGGTACAGAAGAAGGTCAAAATGATAATAATGTTGAACAAACCCGTTTTGATGGTGATATGGATAACGACAACATGAACAACCGGAACGACAACGAGTTTAACAATGGCAACCGGACACGCAATACAAATGACGGAGGAAATAATGAAGATCAGTATGAATTGGCTGATGAAGCAGCCGAACGTATTGCAAACGACGTTGATGGAATTGACAATGCCTATGTTATCAAAACGGACAATAATGCATATGTAGCTGCTGAACTTGACCAGGACAACAACGGCAACAATAATAATGGTAACAACGCCAACAACAATACCAACAATAATAACGGCGCAAATATTAATGGGACAACCAATAATAACGATAACAACAATAAAGGCGGCGAGCTCACAGATGCTGTGAAAGAAAAAATCTCCGGCATCGTAAAAGATGTGGATTCGGACGTTGACAATGTGTATGTGTCGACAAACCCTGATTTCATGGATCTGGCCAATAATTATGCTGATGATGCTGACAGCGGTGAACCTGTTGAAGGGCTGTTCGACCAAATGGGCAATATGATTGAACGCGTCTTTCCACAGCAGGATAATAATTAACAAACAAAAAAAGGGTGGCACAGGTCATGTGTTCACCCTTTTTTGTTTGTCATTCAATCTTCAATGAATAATCGTTCCGTGTACAGAATTTTTTACACTTGCTGGTTTTAATGTTAACTTTGAGTTAGAAATGATGCGTTTTAGTCAATAAAGGAGCGATATTCATGGCTGAAAAAATGAACGTGGAAAGTTTTAATCTGGATCACACAAAAGTTGCAGCGCCTTATGTTCGTTTGACTGGTGTCACGACAGGGATGAGTGGAGATAAGGTATATAAATACGATATCCGGTTTAAACAGCCGAATAAAGAACATATGGATATGCCGGGATTACATTCAATAGAACATTTAATGGCAGAAAATATCCGCAATCACATGGAAAATGTTCTTGACATTGGCCCGATGGGATGCCAGACAGGTTTTTATTTGCAAATCTTGAACAATGATAGCTATGATGATGTCACTAGTGCACTTGAAAACACATTAAAAGATGTTCTCAACGCGGATGAAGTGCCGGCATGCAATGAAGTGCAGTGCGGCTGGGCAGCCAACCATAGTCTTGAAGGTGCGAAAACGATTGCTGAAGATATGCTCGCTAAAAAAGATGAGTGGAATCAGGTTTTTGCAGAATAACACAGGTGATTTGAATCGGCGATGGTTATGTATCAGGCAGTCTTGAGGAAGGCTGTCTTTTTTTGCTCAGAAAAGGACCACCGCTTGAAGTTTCGCTTTTCCCCGCATCTAAAGGTCAGTAACCCGCCGAAGAACGGCGGCTAACTGTCCCTAAATGCCTGATTCTGCTCAACTAACATTCATCGGAATGAAAACCAATTCCGCTGAATGAAGTTTCGCTTTATGCTAAAATGAGATAAAATCTATGGAAGGAGTTGAGGCCAATGAGTGAGCAAGTATTGCAGTATTTATCCGAAAATCGTAAGCAGCTGCTGGATAAGCTCCATTCATTTTTATCGATACCAAGTGTCAGTACGGACAGTGTACATAAACAAGATATTAACGAAGCCGCTGAGTACTTGGAATCTTATTTAAAGAAAATCGGGTTTGATAAGGTTGAACAGCAGGATACTGGGGGTCATCCGCTCATTTTTGCTGAATATAACCAGGCAGGCTCTGATGCGCCGACTGTATTATTTTATGGCCATTATGATGTTCAGCCGGTAGACCCGATTGAGGAGTGGAAGAGCGAACCGTTCAAACCGGAAGTCAGGGATGGCCGTTTATATGCGCGCGGTTCAAGTGATGATAAAGGACAGGTTTTCATGCACTTGGCTGTTTTTGAAGCTTATATGAACACAGAAGGAAAGCTGCCGTTGAATGTCAAAGTCTGTATTGAAGGGGAAGAAGAAATCGGCAGTGAAAATCTTTACAAAACGCTGCATGATAAGAAAGACCAATTCGATGCTGATTTTGCTGTTATTTCAGATTCCGGAATGGTTTCTGAAAATCAGCCCACTATTTTGTACGGGTTAAAAGGGTTTACAGGGATTGAGATAAATGTAACGGGTCCTGACCATGACCTGCATTCAGGCATGTATGGAGGAGCTGTCCGCAATCCGATTATGGCTCTCAATCATATTCTGGCTTCGATGAAGAATGAAGATGAAGTTGTAACCGTTGATGGCTTTTATGACGGTGTTGAACCGCTTACTGAGCATGAGCGGGAACTGATTAAAAATGTCCAGGGTGAATATTACGAAGCGTCTACAGGTGTTAATGAGACTGTATCTGAAAAAGGCTACACTGCTAAAGAACATACTATGGCAAGGCCTACTTTTGAAATTAACGGAATGTATGGCGGTTATCAGGGAGAAGGGACAAAAACGATTATCCCATCAACGGCGACAGCAAAAATCACCTGCCGTCTTGTTCCCGGCCAGGATCCTGCAAAAATACAGGAATTGCTTGAGGCGCATATTCATAATGTTGCGCCAACAGGAGTAACCGTTGAAGTGAAAAAAGAAAAACTGTCGGCAAAAGCGTACAAAGTGGCGCCGGATAATCCGCTCATTAAAAAAGCGGCCAAAAGCTATTCGGAAGCATTTGACAAAGAGACAGTCTATGTGCGGATGGGCGGATCTATCCCGGTTGTTGAGTGGATTGAAGACATTTATAATATACCGATTGTGTTGCTCGGGTTTGGCACCCCTGATGACAGGCTGCACTCACCGAATGAGAGCTTTCCATTAGACAGTTTTGATAAGGGTATGGAAACGCTTGTGCGCTATTGGGCGGAAATCAACGATTAAAAGTCGTTGTTCTGGTCCTCTGCCCGAATACAGAACAAATCAATGGACAGGGCGAATGGTTTTCAATCGGGTGAAATGGGTAAGTACTTAGTATATAAATGAAAGGGGGATCATTTTATGCGACATGCAGTTGTTACTGGTGTTTCAAAAGGGTTAGGTGAATCAATTGCTAAGCTGCTAATGGAATCAGGCATTAATGTCGTTGGCGTATCCCGAAGCAGTCAGGACAAATTGGCTGATATTGCTCTTGAGAACAATGTTGATTATAAACATTATGCCTGTGATCTGGGTGATCTGGAGGAAACGGAACAAACCTTTTCACAAATTAGTGAGGAGATCTTTTCGCGAGAGCCGGAGACAGTTTACTTAATTAATAATGCTGCGGTGCTTGAACCCGTAGATAAATCCATGAATACCGAAAGTGCTGACGTGGCACATCATATGCAGGTGAACACCATCGCCCCGATGATCCTGACGAATTTGTTTTTAAAAAATGCAGTTGAAAAGGATATCAGGTTTATTGGAACAACGATCTCGTCAGGAGCGGCGGAAAGACCGATGTATGGCTGGAGCGCCTATTGCACATCCAAGGCCGGCATCAATATGTTTACTCAAACCGCAGCTCTTGAACAGGAAGAATTAAATACCCAAAATAAAGTTATTGCCTTCAGTCCGGGAATCATGGATACTGAAATGCAGGAAAGAATCCGCGCAAGCGATGAAGATGCTTTTCGTGACGTTGAACAATTTCGGGCATATAAAGAAAATAATAAGCTCAAAAGTACTGATGCAATCGGCGGTATACTCATTGATATATTGACTGATGAGACAAGTGTCGAAAATGGTAAAATATATCACGCCTCAGACTACTTTTAAAGACTAAAAGAGCGTGTTCAAAAAGGAGGATAAAAAGGACCGGGAAGTTCGAGGCGACGCAATTTCGAGCAGCGGAGAAACAAGCCAACGTGTCATTTTCACCGGACTTTTTGAACAACCTCTAAAAACAGTTTTTTTTAAAATGCAGGGGAAGGATCTGCTCCTCTGTATTTTTTCTGGTGGAATTCGCGGGGAACGAAAACTGCGGACATTCACCGGGAAAAATCGCCCCCTGAATGAAGTTTTACTTTGTGGTACAATTATTGGAGTGAATGGGCTGGATAGTTGGTTTTTGGATGCTCGTTTTAAAGAAGGTTTTGGAGAAAGGACGAACGATATGATTACACGTAAAAGTAAACGCGAAATTGAAAAAATGCAAGCTGCGGGGGATGTACTCGTTAAATGCCATAAAGAAATAGCTAAAATGATTAAACCGGGTATCACGACGATGGAAATTGATGCCTTTGCGGAAAAGTTTTTGGCTGACCATGGTGCAACACCTGAACAAAAAGGGTTCAGTGGTTACCCTTATGCAACATGCGCCTCGGTTAATGATGAGATTTGCCATGGGTTTCCCCGGGAAGAAGAACTTGTTGAAGGGGATATTGTAACAATCGACATGGTCGTTAATCTGAATGGTGGTTTGGCGGATTCGGCATGGACTTATAAGGTCGGAAAACTTGATGAAAAAGGCGAAAAACTTCTCAACGTCACGAAACAATCGCTTTATAAAGGAATTGAACAGGCACGTCCTGGCAATCGGCTCGGTGATATCGGTCATGCCATTCAGACATATGCTGAAGGGGAAGGTTTCTCGGTCGTTCGCGATTTCACCGGACATGGTATTGGTCCGACTTTGCATGAAGAACCGCACATTCCGCATTTTGGCTTGCCAAATAAAGGTACGCGGTTAAAAGAAGGTATGGTCATTACAATAGAACCTATGATTAACGAAGGCAGCTGGCACAGTAAAATGGATGCCAACAACTGGACTGCCCGCACGGTTGATCAAGGCCGCTCTGCGCAATATGAGCATACTGTTGTTATTACAAAGGATGGCCCAATGCTGACAACCGATCAGGATCAATAATATAAAAAGAAGTCTGTCCGTTAATTACTGCTGTCTGAAATTCTTTTGAAGACAGGATGTTCCGGAAAGGAGGGATGCTGATGCGCGTCGTCTCAATCTGTCCAAGCAACACAGAAGTTGTCGAATATCTCGGGAAAACGGATTTGCTGGTCGGTGTTGATAACTATTCCGACTGGCCATCGGAAGTGCAGCATTTGCCAAAGGTCGGCCCGGATTTATCAATTGATATGGACAAAGTGGAAGAATTAAATCCCGATTTGGTAATTGCTTCACTCAGCGTTCCGGGTATGGAGAAAAATATTGAAGCGCTTGATGAACGGAAATTACCGTATATAATTCTGAACCCTAATTCTTTAGAAGAGATTGCCGGTGACCTTGAAATTACCGGAAAAGCACTGGGTGAGGAAAAACTTGGTCTGGATAAGGCTGCCGCATTCCGCAGCGAGGTCGAAAACTTCCGTGAAGCGGCACGAAACAAGGACTATAGGCCGTCTTTATACTGGGAATGGTGGCCGAAGCCGGTTTTTACACCCGGTGGTATCAATTGGCTTACCGAAATAAGTCAGTTGGCTGGTGCGCGCAATATTTTTGATACCGAAGATAAAGCGAGCGTACAGACAGACTGGGAAGATGTCAAAGTTCGCGAGCCTGATTATATTTGTATGGTTTGGGTAGGTGTAAAGGAGTCGAAAATGCGACCTGAGCTTGTGAAGCGAAGGCCTGGCTGGCAGGAGATGAAGGCTGTTAAAGGTGACAACATTCATGTCCTGGAAGAATCGCTTTTTTGCCGTCCTTCACCAAGATTGCTTGAAGGTCTGCGGAAATTGACAGAAATATTGGACTAAAAAATCCCCTGCCCATGGGGATTTTTTACATGACAACACCTAAGATGAATTATTTTCGTATTTTCAAAACTCTTCCGCCAAAAGTCATCGTAATGAGCGGGCTTAGCAGGCAGAAAAAGGCAAATGGCAGGTAAGTCACTACTGGGACACCGAGGACATCAGCAATAAACACACCGCACACACTCCATGGAACGAGCGGGTTAATAACGGTACCGGCATCCTCCAGGGACCTGGCCAATACCTTATTGGACAACCCAGCTTGCTTGTACACACCTTTAAATGTTTCCCCCGTCAGCATTACAGACAAGTATTGTTCGCCAATCAGTACGTTAATACCAATTGCTGTTGAAGCGGTTGATATAATAATCGACCGCACTTTTTGCAGTTTTTCCTGGAATGATGACAAGATTGAGGGGATAATGCCTGTTACGAATAACAGCCCTCCAAATCCAAGTGCCAAAATGACAAGTGAAATTGTAAACAACATGCTGTTGATGCCGCCTTTTGTCAATAAGCTGTCTACGGGTTCAAAACCGGTTTCAGCTGTATAGCCGTTAAACCAGATCGCCCAAATATCGCCCCAGGAAAGACCGCTCGTTATACTGGCAAGAAATGTTGCTATCACGCTGCTCACGGCTAAAGAAATGAATGCAGGTATTCGAAAAAATGTGGCCAAAACCAGGATGACAAGCGGTATCCAAGACGTCCAATGAATCAGGCCGGTCGCTTCCAGACTTGTCATATATGCGTCCAAATTTTCTACAGAAACGGTTTCAGCGGGTGACAGAATTGCAAAAATAACAAATGAAATGAGAAATGCCGGAATAGTCGTCAGACTCATATGTTTAATATGACTGAACAAATCGACTTGGACAATCGTGGAAGCCAAATTTGTTGTATCTGACAAGGGAGACATTTTATCACCGAAAAATGCTCCGGAGACGATTGCACCGGCTGTAATGGCCATCGATGCATCCATCGCGCTTGCCATCCCGATAAAAGCGACCCCAATTGTTGCAACAGTTGTCAGCGAACTGCCCAATGAAACGCCAATGATGGCTGTAACAGCAAACACAATACCATAAAACCACGTTCCCCCGATAAAGGTGAAACCAGTGTTGATCAAGAGGGGAATTGTTCCACTGATCATCCAGCTGCTGATCAATATACCGATTACTAAAAAGAGGAAAACAGCTGCCATGCCTGACCTGGCTCCGGCGATCATACTCTCTTCAAGGTCTTTGAAAGAAATGCCTCTAGCCAGCCCATATGTGACTGTAAGCAACAGAGCGATTAGGATCGGAATGTGCGGTTCTGTTCCCAGCCCAATTAAAAAATAACTGATGAGACTAACTGTTAAAATAAAAAATAGAATTGATTCAACCAACGCCGGCTTATATTTTGGCTGCACCGGAAACATGATGTAAATCCTCCTTTTAACTCTTTTCGTAAATTTTACAGTGCTTTACCTCTACACTTGATGTAAAGTGCGACGTACTATAATAAATGTTTGATTCCATGAGCCGCTTCGGAAATATACTCCGCGCACCTTAGGGCGGCTGGTGAGCCTCCTCGTGCTCGTCGTGTTGCAAGTGGTTTCAGTGATGCAGCACTCCTCGCAGAAAAGATTGCTGTCGCACTGCGGGATCTCACCTATGCCTATGCTCCCGCAGGAGTCGTCGTGTATTTCCTCCACTGGTTTTGCGCTTTATAATCTCATTGATTTGGTGATTAACTAAACCTCACTTGTGAATGTTGATTGGAGTGGAAGGCAGTCGACTCCTGCGGGAAAACGGGCAGCTGAGACCTGAGCAGGAAGCGGTTTTCTTCCGAGGAGGCTGAAGTGTTGCCCTAAGGTGCGCGACTGTTCGGAACGGAAATCAACATAGCACTTACGTCGCAGTTTATGGATTTTGTGTCATAACTTAGAAAAGAGGCAAAATAAAAAAGCCTCATCCCTTGTTAGGGACGAAGCTTTACTCCGCGTTACCACCCTGATTGATGAGTCTCCCTAAAAGCGCGCAAAACATTCATGCGATGCGTGCAGTCATTCCTCCGGCTCATCCACTCAATTAATATCCGTCTGATTCGAATGTGTAATTCAAACCTGAATTGCCGGTGCTTTCACCATGCGCCCCGTCTCTCATTGCTGCTTGTTTCAGATTCTACTTCGCATTCACGGATTCGATATTTTCGTTAAAATATAATATTGACTATAAATGGTGAAGCTGCTCATTGTCAATGGGAACGTCTATTTTCAATTATTGCTTTTTTGTGATGACGCATATAAGATGTAATTATCTTAATTTTCTTTTGGGGAGGGACGGAAATGGATACAGACACAGCTGATCATCAAAATACATCCCAATCAATACATATGTTTCGCAGAGGGATTGCAGTCGGTTTCCCCATAATGCTTGGCTACTTGCCGATTGCACTTGCATATGGGGTGCTGGCAAAACAGGCGGGAATGTCAGTCACCGAACTGACATTAATGAGTGTGATGGTGTTTGCCGGTGCCAGTCAGTTTATGGGAGCGAATATGATCGCACTGGGTGCTGGAGCAGTTGAAATTGTAGTTGCCACGTTTGTGCTTAATTTCCGTCATTTTGTCATGAGCCTGTCGTTTGTGAATTATTTGCGGAGATTTGGACTCAAATGGAAAATCCCTCTATCAATGGGATTGACGGATGAAACGTTTGCCGTATCGGCATTACATACAACAGAGGCAAAAAAAGAAAAAGGTTCCTATTTTTACTTGGCTCTTATTTTGACAGCTTATATTGCCTGGATTGCGGGCTCTTTTTTGGGAGGGGTCCTGGGTGATGTTATTCCTGAGCAGTTAAGTCAAAGTATGGGAATTGCGTTATATGCGATGTTTATTGGACTGCTTATTCCATCGGTGAAAAAACAATGGCGCGTCGGGCTTGTTGCCATTATCGCGATGCTCATTAACCTCCTGTGCAGCCAGTTTATGAGTGAAGGCTGGGCGATCGTGTGTGGAACGGTACTGGGCGGCCTGAGCGGTGTGTTTTTGCTTAAGGGGGAAGAACAATGATTATTGCAATTATTATAGGCATGGCACTTGTAACGATGATTCCAAGAATAATCCCGGCGTTTATTGTTGATAAACTGCAGTTTCGGGATTGGGTGAACCGCTGGCTGGCTGCGATTCCCTATGCAGCACTGGGAGCGCTCATTTTCCCGGGTATTTTGAGTGTCATTCCCGAGCAGCCGCTGATCGGTCTTCTGGGCGGAGCCGCTGCAGTGCTCTTGGCATATTTGGGTTTAAACGTTATTTTAGTCGTTATAGGGGCTATTTTAACGGTTTTTCTGTTGACAATGTAAAAATACCAGGGAAAACATGGCAAATGTATCATGTTCTTTTCCAACGCCGGGCAGCCGGCTTCTCCATAAAGCAACATGGCATGTAATCCGCTGGCGAGCGTTTTGCGTTTTTATTCATAAGGCTCGATATGAATATGCGCATAGGTTATATTATGTTTTTCCCGAAGGAAGTCTTCTATTTTTTCTGTGATGGCGTGACTTTCTTTAACATTTAGTTCCGGATTAACCAGGATCGTTACCTCAATAAATGCCTGATTTCCATGAACTCTCCCTTTAATATCAATGACTTGTTTAACTTCTGAAACCTTCGCAATATCAGTTTTTATTGTCTTGATTTGCTTCGCGTCAAACCCGTCAGTCAATGTATGGGTTGCCTCTCTGAATATATCCCATGCCGTTTTACAGATGATAATACCGACAATCAGGCCTGCGAAGGGATCAAGCCAAAAAAGACCAAATTGCGCACCGATTATGCCGATAAATGCGCCAATGCTGACGAAAGCGTCCGAACGGTTATCCTGAGCTGCGGCATTAAGTGAACTGCTGCCAATTTTTTTTGCAAGCGAAACATTGTAGCGATAAACACTAAACATCACAACAGCTGCTCCGAGTGCGGTCCAGGCTGTCAGCATATCCGGCTGTACTGTTTCCCCGGCAAACAGCTGCCTGACTATATTCACAATTACCTGGATGCCAACCGTTGCGATAACAAACGCTGCAAAAAGGGAAGCAATTGTTTCAGCACGGGAATGTCCGTAATGATGATCAGCATCCGGTGGCTTTCTCGATATTTTCAATCCAACTAAAACAGCAACTGAGGCGACAACGTCAGTCGTATTGTTTAACCCATCTGCCCACAAACTTTGGGAGTTTCCAATCGAAGCAATAATCAATTTGACGATTGCCAGGACAATATACGCACAGATGCTGAGCCAGGCGCCTTTTTCACCTTTTTTTAAATCATCTGCCTGATCCATTAAAAAACAGCCTCCAATTGAACACGTGCTTTATACAAGCCGCTCTGTAGGTATAACAGTCTATCAAACTCCTGTCAGATGAGTCCAGAGAAACATTAACAGCCATGACTATATATTTTGAGTTCCTGCAAATTTTGATGCCTTAAACAAAAAGACAATGGGGAATAAAACTTGCTGCCTGGTAAATAGTAAATTTAGTGATCATATAAAGCGAAGGAGAAAGTTTATGACTGAACGTCTGAACGAACAGGAAAAACGCTGGGCAGTCATATCTCTGGCATCAATACCACTGATAATGACACTGGGCAATTCAATGCTTATCCCCATTCTTCCGGTTATGGAACAGGCATTGGATATTTCGAAACTTCAATCGAGTTATATCATTACGGCCTATTCAGTTGTGGCCATTTTTTTAATTCCGGTTGCGGGATTCTTATCGGATCGATTTGGCCGGAAGAAAGTCATTATTCCTTCATTAATCATAACCGGTATTGGCGGTTTGATTGCCGGTTTGGCATCTCAATTGATGGATAGTCCGTTTCTTGTCATTGTAGCTGGAAGAATATTGCAGGGTGTTGGTGCATCAGGGGCATTTCCAATT
Organism: Lentibacillus amyloliquefaciens; assembly: GCF_001307805.1. Lineage (GTDB taxonomy): Bacteria > Bacillota > Bacilli > Bacillales > Amphibacillaceae > Lentibacillus > Lentibacillus amyloliquefaciens. The sequence continues at coordinate 1,780,314 of NZ_CP013862.1, read as the reverse complement.
GTCCTTCCGCTTGTAGGCGATATTTTTAAAGATGACAAGGAAGCCAGTACAACACTTGGGATTGTCGAAACGTCAAATACAGTCGGGAAAGTCTTAAGCCCAATACTGGGAGCTGCTCTTGCAGCACTTGTTTGGTACTTGCCGTTTTATTCGATTCCATTATTTTGTATCGTTTCTGTATTGATGGTGATCTTCCTGATTAAAAACAAGGGTGGTGAGAACGAAACCCATTTCAAAGAATACGTGGAACTCGCGAAGGATACTTTCAGCAAGCATGGCAGGTGGCTTGTGGCTGTGTTTTTCATTGGCGCCATATTGATGTTTATCCTGTTCGGGTTTCTTTTTTATTTATCCAGTATTTTGGAAGAGAAATACGGCTACGAAGGTATTTGGAAAGGGATTCTTCTTGCTGTTCCTTTACTGGCGTTATCGGTTGCATCATTTATAACCGGCAGGAAAATAAAGGATAAATTAAAAATTATGAAGTGGGTGACATTTACCGGGATTATTTTAACCGGTGCTTCAGTGGCGGTTATTCCATTTATGGATCATCCTGTTTATTTGCTATCCATTTTCTTTATATGCGGGACCGGTATCGGGATGGCACTCCCTTGCCTGGATGCGATGATAACGGAAAGTTTGGAAAAAAGTGTCCGCGGCGCGATCACATCGATTTACAGTGCGATGCGATTTACCGGCGTTGCTTCCGGTCCGCCGGTCATCGCTGTCATGATGAAAGGTAATATTAGCTGGATGGCCAGTGTGTTAGCTATCTTTGCGCTAATCGCAAGCTTTCTTGGCTATCGTAATATAAAACCGTAGACGGATGTTATGTCATGTCAGGAAATTTGTCGCTTTTTAGCGGTTTTTTAGATGTGATGAAGCTTGTATTAATGATAGAAAATTCACCAATATTAAAATTTATACTTGCAAAACTTCTTATTATTTAGGATAATGGAAAAAAGGAACAAGGGGGAATGTTCCAATGAAGAAACAGAAGGTGGTCTATCAGCTTTATCGTTATGCAGGAGGAGCCATTAAAGCAAAACGAGAGGTACCGTTTGAAATGAAGTTATCTGCCCAATTAATATTGGATGAATTATGTTTCAGCTGGAATAAGCAAAAACTCCAAGCGGCTATCAATCATTCGATTGATACAGAGGACAAGGAAACGTTCGTCCGGTTGTCAAAAGAATACAGACATTACGTATGGGAATAATCTTTCTTTTTTAACAAGAATGCCTTGCCTTTATTTGGTGAGGCTTTTTTTATGCGAAACTTATTGCAATTTTAGTACATTGATGATTTGATATGGTTAGGAAGAGGGGGGGATTGTATGAAAAAGAAAACGGCATTCAGCTGGATGTTGTATGACTTCGGGAACTCTGCATTTGCAACAACGATTATGGCAGCTGTTCTTCCAATTTTTTATTACGATGTGGCAGCTGTGGGGCTGGAAGAGAATCTGGCAGAAAGTTACTGGGGCTATTCCCAGTCAATTGCGGTTTTGATTGTAGCTGTTCTGGCTCCGATATTGGGAGCCATCAGTGACTTTTCTGCGGCGAAAAAGAAATTTCTGCGCTTTTTTGCTTATATGGGAATCATTGCCAGTATTCTGCTCGCTTTTGTCGGGGAAGGCGATTATCTTTTTGCATCGATCCTGTTGATTGTCGGGAATATTGGTTTTTCCGGTGCAAACGTTTTTTATGATGCATTTCTACCCGAGCTTGCTGAGAATGAGAAGGAAATGGATAAATTATCGTCAGCCGGTTTTGCTTTTGGCTACATAGGCGGTGGCTTATTGCTGGCCATCAATATTTTAATGATTACGAATTATTCCTGGTTTGGCATACCGGATGTCACCACGGCCAGTCAGTTGTCTTTTGCTTCCGTCGGTTTATGGTGGTTTATATTCTCAATACCGCTGTTTAAAAACGTGCGTGAAGAGAAGAAAACAAGAGAAAAGCGGGACAAATCTTATGTGGCAATCGGCTTTTCCAGGGTCGTGAATACGTTTAAAGAAATAAGGCAGTTTAAGCATTTATTAATTTTTCTTATTGCGTTTTGGCTGTATAATGATGGTATTTCAACGATTATAAGAATGGCGACGATTTATGGTCGTGGGATTGGCATTGATTCAAATTCTTTGATTATAGCATTGCTGATCACCCAATTTGTCGGTATTCCGTTTACGTTTTTCTTTGGCTGGCTGGCATCAAAAATAACAGCAAAAAAAGCATTGTATCTGACGTTATACGTTTATATAGGCGTTGTTGTTCTCGGTTATTTCATGGCGTCTGCTTTGCACTTTTATATGCTGGCAATATGTGTTGGAATGGTCCAGGGTGGTGCACAGGCACTTAGCAGGTCGATATACAGCAGGATGGTGCCGGCAAATAAGAAAGCAGAGTTTTTCGGATTTTACGGGATTTCCTCAAAGTTTGCAGCTGTCTTTGGCCCGTTTCTGTTCGGAATTGTTGGTCAGCTGACCGGTTCCAGCAGACTTGGTATCATATCATTGCTTGTCTTCTTTATAGCGGGTATTATTTTATTAAGGTTTGTCAATATCGAAAAAGGTATCGAACAGGCAAAGCAATACGCCAAATGAATCCGATACAGGTGAGGGGGAGACTCATGAAGATCAATAATATACGAAAAGTATTATATACAGTTTCCAAAATTCTCGGCGATGTTAATGCTGTTAAAAAGGGCAAGGTTGGTAAACGAATCGGACGCAGAGTGGCAGGAAAAGGAACAGGTAAAATGCTGCAGAAATTATTTAAGTAGGTCAGTTTCTTGCAGGGTTATAAAAAACGAAAAGCTTTCACACCGGCAGGCAGCGGCGTGAAAGCTTTCATTTTTTGGTCGCGTATTTGTTCACACAATTGGTTCACTGTATTTATTTTCAAGACCTAAGGCAAGCGGTTTGCCGGTATCATACGATATATTGCCAATCATTTCGCCAAGTCGCTCTTTGCTGGTATTATCACGTGTGTTCCAATAAGTAATTACTTCGGACATAATTTCGATTCCTTCTGTCCAGGCTTGATTGTACAGATCGATGAAACTTTTGCTACAAGGTTCATTTGTTGCCGGATGATACCAGGTTGTGTGTTCTAAATTTAAATAATCGGCATTATCTTTAACCGGCTGATGTGAAAAGGGCGAAATCAGCGGCTTTAAAAATATCTTTTTCCATCCATATGGATCAGCCAGCAGTTTCAGGGCCAATTTCATGTCCCGGTAAGCTTTTTGAATATAATGATTGGATTTCATACTGCTCTCGGGATAATGGGCATCAATAGTCTGATGCAGCAAATCGACAACGCTTTTATCAAGTTTGGGGCCCACACTGATTTCATTTGAGACATTGGCTTTCCACGTTTCTAAATGATGATATTTTTCCATCATTAATGTATCAATCAGCACTTCCAGCTCCTGATGTTTATTTCCTTCATATCCGGCACGGTAATGTATATAAGGGTGTGTATTGCGATCAAGTATATGGTGCGTTGTAAATCCGAATACGTAAGCTTGTGTTTGACTGTCCATATCACTAGCTTTCTCGATCATATCCAGCAGAAATTCGCCGCATTTATCCGTGTGAAGTTTTAACCCTATATTCGTTACAGACTCATTATTAATCCATGGCCAAAAATTGTAATAAAAAAATGGATCCGGGCCTTGTGCACCCAGCTTCATGTACGCTTCCTGCTGCAAATATGAATTTGGATCTTTAACCGAATCCATTACGTTTTCACAAAAAAGAATATGTGTCCAAATATTAGGCATAATGAAGATCCTCCTGCCTATACGTTCTATTTTACAGTATAAAATAAAAAGTTCTGAAAAAATGCTCAAATACTTACTATTTTGTGACAACGTGCATCTGAATAGCTTTTTTTCTACAAAAGATACGATTATATAATGTTATAATCATACCAAAAGATTGTTTGAAAAGAGGGTTAGTCGTGGAAAAAATCATGATTTTGGAAGATGATCCGAAAATAGCCGGTTACTTGCACACGTTTATAGAAAAATACAGCTATGCCGTGTTGACAGTGGATAATTTCGAAAACCCGATGGATTCATTTCACTGGTTCCAACCGGATCTGGTTCTGTTGGATATCAATCTTCCCAGTTTTGATGGATTTTATTGGTGTCGGCAGATCCGTCTTGAGTCAGTTTGTCCGGTTATATTCATTTCTGCCCGTACCGGGGAGATGGATCAGGTCATGGCACTGGAGAATGGCGGCGATGACTTTATTACCAAACCGTTCCATCCGGATGTCGTGATGGCCAAAATCCGCAGCCAATTACGACGGGCGTATGGGGAATATGCGTTGGGCCATCAAGAACGTATTTTGCAGAAAGATGGACTGAAGCTGTTCCCGGAACGACTTGAGCTCAGATTCGGTACCGATGTGACACCCCTCACCAAAAAAGAAGCGAATATTATAGAAAGCTTGATGGGCCGGCATCCTCGGGTGGCAGGCAGGGAGGATTTATTGGAAAAACTGTGGGATGACCAAACATATGTCGATGAAAACACGCTTAACGTAAATATAACACGGGTTCGCAAAAAGTTTCAGGAGCTCGGTATCACAGGTGCGGTTGAAACAGTCCGCGGAGCAGGCTACCGTTTGTGTGTGACTTGGAATGGAGTAGAGGGGTCATGAAGCTGTTCATTAAAGATCATCAATTATTGATCGGATTTCAGGTTGGACAGTTTGGTCTCATTATTCTTATCCTGTGGCTTGATGGCTATCGGGACTTCCAGACGTTGTTCTATGCCATTTTTCTTGGGTTCTTTTTATTCAGCTGTTATCTCGTGTATTGCTATATGACACGGCGGGCGTTTTACAAAAGGCTTGAGAAACCGATGGAATCACTTGATGAATCATTGCAGAAAACGGAGCAGATACCGATTGCCGAAGCACTTGAGAAATTGCTGAAATCGCAGTACCGGATTTATGAGCGTCGGATTGGAGAAACTGAGGCACAAAAAGAGGAGCATATGACGTTTATCGATCGCTGGGTCCATCAAATGAAAACACCGCTCTCGGTCATCGAATTGACGGCCCAGGATCTTGATGAGCCGGAATCATCAAATATCCGCGAAGAAACCGAGCGTATTAAAACAGGGCTGAGCACGGTATTATACATGGCGCGCCTCCGCACAATCGAGGAGGATTTCCGGATTAAACCAGTTGCACTGGAAGATCTTATCCAGGAAGTCAACCGGGAAAATAAGCGCTTCTTCATCCGCAATGAAGTCTATCCAAAACTGGAAACAGAACGGGCCGGAATCAGTGTGGAAACAGATCAGAAATGGCTGATGTTCATCATCACACAACTTATTCAAAACGCCGTGAAATATTCAGCCGGGATAAGCAGACAAATGGAAATTTCACTTTATGAACGTGATGGATCAGCCATTTTTGAAGTGACAGATTCCGGTGTCGGCATTCCTGAAGAAGATCAAAAACGGATTTTCAGTGCATTTTATACCGGGGAAAATGGCCGCAAGTACAGAGAATCAACTGGCATGGGGCTGTTTCTTGTCAAAGAAGTGGCTGATTATTTGGGGCACGGGATTGAAATGGAAAGTACCGTTGGTAAGGGGACAACATTTCGTATTTTGTTTTCACCGGCTCAAAACATTACAACAATGTAAGGAAAATGAAAGAGAAATCGATCGTTCGTCAAGGCGGAAGGCGGTACACTATGAATAGAATTAATGTTGTCATTTGAAAGGAGCAGAAATATGCTGAAAGTGAATAATGTGAGCAAAGTGTACGAAGGAAAAGTCGCCTACCGCGCCTTGTCGAATATTGATCTCGACATTGAAAAAGGAGAATTTGTCGCCATTATGGGACCATCGGGGAGCGGGAAGACGACACTGCTCAATATGGTCGCCACCATTGATGAGCCGACAACCGGTGAAGTACTGGTTGAGGAAAGAAAACCGCATGTTCTGGGCAGGAATGATCTTGCCAAGTTTCGCCGCCGGGAATTGGGGTTTGTTTTTCAGGAGTTCAATCTGCTGCACACCTTGACGGTTGAAGAAAATATGGTGCTGCCATTGACATTGGACGGTAAGCGTGTGAAGGAGATGGAGGATAAAGCTAAAACGATTTCCGAAAAGCTAGGGATTTCCGGCATTATGGGCAAACGGGTCCATGAGATTTCCGGTGGACAGGCGCAACGGGCAGCCATTGCCAGAGCGATGATCCATCAGCCAAAATTGCTCTTGGCCGACGAGCCGACAGGGAATCTTGATTCGAAATCATCCAAAGATGTCATGGGCATGCTTGAGACCCTTAATAAAAAAGAAAACACAACGATGATGCTTGTCACGCATGATCCGCAAGCGGCAAGTTATGCGGACCGGGTTGTGTTTATCCGGGACGGCAAGTTTTATTCTGAAATTCATCGGGGCAAAAGCCGGCAGACGTTTTTCCAAAGCATCATTGACACGCTTTCCTTGATGGGAGGGGATGACAGTGACTTTTCGTCAGTTCGCGATTAATAATGTCATCCGCAACAAGCGTTTATACGCTGCTTACTTTTTGAGCAGTCTGTTTACAGTGATGGTGTTTTTTACGTTTGCCATTTTTGCTTTTCACCCTGCATTCTTTGATGGATCGATCAGATTCGAAGTATTGTATGGCATGGCTGTTGCAGGCGGTATTATTTATGTGTTTTCTTTTTTCTTTGTGCTGTATTCAATGAGTTCATTTTTACAATCGCGCAAGAAGGAATTCGGTCTCTTAATGATGCAGGGAATGTCAACAAAGCAAGTCCGTCTGATGATCTTTATGGAAAACATGTTGATCGGCTTTTTTGCAACATTGGCCGGGATTTTGCTGGGCCTCGTGTTTGCTAAGGCGATCCTTTTGCTTGCGGAAAACGTTCTGGTAATTGACGAAGCACTTAATTTTTATTTTCCGTTATGGGCCATTGTTGTCACCTTTATATCGTTTATTTTATTGTTTTTGTTTGTCTCGCTGTTTGTGTCATTTATTCTCAGAACCCGGAAGCTTGGGGATCTGATCAAGGCGGATAAACAGTCGAAAGGTGAGCCGAAAGCGTCTGTCACGCTGGCCATTATTGCTGCAGTATTGCTTGCTGCAGGTTACGCAACGGCTCTATATGTGCAGGCACAGCAAGTTATCTTAGCTATGCTGCCGGTGATCATTGTCGTGACAATAGGCACATATTTGTTGTTTACGCAGTTGAGTGTTTATGTGATTCGGCGGCTGAAGGGCAGAAAGGGTATTTTTTGGCGGAAAACAAATATGGTGCTTTTCTCAGATTTATCATTTCGGATGAAAGATAATGCTCGAACGTTTTTCATGGTGGCAATTATTTCAACCGTTGCATTTAGTGCGATTGGCTCACTGTACGGGTTCCAGTCTTATTTGACAAAAGATGTAAAGGAATTGAATCCATATACGTTTATGTACTCTCCCTTTGAAGGAGATGAACCGTTGACAGAGGAACAAAGCGAGACGATTGATGAAACACTGAACAACTATGATGTTCAGACTGAAAAGGCTTCAGTTGAAATGAATTATTTTGAAGTGGACAACAGCGAACGGCCTGAAGTGTTGATTGCTACTGAATCAGAGTATAATCGTTTTGCTGAGCTTCTAGATAAGAAGGAAGTTGATGTCGGTGGCGAGGAAGCGATTGTCGTACGGGATAGTTCAAGAGTTCTGGTAGGTGCATCTAAAAAAGAACGGCTGATGGATGTTCCGATTGAACTGGCGGATGGCGGGAGCATTCATCCGGACCGATTGATGTCAACAGTTGTGCTGCCGGAAATGTACTCTTATTATATTGTTGATGATGAAACATTTAACGCGTTGCCGGACTCTGTTGAAACAAGATCGTATACAACCTGGCAGGCGACACATGGTTCCCAGGAGTCCATCATCGAAGCCGGGGGGATATTGAAAAACAAATTTAACCCAGGCAGATTCCAGGCGATTGATCATGATATTTATACCATCAATAAGAGTTTTGGGCCTGTGTTGTTTATCGGATTGTTTATCGGAATTGTATTCTTCGTATCGGCAGGAAGTTTCCTGTATTTCCGGTTGTATTCAGATCTTGATCAGGATAAGACTAAATTTAAGTCGATTGCTAAAATGGGCTTGACTGATAAAGAACTGAAAAAAGTGATTAACCGTCAGACAGCACTCCTGTTTTTTGCACCGATTGTTGTCGCTTTGATTCACGGATCTGTTGCTTTGACTGCCTTGTCCCATTTATTTGATTATAACCTTGTTAATGAAGCGGCAATGGTGCTTGGAACATTTGCAGTGATTCAGATTATTTATTTCGGAATTGTCAGGTATTTTTACACGAAACAGATTAGAAGCGCAGTTTTTTATTAGACCGTTTTCTCTATAAACTGCGAAGTACTTGCTGTAATAACTCGGAAGCATATATCGCTCCCTGGAAAAAAAACATGGGCCGGAGAACAGAAACATGTGCCCGAGAAACCATCGTCAGCTTTGCCTGCTTTCATCATCCAGCTTCAGAACCTCATTGTGAGGTGAAGCTGGATCTTTCTTAAATAAACAGCATTGTAATTGGGACGTTGGTGAGCAACACCTTCTTTTTCGACAAATCACATCATTTCTGCTAACACCCGCTACCTTTATTTTGTTACAATTAAATAAGATATCATATCACATCTCTATACATAAGGAGGCAGTCAATGTGGATTACCGGATAGAAAAAGATACACTGGGAGAAATGAAAGTGCCGGCAGATAAGTATTGGGGAGCCCAGACACAGCGAAGTAAGCAAAACTTCCCTATTGGCGGCGAAAAAATGCCGATTGAAGTCATTCGGGCATTTGCCATTCTTAAAAAAAGTGCTGCGAAAGCAAATAGCGAACTGGGTTTACTTGACAAACAAAAAGCAGATGCGATTGGTTATGCTGCCGATCAGATTGTGGAAGGAAATCTCGATGATCATTTTCCGTTGGTTGTATGGCAAACAGGAAGCGGCACCCAATCCAATATGAACGTGAACGAGGTCATTGCTTATGTTGGAACAAAATGGCTGAAAGAGAATGGCATTGATGTGGCCCTTCATCCGAATGATGACGTCAATAAATCGCAAAGCTCCAACGACACTTATCCGACAGCGATGCATATAGCTTTTGTTTTGAAGCTGGAAGATCATGTTTTGCCTGCTGTGAAAACACTGAAAGACACGATGGGCGAGAAGGTTGAGGCATTTCAGGAAGTGGTTAAAATTGGCAGAACGCATTTGCAGGACGCCACGCCTTTAACGCTGGGACAGGAAATTAGCGGCTGGCATCGCATGCTGGAAAAATCAGAAACGATGATTTCTGAAAGTATCGACTATGTAAGAGATTTGGCTATCGGTGGAACCGCTGTTGGGACAGGGCTAAATGCACATCCTGATTTTTCGGAGGCTGTGACGAAAGCTGTCGCTGAGGAAACCGGCAAAACATTTAAATCCGCTCCGAATAAATTTCATGCATTAACAAGCCATGATGACACAGTTCATGTTCATGGCGCTTTAAAGGGACTGGCTGCAGATTTAATGAAAATTGCCAATGATGTACGCTGGCTGGCAAGCGGACCACGTTCAGGCATTGGTGAGATTACAATTCCGGCAAATGAACCCGGAAGCTCGATCATGCCTGGTAAAGTCAATCCGACACAGCCTGAAGCAGTTACGATGGCAGCGACACAAGTGATGGGAAATGATGCGGCAATCGGATTTGCAGCAAGTCAGGGTAATTTTGAGCTAAACGTATTTAAACCGGTTATTGCTTATAACTTTCTGCAATCCTGTCAACTTCTGGCAGATGCTATGCTGTCATTTGATGAGCGGTGTATGCAGGGACTTGAGCCGGATCTGGAAAAAATCGAACAGTATTTGCGCGATTCATTAATGCTGGTAACCGCTTTGAATCCGCACATCGGCTATGAAAATGCAGCCAAAATTGCTAAGAAGGCATTTAATGATAATTCGACATTGAAAGAAGCTGCTGTCGAACTTGACTTGCTTACTGAAGATGAATTCGAAAAATACGTCAATCCAAAAGATATGACCTATCCAAAATAAAGGACACAAACTGCAAAAACTCACTATCTTCTCAGGTAGTGAGTTTTTATGTGAGTGGCCGGCCATTTGAAACCCAAAGCGTGGAATGCGGTTGTAAGGTTTTAAATCGTTATAAGCAACAATTACCAGCGGAATTTCATGATAAGTTTCCGAGATCTGCTCACAATAATGCGTACAGGAGGTGATAAATATGGCTAATAACAATTCAAATCAGCTGGTCGTTCCTGGCGCTGAACAAGCTTTGAATCAAATGAAAACTGAGATTGCCTCAGAGTTTGGTGTCAACCTTAGTGCTGATACGACTTCTCGTGCAAACGGTTCTGTTGGCGGTGAGATTACCAAGCGTCTGGTTCAGTCAGCTCAATCTCAATTTAGTGGACAATAATAATATTGAATGGCTTCAATAAGGGAAAGCCCCCCTTATGACAAAAGACAGAGGGAAGTTTTTAGAAGCTTCCCTCTGCTTTCTTCAATTGGTATTTTTTACATTTAACGTGAATTTATACGTTTAAGATTTATCGAATGCGTTCTTCGGTTTCACTATCAAAGAAAAGAGCTTTGTTCATGTCAAAGGCAAGATCGATTTTGTCCCCGCCACGAATATCTGACCGGGCGTCAACCCGTGCTATGAAGTCCTGTTCATTGAAATTTGAGTATAAATATGATTCGGCTCCCATCAACTCAGCTACATCAATGGTGGCTGAAATTTTTGTGTCCGGGCTTGCTTCAATGAATGCCGGTTCATCATGGATATCCTCAGGCCGGATGCCCAGCACAATCTCTTTATCCATATATCCCTGGTTACGAAGTGTTTTCATTTTGCCCTCAGGAATCTTTATAGTCGTCTCTTCACTGACAAAGTATCCATCCTTAATTGTGCCGTTAAGAAAATTCATTGACGGGGCACCGATGAAACCGGCAACAAACATATTTTCCGGCTGGTCATAAACGTCTTTTGGCACGCCTACCTGTTGAATAATGCCATCTTTCATAACAACGAGTCGAGTGGCCATTGTCATGGCTTCTGTCTGGTCGTGAGTTACATAAATCGTTGTCGTTTGAAGACGCTGGTGCAGCTTTTGAATTTCCGCACGCATTTGTACACGGAGCTTTGCATCCAGATTGGACAGTGGTTCGTCCATCAGGAATACTTTCGCATCACGGACAATTGCCCGGCCAAGAGCCACACGCTGGCGCTGTCCGCCTGATAATGCCTTTGGTTTACGGTTTAGATAATCTTCCAGGCCCAGAATGTTAGCGGCGTTCTGGACTCTTTTATCAATCTCGTCTTTTTTAAATTTCCTGAGCTTTAAACCGAAAGCCATGTTGTCATAAACGTTCATATGCGGATATAAAGCGTAGTTTTGGAAAACCATGGCGATATCACGGTCTTTTGGTGCGATATCATTCATTCGCTGATCGTTAATGTATAATGATCCGTCGGTTATTTCTTCCAGACCGGCAATCATTCTTAATGTGGTGGATTTGCCGCAGCCGGATGGGCCGACAAACACAATGAATTCCTTATCCTCAATCTCAAGATTAAAATTATTTACAGCCGTAACGTTTTTATCATAGTTCTTTTTGATTTGTTCCAATCGCATTTCAGCCATTTTTAGTCCCCCTGTTATGTAAGCATTTGTATTAATTCTAGCTAGTCCGGGGAGGTGCTGTAAATGGCAAATATGCACAAATAAAACGGTTTCTTTTGTGCATATCGTTATTTGTTTGCCAGTATTGCCAAATAAACAGTCGCTGCCTGGTGGAAGTCACGTATGTCGATATTGGTTTTCTCCTTAAATTTATCTAGCCGATACTGCAGGCTATTGCGGTGAAGGTATAATTCCTTTGCGGTCAACGAAATATTTAAATTGCACGTAATAAACGTTTCTGCCGTGTTGAGCAGTTCGTTATCGTCTATCGCCCCGGCTAAAACCGTGTGGGCAAAGCCTTTTCGAAAAGTTCTTTCTGTTTGCTCGATCAGCATATATGGCAGAGCTTCGACATAGGTTGTAACCGGCTTACCGGAATATTTTTTTGCAGTGCCGACACCTTTCATAAGTTTTTGATAACCTTCTTTAGCCTCGGTGAGCGATGTCATAAACGGGCCTATGAAAAAATGGATGCTGACGGCAAGATCGCTCATGAGAGTATCGATGATGGTTTCATATGAGATAGGTTCGTCGGGCTCAGTTTCAACGATAATCCCTTCATGGTCATTCTCCCATAGAACAGGAACCTGTTTGGCAAAGAATTCATTCACAGCCTCTTTAAATAATGCAGGCTTTATCTGATCCGGCTGAAATGAAAAGTGGATAAAACGGAATGTCATGGATGCCGCATCAGGAATATCATCAGTACTGATATATGTACGCCATGATTTTTCTTCGGGTGTTAAATCCGGTAAGGCAATATGATGAGGCCATAAAAACGTCTTTAACAGCTGGATATCTTTTGCCGTCAACTCACTGTTATGAATGCCAATTAATTCGTCATTTGCTGTCATAAACCATTTGTAGTTATTTTTATCATTTTCTGCTATATCCTGAGAAAAAATTAATGAAGAAAAAATTTTACGCAGTTGATCGATCATAAAATGCCTCTTTTCCCTATCCTTTTTTTCATTATAGCAATGTATGATAGAATCGAAAATCAATTATGCATTTGCTTGTCTTTTTCCTAACTGTATACAGTGGTACCAACGTCTGTTATAGTTAGTTTAGACAAAATGAAGGAGGATGTATCGTGGCTAATATTTATGATAGTGCATACGATTTGGAAAAAGCAATTCGCAACAGCGAAGAATTCAATAGCCTGAAAAACGCATATGATGCCGTTATGGCGGATGAATCAGCAAAGAAAATGTTTGATAACTTCCGTAACACCCAAATGGAACTTCAGGAAAAACAAATGCAGGGTCAGGAAATCTCCGAAGAGGAAGTTGAAGAAGCCCGGAAAGTTGTTGAATTGGTACAGCAGCATGAAGACATTTCCAAATTAATGGAAGAGGAGCAGCGTTTGAACGTTGTCATTAATGATGTCAGCAGTATCATTACAAAACCGCTTGAAGAACTTTACGGCAATCCGGAAGAAGAAGAATCAAACGAATAAGCAACAATTTTGCCCCGCAGCTTCTAAATGCTGCGGGGCATTTCTGTTTTAAACGAAAAAAGAAGGATTTTTGATAAATTTCACGAATCATGTCTATACATACTTAATTGAAGGGGTGGATAGGATGAGTACTGTCTTATTCGAAAGCAAAAATCAAGTGTCGTATGTTTATTTAAACAGGCCCCAGCGGTATAATGCGATGGACCGAGATATGTTGACTGAATTGAATCATGTGCTGGGTCAGGTTGAAGAGAATGATGATAAAGTTGTTATTTTAAGCGGTAAAGGGAAAGCGTTTTCCGCAGGGGGCGACATCGGCATGATGGTTGATTTGGCCGGAGAGGATTATTATCAGGAAGTAATGGGGCAAATTGAAGAAGCGGTTCTGAAACTGTACAGTATGCCTAAAATCGTCATTTCAGCCATTCATGGTTCTGCTGCGGGCCTGGGTTTAAGTCTTGCGTTAACGGCGGATTACGCAGTGGCTGACGTGGAGGCTAAACTTGGTATGTTATTTATTGGAATTGGCCTTGCTCCGGATGGCGGCGGACATTTCTGGCTGAGTGAGCGCATTGGCGTGCAGCGGGCGAAGCAATTCATATGGGGGATGGAACAAGTTCAGGGCAGGACAGCCGAAACAATGGGACTTGTAGATGTGCTGGCTGATAAAAATGCGATGGAAGAGGCTGTACATATGTCTGAGAAAATTCTCATCTCTCCGATTAGTTCCATGCTGAAGACGAAAAAGATTTATCACGATCAAAATATCGACAGGCTCAAAAGCTTCCTGCAAGCAGAACGGCAAACACAATGGGAATTGCTCCATACCAAAGACCACCGCGAAGGTGTTGAAGCTTTCAGGGAAAAACGCAAGCCGGTTTTTAACGGGGAATGATTCATGCGTCGAAATTACCGTTCGGATTTACAAAAAGGTGGCATATATTGTATCGACATGCCACCTTTCTTTAGATTATGTTAGGTTAGAGTTGCGAGAGAGGATCCCAATTATTTGGAAGGTTAATAAGGTTAACTTCACCGGTGAAATAAGACAAGTTTTGCATTTGGTGACACACAGCGGTGGGTATACTCACTGTATCCTTCTTCGTCAAGCCGCGTTTGGCCAATTTTTTTCGCTTCCCAATTGCCACTGGCTTCAAAGGTTTCGTTGAGCAATCGTTCCCCAGTTTGGTCAAAAACAGTCAAAAAATAAGTTTGCATCGTCACGCCCCCTAATCTTTATTTTGCTTGTTTTAAACATACCATAAAAGAGGGAAGAGGCAAACCGTGTGATGGCAGAGAAACCGATGATTTCTGTTCGCATTCAGCTGACATTAATGATAAACTATTTTCAGATATGTTCAAAGGCACAAACACCAGTCTGAACACAGTGATGGCGGGTGGAGCCGAGTGACAATTACTTTTATCAGCATAAAGTTATGCCACTAATTAAAACCTCTTACCATACATATGGAGGGATTCCATTGTCCGATAACAAACATGCATCTACTGAAGAAGAAAAATACGAGGAAGCGATTGAAAAATTCATTCAGGTCATCGCCAAAAACATGAACTTGTATGGTATTACATCATCTGTCGGGCGCTTATACGGCGTGTTGTATTTTTCAGATAAACCAATGACGCTGGATGGTATGCGTGAAGCTCTTAAAATGAGCAAAACCAGCATGTCGACAGGCGTCCGCGCATTATCAGATATGAAAATGGTTGAATCAACATTCAGAAGAGGGGAACGGAAAGATTTATACCAATCAGAAGAAGATTGGTATAAATCATTCACCTCACTGTTTGGCAACCGCTGGCGGCATCATACTGAAACAAATATTGAAGAAGCCGATGAAACCATACTGGATCTTCAGAAAATAGCCAGTAAAACCAGCGATCACGAATTGAAAGATAGAATTGAACGTGATATCGAACGTCTGCGCTATGCACAAAATTATTACAAATGGCTGATGAAGTTTATTCAAGTGGTCGAGTCCGGGGAAATTTTCGATTACATACCGAAAAACACACAGGAGACAGACAAAGAGAACGATTGAACTAACCGGCATCAAACTTTTTGAAGTGAAGAAGGGGGAGGAAGCAATTTGAAAAAAGGGATAGGACATTACAGTGTTGGTGATGCGTTCGACAGTTTCATACTCATCAAAGCTGCATCACGCGGGGTAGCCAGTAACGGAAAACCATTTTTGACATTAATACTGCGTGATGCCACAGGCGAAATTGAAGCGAAATTATGGGATGCAACAAAAGAGGATGAAGACGTGTTTGTTCCTGAGCAGATCGTGAAACTTTCAGGAGAAGTCAATCAGTTCAGGGGGAAACCGCAGCTGAAGATATTCTCCATCCGGCCTTCCCAGCCGACAGACGGCGTTCAAGTTTCAGATTTTGTTGAAAAGGCACCTGTAGATCAAGATGTGCTGATGGAAAAACTGACCGAAACCATTTTTGAAATGGAAAATCCATCATTGCAGCGTATTGTGCGGGCTCTTATCAAAAAATATCAGGAAGCCCTTCTGACATATCCCGCAGCAGCGAAGAACCATCATGAATATGTGTCAGGCCTGGCTCACCATGTTGTCAGCATGCTTGCACTCGCGAAAGAACTTCACAACCTGTATCCTCAAACGAATAAAGACTTGTTGTATGCAGGGGTGATTTTGCATGACCTTGGTAAAGTGAAAGAGTTGTCAGGAGTCGTGACAACATCCTATACACTGGAAGGCAAATTGATGGGTCATATTCCAATAATGGTTGAAGAAATTGGAAATATGGCCAAAGAATTGCAAATTGAAGGTGAAGAGGTATTAATTTTGCAGCATCTGATTCTTTCTCATCATGGCAAGGCAGAATGGGGAAGCCCTAAGGCACCATTAATCCGGGAAGGGGAATTGTTGCATTTAATTGACTTGATTGATGCACGGATGAACATGCTTAACCGGTCACTGGAAAAAGTCAAACCGGGGGAATTCACTGAGCGGCTGTTTGCACTTGATAACCGCTCATTTTACAAGCCGCTCTTTGAAGAAAACTAGTCCAAAGATTTAATGGAATAGGTTATGTTTTCTCTTTTTCAGGCATATACATGAAGCAGATTCATTCATGGACAAGGAGGAAATGGGGATGATCCTGGGCTTGCCCTGGTGGGTTTTTATGATGATACTTTTCATTTTTTTGAGCGGTTTTATGGCTTTTAGAGCGACAAGAGCAGAACACAGGCTAGAGCAGCAGTATATTGAACAGGAAGGCAAAATTTATATAGACCGGATGGAAGAAGAACGGAGACAAAGGCAGAGCCATAAACAAAGGCTGCCACAATAATTGACGTTAAAAAACTGCTGATCCACTTTTGTGAATCAGCAGTTTTTATTTTAGCCTTGTCCTTGACCCTGGCCTTGGCCCTGTCCCTGACCTTGTCCTGAATTTTGCTGTTCGAAGATATCTTCGAGTCCTTCTGCCTGAATATTAACATCAGATTCCTCAATCAAGCTGTTAACTTTCTCCCGCAATGCCTGAGGATCCATCCGTTGGTTAATAATGCCTCTGCGGATGCTTTCTTTCTCTTCCTCGAAAGAACCAATATCCGCTTCAGTTTCCCGTTTGTCATTTACTTTTATAATGTGAAAACCGTTATCGGATTCAACCGGATCACTTACTTCACCGGCTTCCATACCATATGCTGCATCTTCAAAAGCGGGCACCATGTCGCCAGCAGTGAAATAACCTAAGTCGCCGCCGTTTTGTGCTGATGCAGTGTCAGTGGAATGTTCCTGTGCAAGAGAAGCGAAATCGCCACCGTTATCCAGTTCGGATTTTACTTCATTGGCTGTTTTTTCGTCTTCAACCAGAATATGCTGTGCTTTAATTTCTGTCTGCATACGATCATAACGGTTCTGCATGTCTTCCTCTGTGATGTCCATATCTTCGGCAGCTGCTTCCATTTGCAGAAGGCTTAGACGGATTCTTTCAGCGTATGCCTCCTCATCCGGAATTCCTTGCTGCTGCAGGAACATCTCAAATTGGTCACCAAGCTGATCTTTCGTATTTTGAACTTCTGTCTCAACTTGCTCGTCCGATACGTCATAATTGTCATTCAATACTTGACGCGTAACTAATTGCTGCAAAACCTGCTGACCCGACTGTGATTTCATCTCCTGGTAGAATTTTTCTTTTGTGACGTCCCCGGCGCTTGTTTCGGCAACAACGTCCGGATCACCCTCACCTGAATTACAGGCGGTTAATGTTAAAATAGTGGCTGTCAATGCAGCCGCGATAGCTGTTTTCTTCATTCTGAGCACTCTCCTAGCTATATGTTCGATTTTTCATAAGCTAATTTATGATCCAATTTAGAAAGTATAATAGGCGTTAAACGGTTGCATTTAATACTCTCACATAAGAGGATATGAGTAATACGAGAACCATAAGATTAATGACACGGAACATGGAAGATTGTTTTTTCTCTTTCATTTCCATTTTCGTGCAAAATTGCTGGGTCAGGGAATTAAATATCAAGAGAACCAGTATTGCATAAAACGGAAAAATTAAATCCATTTCAAAACCCCTTAAAAGGATACCACATCATCCATATTTAATACTTTATCAAAAGATTCCTATCATGAACAGTATAAATTTTTTAGCGGTTTGAATCCTTGATTGGCAGTGTGCGAGAAATACTCAATTAAAGAGCCTAATGCACCATTACTTTATAATACATAAAATAAATCGGCTATATAGCCGATTTATTGTCCTTGTTTACAAGAATTGTAATTTCATTATTGCTGTTTTCGATATACGAGCTTTTGGGCGCTTTGACAATATATCTGATATATAGAAAATCTGTAAATGTCAGCGCTGTGTGAACAGACGTGAAAATCAGAAAGTAAACATAGAAATCACTGAATAAGAAAGTTGCTGCCACACTTGGTATTGTAATTAATAACGTGGGAGCCATTGCAGCAAACAATGAAACTTTTTTAGACAGGTATTTTTTAGTATAATAATTAACAATTGGAAATAGTAGTGTGTTTCGTTTATAAATCAGTCTTGCCTGTTTATTCATCACTATTAAAGGTAGAATATGCGTGAATGAATGTAAGATCGGCAGCAAACACAATCCAATGACTAAAGGGATCACGCCGGTTTCATCTATTCCGGAGGTGCCATGCCTGATTGAAAATGGTATATATAAAATGATAAAACTTAAGAGGCCGACTAAAAATGATTGCAGATACAACCTGTTTATACCGAACTCTTTATTGAAATTGATAATTTGCCAGCAATTCATTTTTAATCCCCTCCTGCAGAAGTTATTGATCAGATTTCCTTAAAGCATCATAGTACTTTGATGTGCAAAAATCAATAGGTTCGACAAAAATTTTTTTCTTTTTTAAAACGCCATCACAAAAGCGTGTGAGAAGTGTTTGAATAATATTCACTCCGGGGGTCATTTTGTTGATGAATAATGGACAGAACGAAACGATTAATTTCCATCTTCAATTGTTAGCGAAAACGATTGATTTAAATCAATTTCCATTTACAAAAATGATTATTGAACAGAACATAACGAAGTCTGAATATGAAAATCTTTTTTACATGCTGGATGAATTGGAGCTGCAATATCAAAAGCAGAAAGAAGAGGGATTTCTGAATTTCTCATCGCTATTAGTTCAATTTGCGGGCATGTTGAATGAAAGATTTGACCCCAACACATTGGTTTATGCATTAAAAAAAGAAGGATACTATCCTTCTTTAATGGGTGAATTTATAAGCATTTTGGAAAAATGAACGTGAGTCCTGTAAAAAGTCGGCAGACGGATCTTCCAATGGATTAAGTCAATTGTGCGCCAGTTTATTGAACGAGATTTCGATTTGCTGGTGAAAATCGATGATGTCAGCCAAATCATCGTATGTTTTCGATAATTCTTTTGTATCACGCTTTTCCACGTCTTGCTGTATTTGCTTCAGTGTATTTGTTTGATCGCTGGATGCTTCAATCCACTTGCTGATATAGCCGTCCATAAATGTCTTGAATAGTGCTTTATTTGCTTCATATAAATCTTTTCTGACACCTTTTTTCCATACAAGTGTGACAAGTCCGTTGTTGGACAAGTTTCGTATGCTTGTGCTCATTGTCGTCTTACTTTTCCCAAAAGCTTTACTCATGTCATCCAACGTCTTTGGCTGATCCTGCAAATATAAATAAACAAATAATCGCGCTTCCGAGGTGCTAAAACCAAACATTTCAATTGTTTTGGCAAACTCCAAAATAATTTTATTGGTAATGTCTTCAGTTACTGAATTATACATAAAATCCCCCTAAATGACACCGCTGTATAAAGGTTACATGAAAATTAATATGAATTAAAATATATAAAAAGCCTGAAAAATGGCGGAAAACGGAGGAATTCTAAGAATGGTCCGAAATTTATTTATACAGTACAAACTGTATGGAAATTATGTATAAAATTATCGGTATTTTATATTTGAATTTTTTCTTTGATAGTTATATAGTATTAAGAGTGAGCGATGCGAGGTCGGTTATAAATTAATGTTTATTCCAAACCAAATAGCTTTGGGAATGTTTTTTGTAATTCATCTGATGAAAAAGTTGCAGGACTATTATCCTCTGCATAATCAAACGGAGGATAGCAGATTTAATAGAAAACCTGCTGAAAGCGTGCGGCTTATTTGTAATTCTTTTTCAGGAGTGTGACCATGACGATTTCGCAGTACATGGAATTTAATTCATGTATTATAATGTATTAATCCCAGAATTTCTGGAGTGAGTGAGGTGAAAGAATGAGTAAAATCAAGGTTGATCGATTAACAAAGATTTTCGGCAGGCGCCCGAAGCAAGCTGTCAAATACTTGGAAGAGAAAAAATCCAAGGATGAGATTTTGAAACTGACAGGCATGACGGTGGGTGTTAACCAGGCTTCATTTGAAGTTGAAGAAGGTGAAGTCTTTGTTATTATGGGTTTATCCGGCAGTGGTAAATCCACATTGGTTCGTATGCTGAACCGTTTAATCGAACCAACTTCAGGTGATGTCATGCTTGGAGACGATAATATAACAGACATGAGTAAAGAAAAGCTCCGTGATATACGCAGGAAAAAAATGAGTATGGTTTTCCAGAATTTCGCATTGCTGCCGCACAAGACTATACTCAAGAATGCGGAGTACGGGCTTGAGATTCAAGGGATTGACAAGTCGGAACGCGAAAAAAAGGCAACTGATGCTCTTGAATTGGTTGGCTTGGGCGGATATATGGATAAGTATCCGAGTGAGCTTTCGGGTGGTATGCAGCAGCGTGTCGGACTGGCGCGGGCACTTGCCAATGATCCGGAGATTCTTCTGATGGACGAGGCATTCAGTGCTTTGGACCCATTGATCCGTAAAGATATGCAAGATGAATTGATGGATCTGCAGCAGCGTGTTCGTAAAACCATTGTCTTTATTACACACGACTTGAACGAAGCGCTTCGAATCGGTGACCGAATCGCTCTTATGAAAGATGGCAGTATCGTGCAGATCGGAACAGCTGAAGAAATTTTGATGGATCCTGCCAACGATTATGTGGAGCGTTTCGTGGAAGATGTCGATCTGGCGAAAGTGCTGACAGCAGGACATGTGATGAAGCGTGCTGAAACAGTTTCAGTTGATCGCGGTGCTAATGTTGCACTGAAGTTAATGAAAGACGATGGTATTTCAACTATTTATGTAGTCGATAAGCAACAAAAATTACTCGGCTATGTAACAGCAGACGAGGCGTCAGATGCTGCTAAGGAAAATAAAAACTTGGAAGATATCCTTACAACCGATATTCCAACCGTACATCAGGAGACATTGCTTGTTGACATATTTGAACCAATGGCTGATGAAAAAGCACCGCTCTCGGTTGTTGATGAAGCTGGAAAACTGTTAGGTATTGTTGTCAGAGGTTCAGTGATCGGTGCGTTAGCCGGCAACAATGAAGTGTTGAATGAAAATGGGGGTGAAGTAACAAATGGATAATGAAGGAACACTTTTCCCCAAATTACCATTGGCACAATGGGTCGAATCATTTGTTGACTTCTTAACTGCGTCGTTTTCGGCTGTCTTTGATACTATTACAGCAGTCCTTGGATTTATAACAGAGAATTTTGTGGTGTTACTGGAATTAGTGCCACCAATATTGCTTATTGTTTTAGTTGCATTACTCGCTTGGTGGGTTGTGAACTGGAAACTTGGCCTATTTGGTCTTATAGGGCTGGGGCTCATTAACAACCTTGGTTATTGGCCTGAAACCCTTGAAACAGTTGCGTTGGTGTTGGTTTCTGTTGTAATTTCGATGCTTATTGGAATTCCAATTGGTATCTGGATGTCACAAAAAAATGCTGTACAGGCAATTATAACCCCTATACTCGACTTCATGCAGACAATGCCTGCTTTCGTTTACTTAATTCCAGCGGTCGTATTCTTCAGCTTGGGTATGGTACCCGGTGTCGTGGCGACGATTATCTTCTCCATGCCACCCACCGTTAGGCTGACGAACCTTGGTATTCGCCAGGTGGATCAAGAATTGATTGAGGCATCCAATGCGTTCGGTTCATCAACCGGACAGAGACTGGGGAAAGTACAGATTCCACTTGCCATGCCAACAATCATGGCAGGTATTAACCAGACAATCATGCTTTCATTATCGATGGTTGTCATCGCTTCAATGGTCGGAGCGCCAGGCCTTGGTACAGTCGTTTATCGTGCTGTAACACAGGTTGCAATTGGCCCTGGCTTTGAAGGTGGCTTGTCCCTTGTAATACTAGCGATGCTGCTTGATCGTATTACACAGGGGGCAAATAAAGATTAAGGATGTTTCCGGGTTCTCTGCCCTATAATCAGGGCAGGTGCCTGAACATATAAATTATTATTATTTTAAGGAGGTCAATTTCTTATGTTTAAGAAATATAGATTTTGGGGAATAGCTGCAGCACTTGTGCTGGCACTTACATTGGCAGCATGCGGCGGCGGAAGTGAAGAGGAAAGCAGTGACGGCTCCGGCGACAGTGCCGATAGCGGTGACAGCGGAGACAGTTCAGGCAGTGAAAGTGTGGAACTTGGTGAAAGTGAACTGACTATACCGTACGTCGCGTGGGCAGGTGCTATTGCTCGTACGCCTTTAGTGAAGCAAACGCTTGAAGAAGTTGGATACACTGTGGAAACGTCACAGGTTGATGCTGGTTCGATGTGGACAAGTGTTGCCAGTGATGATGCATCATTTATGACAGCTTCTTGGCTGCCGGCTACACACCAATCGTATCAGGAGCAATATGGTGAAGATGTGGAAGTTATTGGTGAATTCGTGGCACAGGCACCTCTTGGAATGACAGTTCCATCATATATGGATGTTAGCGCCATTGAAGACCTGAAAGGCAATGAGGAATTGGGTGAAGCAACAGATTGGACGATTACAGGTATTGACCCTGGTGCCGGTGTCATGCAGAGCACTCAAGATGCAATTGACACTTACGGTTTGGAAAATTGGGAACTGCAATCAAGTTCTGAAGGTGCTATGCTGTCAGAACTGCAGTCAGCCATTGAAAATGAGGAACCAATCATTGTTCCAGGCTGGAAGCCACATTGGAAATTTGCAGAAATGGATTTGAAGATGCTGGAAGACCCTGAAGAAGTCTACGGTGGTGAAGGTGACCGTATCGAAGCTGTAGCACACACAAGCTTCAAAGAAGACTCACCTGCAGCATATGAAGTTATACAGCGTCTGACAGAAGATTACGATACAGAAATGGAAAATGAGCTGCTTGTAGCGATCAATGATGGTGGAGAACCAGCTGACGTAGCAAGCCAGTTCCTTGAAGACAATCCGGATCTTCTTGAAAAATGGACAGAAGGACTTGGTGAATAAACATCGGCCTCTAAATAATAAAGCTGCCCCTTAGATGGGGCAGCTTTTATTATGGTGAGAAAATTGTTATTAAGGCGTATAAAAATAGCCCCGATTTCTGTGTTCTATGATGCAGAAATCGGGACTATTTAATTGGTTCAAAGGTTCATTCCTTAGATTTTTCTTCCAAATCTTTCAAGCTGGATTCAATCTGTTCCAAATATTCGTGGATATTTTCCTGATGCGGCTCAATTGTTTTTTTCCATTCTTCTACTGAGTTTTTCATTTCCTGCGTTAATTCCTTGATGAGGACAGCACCTTCTTTTGAAGTTTCAGTGAGCTGATTTTTCAGCTGCATGCTATTATCTTTTAATTTGTCCAATAGATCTTTCCATTCGAAACTTTGCTCCTTGGCACGATTTCGAAGATTCTTCCCGGAATCGGGCGCGTTTAACAACGTGACAGCAGCACTTATTGTTCCCCCTACAACAATTCCGAGAAGTATGGATTTTCCTTTCCCCATAACATTACGCTCCTTTCAGACTCTCCATATAACTTTACCTGTTTGGAACATCAAAAAACATTCATTTAAATTTAATTTTGAAAAAATCCTCTGACAAGTACGTGTGCCAGAGGATTAATGAAGTTTACCGTATAAATCAGACGGTAGACAGCGGGCGTGACTGTTTTAAAATGTTTTGAACGATTGGGTAGATGATAATCATGAATGCTGTATTCAATGCAGCTGCGGGCAGCACAATGGTTCCGAACAATACCAGAAATGCCCCTTCCATCAGACCAATCATATAAAGTGCCACTGTTAAAAATATGGAACCGCTAATCATTGTTCCGATGGCTGTTAATACTGGAACATTAAATTTAGGATTTATCCGGTCTTTCACTAACAGCAGCAAAGCGAAAAACAAAATACCGGTGATTGGTTTATCAATCATGTTGGCAATCTGTCCGCCGGGTGTCTGAGTTGTTAAAGCGGAAATGACGCCTGCCGCTAAAGATAACACCACAACATAATTTGTCTTAGGAAACAGAATGATACCCAAAAACATCATAGACAGCAGCATGTCTGGTTTCATTCCGTAAATAAAGGGTGGAACGACAAAGTGTAAAACAGCACCAATCCCCAATAACAATGATAAAAGCACTAAAACCCTCGTATTCATTTTTACCTCTCCTCTTCTCAGCTAACCTCGTTTTTAGTTTTCCAGCTGTGCACTGATTGCCAGCTGCGAAAGCGTAAACTCATTATAACAGAAAAGCTTGAAAATATACAGTACAGTTATAATTTTCTGACCCTTATATCCCGCATGTACAGGACAGTAAACCGCTTAAAAACAGCGGCTAACTGTTCCTAAATGCCCGATTCTGCTCAACTAACATTCAGCGGAAAAACACCCCGCTGAATGAAGTTTCGCTTTACTTACAATGCTTCATTAATTTCTTTAGCAATTTGCTGCAGATCGTCCTGGGAGTAATCATCCGAATAAACCTGCCAATTGAATGAGAAGCCGTCTTCATCTCCATAGCGGGGCAAGAGATGGATATGTAGATGGAATACTGACTGGTCTGCAAGTTTCTCATTATTGTTAAGCAAGTTCATGCCGGCTGGCTGATATGCTTTTTTAATAGCATTTGCGATATATGGAACACGCTCAAATAATTTACCGGCGACTTCAGGGGGTGTTTCATAAATATTTTTTGTATGTGTTTTTGGAATCACCAATGTATGCCCTTTCGTCACTTGACTGATATCAAGGAATGCATAAACGTCGTCATCCTCATAAACCTTTGCTGATGGAATTTCGCCATCAATGATCTTACAAAAAATACAATCTTCATGAGCCATGCCAATCACTCCTATACCTGTTTTTAATCATTGTATAAAGAAATCGGGTGAAAAGTAAAGCTTTGTGAATGGCGTAAAAGAACTGAAAACAAAAAAATAACAGGCCAGACTCACGTTTTAAGTGAGTCTGCCTGCTTTAAGAAGCAAGAGGATGACAATGCATCTAACGTTGGGGACTTTGTAATCTTTGTTAAACCGCATGTTGCTTTTAACGTTATTACAAAAACCGATTTGTCAATGTCCCAAGTGGCTTGGGACGTTCTGGCAAAAAGGTTTAAAGCATTAGATGGAACGTTTGGAAGATCCGCTTTACATCAATTATGATGCGCAACTTAAGATCTCTTCTGACAATCACCTAATTACCGATCACAAACACCTCATTTGTGTGTAATGCGAAATTATATGATTTTGTACATCCTCTTTGCTTCATTTATAGTGTGTTGCGGTCATATATTTTTTATACATCTTTATTGATTAATTTTAAAGCAAGACCCCTTTGATAGGATGTCTTTCAAATATTACATCCGGTGTTGTCGAATAGAGGCGAGGAGTTTGTTTTGTTATGACGGGGTAAACGTGGTAAAATTTTAATTAAGTGAGAACTGGGAGGAACGCTTGTGGAACCTTTGCTTCGTATCGATAATTTACATGGCGGTTATACACATAAAAACGTGCTGCACGGCATATCGTTTGATCTTTATCCCGGCGAAATTGTCGGGCTTATCGGATTGAATGGTGCCGGCAAGAGTACGACAATTAAACATATCATCGGTTTGATGCAGGCCAAAAGAGGAACCGTTGCTGTCAACGGAAAAACGTTTCAGGAAAATCCGGACACATACAGGAACCAAATGGCATATATACCGGAAATGCCGATTCTGTATGATGAATTGACTCTATACGAGCATCTCAGGCTGACGGCAATGGCCTATAATATTTCAGAAGATGTGTTTAAAAAAAGACTTCCGCCGCTGCTTAAAGAGTTTCGAATGGAAAAGCGGCTGCAGTGGTTTCCAACACATTTTTCAAAAGGGATGCGGCAAAAAGTTATGATTATGTGTGCATTTTTGATTGAACCGCCGCTTTATATAGTGGACGAGCCGTTTGTCGGGCTTGATCCGCTTGGCATAAAATCCTACTTGCAGATGATGGATAACATGAAGTCAGATGGATCGGGTGTCTTAATGTCAACACATATTCTGGCAACAGCTGAACGAAATTGTGACCGGTTTATTATCCTGCATGAAGGTGAGATCAGAGCAATCGGCACACTTGATGAATTACGCCGGGACTTCAATATGCCTGAGGCAGCTCTTGATGATTTATATGTGGAATTGACAAAGGAAGATAGCCATGTTTGATGCGCATGCCTTTTTTAAAGGGCGTTTTGCGGCACATATAAAGGAAACCAGCCGCTACCTACGTTACATTTTTAACAGTCACATCGCATTTGCCATGTTCTTTTTTGTATCAGCTGTGGCTTATTATTATCAGCAATGGCTCCAAGGACTGCCGGAAGACTTTCCCACCGCAGCAATCATTGGCATAACATTCGGCCTTTTGGTCAGTTACAGTCCGGCCAGAACGCTCTTGAAAGAACCCGACTTAGTGTTTTTGATTGCTGCAGAGAATAAAATGGGACCGTATTTCAGGGATGCTCTGGTTTACAGTTATGTCGTCCAGCTATATTTGATACTGCTCGCAGGCGCAGCGTTCGGTCCGCTTTATTTTGCCTCTTATCCGGAGCGGGCAGGCAATGTTTATTTGCTGATATTGCTTATAGTCCTTGTGTTTAAAGCCGGTAATTTAATTGCAACCTGGTGGATGCTTAAAATAAGGGAGCCCGCGACACGCCGGGTAGATCAGGGCGTACGGCTGCTGCTCAATTTGGCTGTTTTTTACTTTCTTGTAGAAGGGGAGACGGTTTGGGCCGGTGTGACAACTGTATTATTTGCGCTGGTGTTCTTGTATGATTTAAATGTTTCCCGAAAACAGCCCGGCATTGCCTGGGACTTATTGGTGGAGAAAGACCGGAACCGCATGCAGACATTTTACAGGATTGCCAATATGTTTGCGGATGTTCCTCATTTAAAAAATCAGGTGAAAAGCAGGCACTGGCTCGTATCGATTGTCACGAGAGTGCCATTTTTGAACAAGCATACGTTTGATTATTTATATCGTATTTCCTTTGTTCGCAGCGGTGACTATTTGGGGATGTACATCAGACTGATTGTGATCGGCGGGCTGTTCATTGTTTTCGTCCCGAATATATGGATGAAGTTGCTCTTTGCACTGCTGTTCTTATATATGAGCGTTTTTCAGATGATGACATTATACCACCACCACAAGACTGTGATGTGGCTTGATTTATACCCGGTTCCTGAGGGTGTGAAAGAGCAGTCGCTCATAAAGCTTTTGTTTCAGCTGATGCTGATTCAGACGGTTATCTTTGATCTGTTATTTATCGGCTTGCAGGAATGGATTGGTGCGGCGGCTGTATTGGCTGGCGGCATGCTGTTTAATTACGTGTTTATTCAAAGATATGTTAAGAAAAAAATAGGCGCATCATGAAAAAGGCTGATCTCATTGAAGATCAGCCTTTTACTGTGTTTTTTCTGCTTGAACAAATTATGTCTGATATTCAAAATAAGCTGTGATAAGTGTTTTGGCCGCAACAGGTATTGCCCGTTCATCAATGTCAAATTTTGGATGATGGTGCGGGTAATAGTTACCTTCTTTCTGTGCCCCTGTAAAAAAATAAGCACCGGGTTTTTCAATTGTATAATAAGCGAAGTCCTCTCCTGCCATAACCGGCCTTACTTCTTCTGTGGTATGAACTTCCTCAACCTTACTGCCTGCCTTTAAAACAAGTTCTGCTTCCTCTTCATGGTTAACAAGAGGGGGATAGCCTCTAACATAGTCGAATGTGTAGGCCGCATCGTTTCCGGCACAAACAGCTTGAATAATTTTTTCCATTTCTGCAATGACTTTTTCCTGAACAGCAGTGTTTAAATGTCTGACCGAGCCGATGATTCTTGCTTTATCTGCAATCACATTAAACGTTGTCCCTGCTTCAAATACGCCAATTGTAACAACGGCAGTTTCAAGTGGGTCCAGCCGTCTGCTGACGATTTGCTGAAGGTCTGACACCAGTTTGGAACCGAGCACAATCGCATCTTTCGTTTCATGCGGGTATGCCCCGTGGCCGCCTTGCCCTTGGATTGTTATTTCGAAACGGTCGGTTCCGGCCATGAATACGTCTTTGGTTGTTTGCAGCACGCCAAACGGGGTAGTGGCCCATAAATGTGTCCCGAACACGGCATCGACATGGTCAAGTGCGCCTGATTCGACAATCGGTTTTGCTCCGCCCGGTGCATATTCCTCCGCGTGCTGATGCACAAATACAATCGTTCCCGGCATGCTGTCCCGGAAGGTTTTCATCGTTTTGGCCAGTGTCAAAAGCGAGGCTGTATGGCCGTCATGACCACATGCATGCATAACACCATCTACTTTTGATTTATAGGGGACGTTTTTTTCATCCTGGATCGGCAAGGCATCGAAATCAGCCCTGAGTGCAATCGTTTTGCCTGGTTTGCCGCCTTTTAACGTAGCAATGACGCCATTGCCGCCGACATTTTTTTGATAGGGGATCGCAAGCTGCTCGTAAAAGTCGGCGATATATTGTGCGGTTTTTGTCTCCTGAAACGAGAGTTCCGGGTATTGGTGCAGATAGCGTCGGATGTCTACCATCTCAGGGTAGAGTTCATCCAGTTTTTTATGTATAGCCTGTAACAAGGAAACGCCTCCTCGGATTATTTTTCAACTATTATAACATTTTTTAGAAATGAGTACTGGATTGACTTGACGGAATTCTTATATTTAAGTGCATTAAAAAACTGCTCCAAACGACAGGTTTGGAACAGCCTCCATTCTTTTAATTATTAACTCTTGGATCAGTCAGCAGGCGTTGTATTTCTTCCTCATGGCCTGTTTCATCGGCAATCATATCTTCCAGTTTAACAACAAGTTCTGTGAAGCCTAGTGCTTCTGCTTGTTTTTTACGGTTTTCATAACGTTCAATTGTAGCCTTTTCAGCTTCTAATGACGCTTCCAATAAGTCTTTGACTTCTGTCGGCTGTGCCACGTCAGCAGATTTTGTTGTTGGTGTTCCGCCCAGTGTTTTAATCTTTTCAGATAAATACAAAGCATGTCCCATTTCGTCGTTAATCTCGCTTTCAAAGAACGGTTTCAAAGCGGAACGGTATAAGCCGCTGACAACCGACGCGCTGTACGTATATTGAATTGCTGCTGCGTATTCATGTGACAAGTCATCGTTCAGACCGTCAATCAAGTTTTGAAGATCTTTATCCATTTAATATCCCAACCTTTCTAATATAATAAGAGCACACCTTTAATCTTCCCTGTGTTATGTCTTCTGAAACATAATTAATAATACATATTCTCGGATCATACACACTGTTATGACAGATTAAAATAAGATATGATAGTATTAGGAGGTATTGAATGTGCGGAACAGACGAAGGTATATCCGCTTTTTAGTTTTATCAGCAATCCTTCTGACAATTGGCATATGGGTTTTTCGTATCATCAACGAAAAAGTGCCCTACCTTGATCAGGCAACACGTAATCTTGTGGACGAACTTGCGGATACCACTATTTTTACGATATTTCGCTGGTTAACTGAGCTGGGCTCCGGTACGTTTCTGACACCATTCACGATTATTATGGCACTTGTTTTGTGGTATGCTTTCCGGGACTGGCTGCCGGGACTTGTTTTTGGGCTGGGAACACTGACGAGCCATGGCCTGAATGTGCTGATTAAGCAGCTTGTTGAACGTGAGCGGCCAAGCATTTTTGTTGCAGCCAATGCGGAAGGTTTCAGTTTTCCATCCGGACATGCGATGATTTCGATGGTGTGTTACGGCTTGCTTGCTTACTTTGTTGCCCAAAAATTCACATCGCCTAAAGTTGTATTAAGTGTTCAAACCGGACTGGCACTGCTTATATTTCTGATTGGCATCAGCCGTTATATCATTAATGTTCATTATTTAACCGATGTGATTGCTGGATTTATTTTTGGTTTCATCTACTTAACAGGATTGATTTTTCTGTATAGATGGCTGCAGACTTTACGAGGGAAAACTTCTGCCTAAGCGAGAGTTGAAAATGAGATTCGTTCACAAAATCGTCTTATTCTAATCATTATAGCAGTTTTCAAGAGACTTCCTTTTTGATTTTCGGCTGGTTTACACTGTATAATACGTAAGAAATGAAATGAAAGGACGTCCATATGGAAAACGCAAAAAGAAACGAAACATTGTTGATGATAATATGGACACAGTCGCTTGTGGCTGTACTCGGCAGCTTGTTTTTTTCTGAAATCCTCGGTTACGTGCCTTGTGAACTGTGCTGGATTCAGCGGATTTTAATGTACCCGCTGGTTATTATCTACGGAACAGCTCTTATAAAAAAAGATACATCTATTGCACTGCCGGGATTAATTTTAAGTGGTATCGGAATGATTGTATCGATTTATCATTATATGGTGCAGAAAGTGCCGGCACTTCAGGAAGCTGGCGGATCATGCGGCGCTGTTCCATGTAATACAGAATACGTGAATTACTTCGGCTTTGTCACAATCCCATTCTTGGCCGGGACTGCCTTCATTATTATCGTTATATTGCATATTCTTATATGGAAACGGGGGTAACATTAACCTATGAAAAAGAAAATGATGATTATATTAAGCTCTATCGTTGTATTATTAGCAGCCCTTTATTTCGTAATCGATTATAAAAATCAGCAGGCGATGGGTGATAACGAAAACCCATATGGAAAAGATGACCTGCATCAGGCAACGATTGATCAATTGGACAATCCTAACTATGGGAATCAAATTTTACCGGATGAGCTGAGTGAGAAACTGAACAATGGTGAAGATATGATGGTCTATTTCTATGATCCGACATGTCCGCATTGTCAGGAATTAACACCAAGGCTTGTCCCGATTGCTGAGGAAATGAATGTTGATATGAAAAAAATAAACCTGCTTGAATTCGAGAGTGCGTGGAATGAGTATGCTATACAAAGCACACCGACACTCGTTTATTTTGAAAATGGAGAAGAAGTTGACCGGGTTAACGGGGCACAGCAAAATGAACTGTTTGAAGCTTTTTTCAATGAATATGCTGCTAATGATTCAGATAATGAACAAGCAAGCTAGAGCAGGTGCTCTAGCTTGTTTGTTTTTTTTATCTTATCCCGCATGTAACTGGCAGTAAGACCCCCACTTCAAATGTTCCGAGTATACGATGAAGATTAGGTGGGGGGATGGCTGCCAGTAAATGTCCGATTCGTTCATCTAACAATCAGTGGGGGAAGAAAGAAAACCCCCACTGATTGAAGATTCACTTTATAAAATCAGTTTGTTTGGTCTGTTTCCTCTAAATCAATCATTCGATAACTTGTCACGAATGGGCGGTCAAGAAAGTAGGCTGGCGGTTTTACGTTGCTTCCTTCTTTATGTGCTTGTTTAAATTGATC
This sequence comes from Lentibacillus amyloliquefaciens, assembly GCF_001307805.1. GTDB lineage: Bacteria > Bacillota > Bacilli > Bacillales > Amphibacillaceae > Lentibacillus > Lentibacillus amyloliquefaciens. Next base: position 1,748,761 of record NZ_CP013862.1, on the reverse strand, counting down.
CGAGTTTTTCCAGTTTTCAAAGTCTGCCTCAGAAGCCCATTGCGTCATGACTATATAAGTGTTGCCTTTCTTTGGTCTTAATAGACGGAATGCCTGAAAGCCTGGCATGGATTCAACGTTTTGCCGGCGCTGTTTGAATTTATCCTCGAACGTTGCCTTACCGTCATCGGCTACAGGGATGTTATTCATAACAACAAACCCATTATCCTTGAGTGTGCTATTTTGCAGGATGACTTCATACGATCTTCCCGATGCAAAGATGCTTTTTTTCTCGCTTTCATAATAGACAAGTGTGCTTGCATTTTCCCGCATAAAATAAAAATCAATGTCAGGGTGTTTGTCCGGAAGCTTTCTCAAAAAATCCAGTGTTCCATTTGTCATATACGCATTCATGTTGAATCCCCCTTGCTATAAATTTAGGCTCTTTTCGTCAGTATTGTTGGTTTCTTAACCTTCGCAGTTGATAAAAACTGCGACGAAGTGCTATGTTGATTTCCGTTCCGGGCAGTCGCGCACCTTAGGTCAACGCTTCAGCCTCCTCGGAAGAAAACCACTTCCTGTGGGGTCTTCAGCTGCCCGTTTTCCCGCAGGAGTCGACTGCTCTCCACTCCAATCAACATTCACAAGAGAAGTTTAGTTAAGCTCTAAACTAATGAGATTATAAAGCGCAAAACCAGCAGAGGAAATACACGACGACTCCTGCGGGAGAAAAGGCATCGGTGAGACCCCGCAGTGCGATGAGCACGAGGAGGCTCACCAGCCGCCCTAAGGTGCGCGGAGTATATTTCCGGAGCGGTAGACAACGCACCAACTTACACCTAAAGTTACGTCGCATTTTATGGATTTTGTGTAACAACAAACTTACAGAAAACAGCCTGGATTTACTGCTAGTTTATCATACCCGTTATCTTTGTGTGCTACACTAATACTCTGTTATTTTGTAATCATTATCAAGTAACATTGAGTATTATTCTTTCGTCACTGCAAAAATTGTCGTATACTAATAACGAGGTGAATTAATAATAAGATGAAGAAGCTTAAATGGCTGTTCTTGTCACTTGTTTTCGTGTTGGCATTGGGAGCAATGGGTTACGCTGCTATTCTGTTTGGTGGCGCCCTTATTGTTGATGAGGAAGACTTGGTACTTGATGCGACGACAACGATTGAAACAAATGATGGAACAGTCATCGGGAAATTATATGAAGAGAACCGGATACCAATATCACTTGAAGATATACCCGATCATGTCCGGCAAGCGTTTATAGCTATTGAAGACAGACGGTTCTATAATCACGGCGGTGTTGACTTCAAATCGGTTGTACGTGCTGTTTATCGTGATATCATTGCGATGGCGAAAGTTGAAGGGGCAAGTACAATCACACAGCAATTGGCCAAAAATCTGTTTCTGACAAATGATAAAACATGGCTTCGGAAAACGAAAGAAGTTATGGCTGCCTTTCATTTGGAGCGCATTTTTACAAAAGATGAGATTTTTGAATTGTACTTGAATGAAATTTACTTTGGTGAAGGTGTCTATGGCATTGAGACCGCATCCCAGAAATTTTTCAACAAGTCGGCTGGTGATTTAACACTAGCTGAAGGGGCTCTGCTTGCAGGAATGGCTAAAGCCCCAAATGGTTATTCGCCGGTGCGACATCCCGAAAAAGCTGAAAACCGGCGAAATGTCGTAATGCAGGCAATGGAGGAAACAGGTGTTATTTCCACTGAAGAACGTGCTCAAGCAAAGGGTGAAACGCTTGGCCTGGATGTTCAGGAGTACGAGCCAAAGCCGTGGGCAGCCAGTTATATAGATCTGGTTTTGAAAGAAGCACAAACCAATCATCAATTATCCAGTGAAGAAGTGCTCCGCGGCGGTTACAAAATTGTGGTTAATATCGATACAGAAATCCAGCAAATTGCCTTTGACAAGTTCCAGGATAATACCTATTTCCCGGGTAATACAGAAGGCGTTGAGGGCGCTTTTGTTATGCTTGAACAGGAGTCCGGGAAAGTCGCTGCAGCGGTGGGCGGAAGAGATTATCAGCTTGGTGATTTGAACCGGGTGGTAGTTAACCGTCAGCCTGGCTCAACGATGAAACCACTTGCTGTATACGGCCCTGCCATGATGCAGGAGACTTATCAGCCCTATACAATGATTCGTGACGAGGAGATGGCGATTGATGGTTATACGGCAACCAATTATGATGACCAGTATGATGGTGCAGTTTCTATTTATGAAGCACTTGTGAAGTCGAAAAACGCACCGGCAGTATGGCTGTTAAACGAGATCGGGATTCCTTATTCAAAAAAATATTTGGATCAACTCGATTTGCCGGTTCAGGATGAGGGACTGGCGATAGCATTAGGCGGTTTATCGGAAGGCTTAACACCACTGCAACTGGCAGAAAGCTACCAATCATTTGCTAGTAGCGGTGAAACGGTCGATGCTTTGACAATCAATCAAATTTACAATCGGGAAGATGACGTTGTCTATGAAGGCGAAACAACACCTTCTGAGGTGTTCAGCCCACAGGTAGCGTGGAACATGACGTCTATTTTGTCTGATGCGGTAACAGAAGGGACGGGCAGTTCCGGACATTATGAAAAAGCATTGGCAGGCAAAACAGGTTCGACACAGCATCCGCATGTTGATGATGCCGTGAAGGATGCGTGGTTTGTCGGCTATACACCGGAATATGTAAGCGCAGCGTGGATGGGTTATGATCGTTCAGATGAAGATCATTATTTGACAGCGGGAAGTGAGAAACCGACACAGCTGACCAAAGATATTTTATCTGAAATTGATCACGAGAAGTCCCTTGCTGCGTCATTTGAGAAACCGGAAAATGTTGCAGCACTCCCGAAACCAATCGACCTTCCTGAGGATATAACACTGCATGGCGGTTATTCGTTCAGGGGACTGTCCCTGTTCAATGGTAAACTGGAATGGACGGCGGCTGAAGATGACCGTGTTGTATATCGTATTTACCGGGAAGAGGAAGATGGGGTAGATGAACGGATTGGTGAAGTCAAAGGCGATCATGAATATACGATTGATCGTATTCAGATTTTCAATCGGTCGAGCTACTATGTCGTCCCTTATGACCCCTTGACTAAAATAGAGGGGAAAAGGTCGAATACAGTGGAAATTTCCTCGTGAAGCAATGTGATGAACCAAACATAATTGAGACAAATTGATGACAATCCGCGAAGCTTTCTATACAACGGAGCTGAAAATCGCTATAGTAAGAAATAGATAGTTATTTGACGTTGGATAAAGGGTGAAGTTAGTGACGAAATATTTTAATGATACGATTCTAAAAGCATACAAGGGTGAGAAAACGGAGTATACGCCTGCATGGTTTATGCGTCAGGCGGGCAGATCTCAGAAAGAGTACCGCAAACTGAAAGAAAAGTATTCTTTATTTGAAATTACGCATCAGCCGGAGTTGTGCGCTTATGTTACGCGCCTTCCTGTTGAACATTACGGTGTAGATGCAGCCATTTTGTATAAAGATATTATGTCACCGCTCCCGTCACTCGGCGTGGATGTTGAAATCAAAAAGGGTATCGGTCCGGTAATCGATAATCCGATTCAAACGTATCAGGACGTCGAACGGCTGGGCATGATTAATCCGAAAGCAGACGTGCCGTATGTTCTTGATACGATTCGTCTTTTGACAGAAGAACAGCTGGATGTGCCGCTTATTGGATTCAGCGGTGCTCCGTTTACACTAGCAAGTTACATGATTGAAGGCGGGCCTTCCAAAAACTACAGCAAAACAAAGAAGTTGATGTACAGTCAGCCGGATGTCTGGTTTGCATTAATGGATAAATTGGCTGACATGACCATTTCATATGTGAAAGCTCAAGTTGATGCCGGGGCACGTGCTGTACAGATTTTTGACTCGTGGGTAGGCGCTTTGAATGTTGAGGATTACCGTTATTATATCAAGCCGGTCATGGAACGGATTTTTTCGGAACTCGGGACGAAAAACGTGCCATTGATCGTTTTCGGTGTTGGTGCGCGGCATCTGCTTCCGGAATGGAACGACTTGCCGGTTGATGTGATTGGCCTTGACTGGCGCACGTCGATTGCCGAAGCGCGCCGGCTGGGTGTTACCAAAGTGCTGCAAGGAAATCTCGATCCGACAGTTTTGCTAGCAGACTGGGAAACAATTGAGACTAAAACCAAAGCGATTCTGGATGAAAGCAAGCAGGATGGCAACCATGTTTTTAACCTTGGTCATGGTGTCACACCGGATATCAAGCCGGAAACACTTAAAAAATTGACTGAGCTTATCCATTCTTATTCGAGGCGATAAATTGAGACTGATGAGGTGTTGCAAATGGGAAAGAAAAAATTAGGTTTGCTGGTAATGGCGTATGGCACTCCTTATAAGGAAGAAGACATTGAACCATACTACACAGATATCCGTCATGGAAGAAAACCGTCAGAAGAAGCATTGCAGGATTTGAAAGACCGGTATAAAGCGATCGGCGGGATTTCACCATTGGCACGGATTACGGAAGAACAGACAAATGCCCTGGAAGAAAAATTGAATGTGATGCAAGATGAGGTCGAATTCAAAGCGTATATTGGATTGAAACATATTCATCCATTTATTGAAGATGCTGTTGAACAAATGGCAAATGACGGGATTGACGAAGCTGTATCCATTGTTTTGGCACCGCACTATTCAACCTTCAGTGTCAAATCGTATAATCAGCGTGCCAATGATACAGCGGACAAATATGGCATTTCGATTGAGTCCGTGGAAAGCTGGTACAATGAGCCGGGCTTTATCCAATATTGGGCTGATGCAATAAGCGCTGTTTATGATGAGATGTCTGAAGATGAAAGGGAAAAAGCTGTGCTCGTCGTTTCTGCACATAGTTTGCCGAAAAAAATTTTGAAAGACGGCGATCCCTATCCTGATCAGTTGAAAGAAACAGCCAGCCTGATTTCTGAGAAGACAGGCGTTCAGAACTATGCTATCGGCTGGCAAAGTGAAGGCAATACGCCGGATCCATGGCTCGGGCCGGATGTTCAGGACCTGACACGTGAATTGTATGAAGAGGAAGGTTTCCGTTCATTCGTTTATGCCCCGGTCGGTTTTATTGCTGACCACTTGGAAGTGCTCTATGACAATGATTATGAATGCAAAGTGGTGTGTGATGAGCTTGGAGCGAATTATCACCGTCCGGAAATGCCAAACGCGCATCCGCAATTCATTGCCACCCTTGCTGAAGTTGTCATGAAAAAAGTAAAGCGTGAAGTGCAATGAGTGAAATGAAAAAGATATTGATTGCGGGCGGCGGGATAACTGGTTTATCCGCTGCCTACTACTTGCAGAAGGAAATTAACGAAAAAGACTTGCCATATGAGGTCAGGCTTGTTGAAGCAGGAAATCGTCTTGGCGGTAAAATTAAAACAACCAGGCGCAATGGATATGTCATTGAGCAAGGGCCGGACTCCTTTTTATCACGGAAACAGCCCGGTGTTAAGCTGGTCAACGAACTTGGGTTAAGCAATCAGCTTGTAAAGAACGGCACAGGCCAGTCCTATATTCTGGTTGATAATCGGTTGCATAAAATGCCAAAGGGATCGTATATGGGCATTCCTGTCAGGGTACGTCCATTTTTGTTTTCCGGTATTTTTTCACCCGTGGGAAAACTTCGTGCCGGGATGGATTTTGCGAAACCAAGAGGAAAAACAGGGGACCAGTCATTGGGCACCTTTTTCCGGCGTCGTTTTGGAAATGAACTCGTGGAGAATTTGATCGAACCGCTCTTGTCCGGGATTTATGCTGGTGATATCGATAATATGAGCATTAAAGCCACATTTCCGAACTTTCACCAGTTGGAGCAAGAGCACCGCAGCTTGATTAAAGGTCTGCGAAAAACGACGCCAAAACAGCCCAAACAGAAAAAATCAGGCGGTAAGAAAGAAGGCATCTTTTACTCATTCGAAAATGGACTGGAAACATGGGTGGAACGGCTTGAATCTGTTCTTGGTGACAGTGTTTCACTTGGCGTCGGTGTTGACCATGTCGAAAAGAAAGCGCACGGTTATCATGTGTTATTAAGCAATGGTGAAGTTTATAAACCGGATGCAGTTATTATGGCGACACCACACAATACATTGCCTAATATCTTCAGTCAGTTCAACGTGTTTGATGAATTCAAAGACATTCCGGCGACCTCTGTTGCCAATGTCGCCATGGCGTTTGACGCATCAGCCATTGAGCGGGACATTGACGGGACCGGTTTTGTTGTGTCCCGTAATAGTGATTTTAGAATAACAGCATGCACTTGGACCCATAAAAAATGGCCAAACGCTGTGCCTGAAGGAAAAGCACTGGTCCGCTGCTATGTCGGGAAACCGAGCGATCAAGAAGTGGTTGATTTATCTGATGAAGAGATTACTGATATTGTCATGAATGATTTAAACAAAACGATGAATATAACTGAGAAACCTGAATTCAGTGTCATCAGCCGCTGGAAAAATGCCATGCCGCAATACACAGTCGGCCACACCGAGCGAATTGCGAATGTACGGGAAAACATGGAAGAAAACTTTCCTGGCGTATTTATAGCAGGCAGCTCTTACGAAGGCGTTGGCATCCCTGACTGCATCGGGCAGGGGGAAAAAGCTGTTAATGATGTGCTGGATTATTTACGGGATTAAATGTGCGTGTGACCGGCATCAAACTTGTGTTTGATGCCGTTTTTTTGTACAGTTAAATGTTATATAACGGGTATCGGCAGAAGAAGCCAGGAATCTGCAGAAGAGAAATTAAATCAACGGAAGAATGATAATATCGACAGAAGGCCGGGGAAATCAACAGATGAGCGATTATATCAACAGAAGAAAAAACTTATCTGCAGAAGATTAATTGTATCGACAGAATAAAGGAAATATCAACAGAAGCATCACTTTCTGATATAAAAAAGTGCTCCGGCCGACACCGGAGCACAGACTTTCTATTCATAACTCTTTTCCAGTTCGTCAACCAGCTCTCCGACGTAGGCAACAGCTTCCCTGATGGCATCAGGCTGGGACATGTCGATGCCGGCCTTTTCAGCCAAGTCAAGCGGCTTCATCGTTCCGCCGGCTTTTAATACAGAAAGCCAGCGGTCGACAGCGGGTTGTCCTTCTTCACGGATTTTACCGGCCATAGCCGTTGAAATTGTCAGTCCGGCTGAATAAGTATATGGATATAAACCCATGTAATAGTGCGGCTGGCGCATCCATGTCAGACCGGCGCCATCATCGATTTCCACTGCATCGCCCCAGAAATTTTGAAGCGCTTCTTTTTTCTCCCCGGTTAATACATCTTCTGTAAGTGGTGTGCCGGATTCGGCCAATGCATATACACGGCGCTGGAATTCACCTTCCAAAAGATGGGTGACAAAGTTATGGTAGTATGTTTCGAGCAGCTGGCTGATAACCCAGCGTTTCATCCGTTTATCATCTGTTTTGGCTATCATATGATCTGCAAGCAGTAATTCGTTTAATGTTGAAGGCGCCTCGACAAAATAGGTGGATGGTTCTGTATTAACAAGCGACTGGTTTTCACCGGCAAGGTAGAAATGCCCTGCATGCCCCAGTTCATGGGCCAATACAAATGCTCCGCGCATTGTATCTGTCCATGTCACTAAAATATATGGATGAACGCCATATGGTGACGCACAAAACGCCCCTGTCTGTTTTCCAACGTTGTCAGACCGGTCTACCCAGCGATTATTGATGCCTTTTCGTATAATCTCACTGTACTCAGGTCCCATAACCTTCAGTGCTTCTTGTATTGTTTCCGTCGCTTCCTCAAACGTTGTGGAAGGATTGAAATCAGGATCGAGCGGTGCTTTTAAGTCATAAAAATGCATCTTCCTAAGGCCGAGCTTCTCCTGTTTCAGCTTGACAAACCGGCGCATATGAGGTGCAAGTTCCTGTTGGATAACATCAAGCTGGTTATGATACATATCTTTAGTCACTTGCTGCGAATGGAGCAGCATATCGGTAACGGAGTCGTAGGAACGAAGTCGTGACATCGTAACCTGTTTCGTTACTTCGGTGGCATATGCTGCAGCATAAGTATTTTTATATTGATTCAACGTACTGGTGAATGCGTCATATGCTTGTTTACGAATAGTAGCATCCGGTGACGTTTCATAGCTGTCCTCGTAAAGAGCGGATGACATCGGCAGCTCTGCCCCATTTTCATCCTTTATGGAACGAAAAGTCATATCTGATGATTTGCTCCGCTCATAAATCATGAATGGTGCATTATGTACCTCGCTGAGCGCTGCCAATGTTTCTTCAATTTCCGGTGCCAGTGTGAATGGTTTTTTCTCGAAGATATCCTCGAGAATCTTACGGTATGTTGTCAGTTCCGGTTCTTCTTCTATCAAGTGATCAATAGCATCACTCGGCAATTCCAGCAGTTCATTCTCAACGAATGATAATTTAGCACCGATTTCTGCAAGAACCGATGATACTTTGGCTGAATCCGCCTGGTTTTGAGGATCTGACCCATCGGTTGCTGATTTTAGATTTGCGTAAGTCGCAACACGGATCAGGCGCTTTTCAAAACGTTCATAAGATTTCAGACCGCTTAATATAGTTTTGGGATTTTGTATGAGCCGACCCTTATATTGTGTGACGTCACTGACGTTGGCCTGGAGGGCATTTAATTCGTTTTCCCACTCTTCATGTGATGCGAATAAATCAGTCAAGTCCCAAGTCTGTTCATTCGGCACTTCAGAACGCTTCAATCGTTTAATTGTCATATGAAATCTCCTTTATTTCGAACTATAAAATAATCATAACATTTTGTACAAAAAAAGACACAGCTGTATGAATAGCTGTATCAATGGAAAGAAAGTATAAGATTCGCGTACAATGAGCATAAGGTGGTACAGATGAATTATCTTGCCGGGTGGTCACATTCGTCACACAGATTACCGTAACAATCGGCTTTTTCAAACATTTCGTGACCGCAGTTGCGGCATTTTTTTCGCGGCAGATTTCGGAAAAACTCGACAACGTTCATCATGTGTTAACATCCCCTTTATTTTGTTAAAACTATTGTATTATAACAGTATGCATGATGTCAATACTGTGTTACAACAAAATTTAAATTTTTGAGGTGAAAATTTATGAAATTAACGATTGTTGGCTACTGGGGCGGGTATCCTGCCCCGGGTGGCGCGACGTCCGCATATTTACTTGAACAGGATGATTTTACGTTATTAATTGATGCCGGCAGCGGCTCATTGTCCAAACTGCAAACGATCAAACATGTCATGGATCTTGATGCGGTCATTCTGTCACATTATCACAACGATCATGTGGCTGATATCGGCGTTCTGCAGTATGCATGGCTGGTCCAGTCGTATATTCGAAAAAGCAATGAAATTCTGCCGATATACGGGCATACAGAAGATGAGGAAGGTTTCAAGTCATTAACACATAAAAATACAGAAGGGATCGCCTATGATCCAGCCGAATCATTGGAAATCGGCCCGTTTACCATCACTTTTTTGCAAACGGACCATCCGGTGCCATGTTACGGTATGCGGATTACCGACGGGGAGACAGTTCTTGTCTATACCGCTGACACAGCTTTTAAAGAAGAATGGTATGACTTTGCCAAAGACGCTGATTTTCTGATTACGGACTGTAATTTTTATGAAAATCAGGACGGATCCGGCGCAGGACATATGACAAGTAAAGAGGGCGCTATGATTGCTGAGAAAGCGAAAGCCGGAAAACTTATTCTCAGCCATCTGCCGCAATATGGTGACAACAACGACCTTGTAAAAGAAGCAGAACAATATTTCAACGGGAGTATTGAACTGGCAGCAGAAGATCTTGTGTGGGAAAAATCGTAATTTTTGCTTGACACCGATATTTTTATTAAACTATTTAATAGGACGTTAGAATGACAAGGGAGGCACGAGTCGTGAAATTTATTGATAACCAGGGCATCACTGACCCGACTGTAAATCTGGCAATTGAAGAGTATATCCTGCAAAATTTCGGGGAAAAGGATACATATTTATTGTTTTATATCAATAAACCCTCGATTATTGTCGGGCGGAATCAAAATTCAGTTGAAGAAATAAACACCGATTATGTGGATGAGAACGGTATCGAAGTCGTTCGTCGTCTGTCCGGCGGCGGGGCGGTTTATCATGATGAGCAAAATCTTAATTTCAGTTTCATCACGAAAGATGACGGGGAAAGCTTCCAGGATTTTGCGAAGTTCACCCAGCCGATTGTGGACGCTTTGAACAAAGTCGGTGTGCCGGCAGAAATGAAGGGGCGGAATGACCTGGCTGTGGAAGGCCGCAAAATCTCGGGTAATGCCATGTTCTCAACAAGAGGCCGTATGTTCAGCCACGGTACACTGATGCTTGACTCGGAAATTGAAAATGTTGTCTCAGCATTAAATGTCAACAAAGAAAAAATCGAATCAAAAGGTATCAAATCAATTCGCAGCCGTGTCGCCAACATTTCCGAATATCTTGATGAAAAGATTTCAATGGACGAGTTTAAAGAAATGATTTTAAAACACGTTTTTGAAGTGGAAAATGTCAATGATGTGCCGGAGTATAAGCTGACTGACGCCGATTGGGAAGAAATTCATAAGATCTCAGAGCACCGTTACCAAAAATGGGAATGGAACTATGGCAAATCGCCTAAATTCAACGTGCAGGCATCCCATAAGTTCGACGCAGGGCTTGTCGATGTGCGCTTTGATGTGAATAACGGCACGATTGAAAACTGCAAAATCTACGGCGACTTTTTCGGATTGGGTGAAATCAGTGATCTTGAAAATAAACTGATAGGCGTACGCCATGAGCGCCAAGCGATTCAAGATGCACTGGCAGATTTCGATGTGTCGTATTATCTCGGCAAAATTCCTAAAGATGAATTTATTAAATTGCTGTATTAATACAGATGAGAACCGGCTGCCGTTAAAAAGGAACAGCATGATTTAAGCAGATATAAAATAATAAATCTTTAAGCAGTCCAATGCAGAACGATATAAATGGACTGCTTATTTTTTGATTTGAATGCGGGCTGCGGCAGTCAAAATTGACAAATTATACGAAATAAATTCTTTATCAATCAACTTTTTGTCAAAATTTAAGAAAAAACTGAATTTTTTATTGCAATTTTTATGTCTGATTGGTAAATTATAGATACGCCTCTTTCTTTTCATGTTTACATGAAAGGATGAATGATTATGCTCAATAATTATTATGCCCCATCGTATGAAATAACACCTCTCACCATGGCTGTTATCGCAATTCAGGATGAAAACGGGAACACTGCCACACGCATCCTGGAAGATAGGGAAGAATATTCCATACATTATGCCCCGAGTAAAATGGTTGATAATGCCTGCAAGTTTTTCGGAAGCAGCCTCAGGGGAAGACAGGACGGGACTCGTGATATTTGTGGCATCACCCACAAAGCCCCAATTTCAATCGATCCGACCAGCGGCATGTACTTTTTTCCGACAACATCTCCATCCAATACCAAATGTTCATGGATCGCCCATTCGCATATCGATCAGGTCAATCAGGGGCCGGGAAGACAGACTGAGGTCATTTTTAAAAACCAGAAATCGATTATTCTGTCTGTCTCACTTGGCTCGATGCTTAACCAGGTACAGCGAACAGCACAGTACCGCTATTTACTCGATAATCGTATCAAGTATCTGCAGAGGCATAATCCGGATGTGGTTGCAGAGCCTTTCGCATGAGTTCCTGTATGATCGCCTCCACTTTTTTGCGGATGGCCGGGTTAAAATAATTACGCTTTTCTTCCCGCCCCCTGCAAAGAAATAGATACGAGGAAAATGAATCGTTTTTATTCAATGCCATAACCTGAATTTTTTTGTCCCGCATGGTCTTTCGCAGTTCTTTCCGTTCATTTACAGCATCGGAATGCATTTTTTCCAAAAGTTTTGTATAAGGTTCCTTAATTTTAAAGCGCCCCTGCTCAATCGTCTGGAGATCCTGCTGAATCACCACGATTGCCATCGAAAGAAACAGAAAGCGTGAAGCCGGTTGTAATTCTTCATCATTCAAGTAGCGCAAACTATCCCCTCCAATAACGAACATTTGTTCCATTGTAATCAGTATATGATAAATTGAACAAAAAATACACTAAAAAACTCAATTTGAGGTAAAATGATAAGAAAGAGGCATCTTTCATTCGGCTGATACAAGCTAAAGTGGAGGGAATGTTTGGTAATTTTTGCTATGCAGCTTGTAAAGATTACTGTAAAATATATTTAGCTATAATAGATGATGAAACGATTTTGAGTAAGGGGACAAAGAATATATGAAGTTGCTAAATGTCAGCCTGGCTGATTGGCGGCTGTGGCTTGAACAGGAAAAAATGGATGAATTCATTCAGGAATTACTGAATGAATATGAAAGCCTGGGACCGCTGCCGGGTATATTATTGCCATTTATAGAAGCATTTCTTCCGTTTTTGCCGTTAATTGTCTTTGTGTTTGCCAATGCAGCAGCATATGGCTTATGGAAAGGTTTCATATTTTCCTGGATCGGCGCATGTGGTGGTGCAATCCTGGTATTTTGGGTCATACGGAAACTTGGGGACAAGCGTCTATTTAAAGTGATACGCCGTAATAAGCAAGTTCGCCGGGTAACCGTATGGGTCGAACGGCATGGCTTTGGGCCGCTCTTTCTATTGATGTGTTTCCCCTTCTCGCCATCATCGGTGATTAATATTGTGTCAGGCCTTTCAAAAATCAGCGTTCAGCAATTTATATTGGCAGTTCTCCTCGGCAAGTCGGTCATGATTTTTTCTCTGGCTTTTATAGGGTCAAGTATTTTCGAATTTGCTCAAAATCCGGTCAGAACAATCGTCGTCGGTATCTGCATAGGCTTGTTCTGGGTGTTTGGGAAATATATTGAACGGCGGCTGCAGAGAAGAACGGTCATAAAGGAGATTTCTGAGCGGGAAGAGGTTAAAAAGTAGTCAAACAGGGTATGCTGATATAAGTGATAGAACGCGGCATATCAAAATACTCGGGGAGAAGAGCTGAACGATTTGCGCTCTCTCCGGTGAGTCTGATATGCCGGGTTCAGTTAAATACCCTGGAGGAAGATCGGTATGAAAAGAAAAAGAAGATATATAAAAAAGATAGTCCCGGTCGTATTGGTTGCTCTGGTTCTGGCAATTATCTTCCGTTCCTCGCTTTTTGCCAGTTATGTTGTGAACGGTGAGTCGATGGAGCCAACATTATATGACGGGAATTTATTAATGGTCAATAAAGTTGCGTATAATCTGACAGAGGTCGATCGTTTTGATATTATTGTGTTCCATGCTGATAAACAGGATGATTATGTGAAACGGGTTATCGGACTTCCCGGAGATGAGATCATTTATGAAAATGATAAACTGTATATTAATGGCGAACATGTTGAGGAACCATTTTTAGAGCCGTTTCGCAATGTGAATGACACCGGACCGTATACGGAAGATTTCACGTTAAAAGGCGTTACAGACTCAAAAGAGGTGCCTGAAGGGAAATTGTTTGTCATGGGTGATAATCGTCAGGACAGTCTCGACAGCCGTGAAATTGGATTTATTGATGCAGAGACACTGGTCGGAAAAGTCGATATCAAATACTGGCCCGTTTCAGAAGTGAAATTAAGCTTTGGATAAAGTGAATCTTCAATCAGTGGGGGATCCATCACTGATTGTTAGATGAACGAATCGGACATTTACTGGCAGTTGATCCCCATGGGTGTCTTACTGCCAGTTACATGCGGGATAAAAATATAAAACGAGCGGAAAGTGTATAAAACCTATTTCTCTGATAAAATGAGAAATAGGTTTTATTATGTTCAATTGGTGTTCAATGTGTAAGATTCAAACACGCTGCAGGCGGCAGGTGCGCATTCGCAGGAACATTAAATCAGCGAAGTAAACGCTCCCTGCAGGTTATAATATATTCAATGAAACATGCTGCATAACGCAAGTTGCGTTTAAAGTCATAACAGGCTTTCATTTTAAGGGGGGATGGTTTAATGGGAATCCGATTTTTATTAGGCAGAGCAGGAACAGGCAAAAGTGACTGGGTATTAAATGATATCCAGAAGAAATTGGCCGATAACCCGCAAGGTACGCCTGTTTTTTACATTGTGCCGGATCAAATGACATTTCAGCGGGAATATGCCTTGTTTCAGGGGGATATCAAAGGAAGCATTCGCGCCCAGGTCCTCAGTTTTTCCCGCCTGGCATGGCGCGTGCTGCAAGAGACGGGCGGTGCAACAAAGCAATTTATCAGCTCGGTCGGCACCCAGATGATGCTTCGCAAAATTATTGCGGAAAAAGGAAGTGACTGGCAGGTTTTTCAAAAAGCACTTGAAAAGCAAGGATTTCTGGAACAACTGGAAAGCATGATCACTGAATTCAAACGGCACTGCATCACACCGGATATGCTCTATATGCAAATCGAACAAATACAAAAGTTTATTCATAAAGAACCCGGTGAAGCAGCATTGGAAGGCAAGCTGAACGATTTGGCCTACATCTATGATAATTTAATTCGCGTGCTGCAAGGAAAATATGTAGACAGCGAAGATCAGCTCCAGCTGCTTGCAGAGAAAATAAAGGATGCATCACTTCTGAATGATGCTGACATTTATTTGGACGGGTTTCACCGTTTTTCACCACAAGAGCTCGTCGTCGTTGAAGAACTGATGAAAAAATGCCGTTCGGTGACGATAGCATTGACAACAGATACTTTAAACGATGACAGCATATCCGAACTTGATTTATTCTATCAGACGAAAGAAACATGTCACGCATTGCACAGAATCGCTCATGAAAATGCAGTCCCGATCGATGAATCGATTGTGCTTGAGCCGGAAAATGGCAGGCTGCATAACCGGCCATATTTCACCCATCTTGAACAGCAGTTTGACACGAGGCCTGCCCCTGTGTATGAAGGCGAGGTCCCGATTCAGATAGCCGAAGCCGTCCATCCGCGTGCAGAGGTGGAAGGCGCAGCTCAGGAAATTCTTCGTCTGGTGCGGGAAGAACACTACCGCTTTCAGGATATAGCTGTCTTTATCCGCCAGACTGGCGTTTATCATGATTTGATTGATACGATTTTCAATGATTATGATATTCCTGTTTTCATAGATGAAAAACGCAGTATGCTGAATCATTCACTGATTGAATTTATTCGGTCGGTCATGGATGTTGTTGATGGGAATTGGCGATACGATGCAGTGTTCCGGGTGTTGAAAACCGGTTTTATTCCGATAACGGACGTTAAGTATCCACTTGATAATGACGCGATTGATGAACTGGAAAATTATGTGCTTGAATACGGGGTCCGCTCACGTACGCAGTGGCTGCGTGATGATGACTGGGTTTTCCAGCGGTTTATTGGTCTTGACCGGTCGGCACAGACGGATGCGGAAAAAGAAACACAGAAGCGGATTAACGCGTATCGCCGTCAGGCTGCCAAGGCCTTGGAGGGATTTGATAAAGATTTCCGGAAAGCTGAAACAGTAAGCGAGCGTTGCGAAATCGTTTATATGCTGCTGGAGGAACTTGGTGTGCCGGAAAAACTTGAAAAGATGCGGGAGGCGTATGACGCACAAGGCCAAATTGAAAAAGCACGCGAACAGGAACAAGTATGGAATGCTGTCATTCAGCTGTTCGATGAGATGGTTGAAATGGCAGGCGGTGAAACGATGACACTGGGAACATTCCGAGCGGCTATTGAAGCGGGTTTTGAATCACTGACATTTGCCCATGTGCCGCCGAGCATTGATCATGTGATTGTCGGTACGATTGATCGGTCGCGAATCAGCGGCATGAAATGTTCATTCCTGCTTGGTGTAAATGATGGCACATGGCCGATGAAACCGGCAGAGGACGGCATGATCAATGAACAGGAGCGCAAAACTCTTGCCGAACATGGTTTGGATCTTGCTGAAAGCAAACAGCGTCAGCTCCTGGATGACTGGTTTTACATGTATCTCGCCTTCACCTCGGCGAATGATTATTTATGGGTCAGTTATCCGCTGAGTGATGAAGAAGGTAAATCGAAAATGCCGTCACAATTAATTAAACGTCTTGAAGACTTATTCCCTGCATTATGTGATCACCTTCTCTTGCAGGAGCCTGATGAACTGTATGATGCTGAGCGATTCATCACCACCCCCCTTAAGACAAGGGCCGCGCTTACTGTACAGCTGGCCCGCAGTGCGAAAGGCTATCCGGTTAAAAAAGTCTGGCAGTATGTACTGGACTGGTATATCCGCAATCATGAAAAGTACAGTACGACATATACCATTTTACAAAGCTTGTATTATCAGAATCTGCCGGTTAATCTGAGCAGGGAAACGACTGAAGCGCTGTACCCGAAACAGGTCAAGGCGAGTGTATCAAGGCTTGAATCTTATTATCGCTGTTCCTATCAGCATTTTGCCCAATACAGCTTAAACCTTCAAGAACGAAAGACTTATAAACTTGATGCGCCGGATATTGGTCAGCTTTTTCATGAAGCATTGAAAAAAATCAGCGAATGGATTCAGGCAGAGGGCAGAGATTTTGCCCAATTGACGCATCAGGAAAGTGCGGGTTATGCCCGGCATGCTGTTGAAAACCTGGCACCGGTGCTGCAACATCAGATCCTGCACAGTTCAAATCGTTATAAATATATTCAGCAAAAGCTGCAGGACGTTATCACACGAGCAACCTACATTTTAAGCGAACAGTCCCGGCATAGTGAATTCTCACCCGTTGGACTCGAGCTCGGGTTTGGTGACAAACAGACACTCAATCCGGTATCACTGCAATTGCCAAACGGATATGAACTGATGTTGCGCGGGCGGATTGACCGGGTTGATAAAGCGGAAAGTGCCGAGGGATTATTTTTGCGGATTATTGATTACAAATCGAGCCAAAAAGGGTTGAACCTTGTAGAAGTGTATTACGGTCTGGCTCTTCAGATGCTGGCATATCTTGATGTTGTGCTGTCACAATCCGAACATTGGCTCGGGGTAAAAGCAAGCCCGGCCGGCGTCCTTTATTTTCATGTCCATAATCCGATGATTTCTGTGGGGAAGAGGATGTCGGATGACCAAATCGAAAAGGAATTATTCAAAAAGTATAAGATGCAAGGCCTGCTGCTGTCTGATAAAGAGCTTGTCAAGCAAATGGACACCTCGCTGGACTCAGGTGCCAGTGAAATTATTCCTGCCGGTTTGAAAAAGGATGGCGATTTCCGTAAAGGTTCGAGAATTGCTGATCACGAAACGTTCCGAAGCCTTCAAGACCACATTCATCATCTGATGATGCAAGCAGGGATTGATATGACATCCGGCGGTGTTCATCTGAATCCGTTCCAGCATAAGCAGCAGACGGCGTGCACTTTCTGCTCTTTCCGGTCGGTTTGTCAGTTTGATCCAACTCTGGAGGAGAATAATTACCGCAAGCTGACAGACTTGAAGGACGATGAAATTTTGGAAAAGCTGCGTCAGAAGGAGGAATCATAGTGGTCAACTGGACAAGAGAACAGGAAGAAGCCATTTATACAGACGGACGTGATGTTCTCGTTGCTGCAGCTGCCGGTTCAGGTAAAACAGCTGTCCTTGTCGAGCGAATCATCCAAAAACTTGTACGAAACGAAAACCCGGTGGATATTGATTCGCTGCTTGTCGTAACGTTTACCAATGCAGCGGCACAGGAAATGCGCAACCGCGTGGCAGAAGCGCTTGAAGAACGATTGGCAGAAAACCCTGCCTCCATGCATCTGAAGAAGCAATTATCACTCCTGCAGCGAGCTTCGATTTCCACATTGCATTCATTTTGTTTGGATATCGTCAGACAGTACGCGTACCTGCTGGATATTGATCCTGGCTTTCGAATTGCTGATGATATGGAAGCCGATTTAATCAAGCAGGAAGTGAGTGATAATCTGTTAGAAGAATGGTATGGAAAAGAAGGAGCGGAACAGGAAAACTTCTTTTCGGTTGTTGACCGTTTTTCCAGTGACCGCAGTGATGCCGATGTTGAAGACCTTATTTTCAAATTATATAACTTCGCCATGCAAAATCCCCGGCCGGCTAAATGGCTTGAGGAGCTGGCGGATGCCTATGACATTCCGGATAACTGGCAGGAGGATGATTTAAACTGGCTCGACATCATCAAACAAGAAGTGCAAAACCAGTTTGATGCCATCCATCAGCAAATGCACCTTGCCATGGAGCTGACACGGGAAAATGACGGCCCTTATCATTATGCCGATACGATTGAATCTGATTTTGAATTATTGCATGAAGCACAGGCAAGAAAATCATCATGGAAGGATTTGCAGGCGTTTATGACATCACGTTCATTTGACAGGTTATCCGGCAAGAGCGTCGATTGTGATAAAACGAAACAAGAATATGCGAAAACGCTAAGAAAAAATTATAAAGACCGCTGGGAAAAAATGAAAGACAACTGGTTCAGCCGTGATTTGGAAAATCATGTTGCTGATATGCAGACTTTAGCCCCTGTCATCAGGCAGCTGGCTGAATTGGTGAAGCAGTTCAAAGACAGATTCAGCGAGGAAAAACGGGAACGGGGGATCGTGGATTTTTCCGATCTGGAACATTTTTGCCTCGAGCTTTTAATGGATGAATCATCAGATGAGGCGAATGTGATACCATCCAATGTAACTGTTAGCTTAAGAGAGCAGTTCACAGAGCTTCTGATCGATGAATACCAGGATACGAACCTTGTCCAGGAAACAATTCTCTCGCTGATAAGTGATTCCAGCGGTCCGGGGAATAGGTTTATGGTCGGTGATGTTAAACAAAGCATCTACCGGTTCCGTCATGCTGAGCCATCTCTGTTTATTGATAAATACAAACGTTTTGCAAACGAAGAACTGGCTGCAAAACGGATCGATCTCGCAAGCAATTTCCGAAGCCGTGAACAAATCCTCACAGGGACAAATTACGTCTTCCGGCAGATTCTGGATGAAGCGTTGGGTGAGATCAGCTACGATAAAGATGCCGAACTGATTTACGCCAATAACCGGTATGATGCACTGCCGCACCCGGAACCCGAACCGGAGCTTGTCATCATTGACCGTGAGTCGCCTGAAGAGAAAGAGGATCTTTCACCGGAAGAAGAGGACTATCAGGATCTGGAAAAAGCTCAGCTTGAGGCACGGGCATACGCCGAAAAAATCAAAGGATGGATCGGAAAGAAGGAAGCCGCACCACTCCAGGTTTACGATAAAACAACCGATGCCCAGCGGGATATGCAATACCGTGATGTTGTCATATTGCTGCGTTCGATGACGTGGGCGCCGGCGATTATGGATGAATTGAAAAAACAGGGAATTCCTGTTTATGCTGAACTTTCCACAGGTTATTTTGAAGCAATGGAAGTCAAAATCATGATTAATCTGCTGAAAGTGATTGATAATCCAAGGCAGGACATCCCGCTCGCCTCAGTATTAAAATCACCAATCGTTGGTTTGAATGAAGAAGAACTTGGACGCGTACGTCTGGCCGATAGACATGGTGGTTATTATGACGCGTTAAAAGCGTTTCATAAGCAAAATCGTGATGATACGGCCATTAAAACAGGTGATTTTCTAGAAAATCTTGAGCGCTATCGTGTTGCTTCACGGCAAGGGGCGTTATCAGAGCTGATCTGGCAAATTTATCGCGAAACCGGCTACTATGATTTTGTCGGCGGCATGCCTGGGGGACGGCAGCGTCAGGCTAATCTAAGGGCGCTTTATGATCGCGCACGCGGCTATGAGACAACGTCGTTTCGCGGTTTGTTCCGTTTTCTGAGGTTTATAGAACGCATGGAAGAGCGCGGCGATGATTTGGGGGCAGCACGGGCGCTCAGTGAACAGGAAGATGTGGTAAGGATTATGACCATCCATAAAAGCAAGGGGCTTGAATTCCCTGTTGTGATTCTTGGAGCTATGGATAAGCAGTTTAATTTGCAGGATTTAAATGCGCGCTATTTATTGCATAAAGACCTTGGTTTTGCCAGTAAATTTATCGATCCAGTCAAGCGGATTATGTATCCGACGCTGTTTTATCATGCTTTAAAAGAAAAGAAGCGGCGTGAATCGCTGGCAGAGGAGATGCGGGTATTGTACGTGGCGCTGACTCGGGCAAAAGAAAAACTGCTGATGATCGGTAATGTCTCATCTTTCACCAAAAAGCAGGAAAAGTGGGAACAGATTATTAACCACACTGACTGGGTATTACCCGCGCACTATCGTGTGTCATCGAAAACCTATTTGGATTGGATCGGCCCGGCCCTAATCCGCCATCAATCCGGTGAGACCTTGCGTTCGATGGAGCTTTCAGACCAGGTGCTTGAGGCCATTCGTCTGGACCCGTCAGAATGGAATGTATCTGTCGTCCATGGAAGTTATTATGCGAATTTGGATGAAGAGCTTGCGCGGGAATCAAACGAGCTGAAAGAGAACATTGTGAACTGGGAAGCGCTTGAATTAGACGATAATATTTATCACCAAGCCGTCGACAATCGGTTGTCCTATGTTTACCCATATGAGGAAGCCGCGCATTCCCGAGCCAAACAGACCGTTACAGAAATCAAGCGGCAGCGTGAGATAAAGGATGAATACAGTGATGATCAGCTTGTTCAGACCTACCGGCCGCCGATTATAAAACGGCCTGCCTTTATGCAAAAACAACAATCGATAACGGCTGCAGAACGGGGTACCGCCATGCATACAGTCATGCAGCACATACCATTGGATAAACCGATGCCGGGTAATGCGATTGAGGAATTCGTTGAGTCGCTGGTTGAACGTGAAATACTGACAAGGCAGGAGGCAGACGCCATTGATATATTGGCTGTTGAAGCATTTTTTACCACCGACTTCGGGCAAATGGTCATCAATGCTCCGGTCATTTATCGTGAAGTTCCGTTCAGTTTGACACTGCCGGCATCAGAAATTTATGCAAAATGGACGAGCGAAACGGATGAGCGTGTACTGGTCCAAGGGGTGATTGACTGTGTTATGCCCAAGGACGATGGTTGGATAATTTTGGACTATAAGACGGACGCCATCACAGGTGAGGTCACTGAGGATAAAAAGGGCGATCTTTCCAGGCGTTACGACGTGCAGATGAAGCTTTATAAACAGGCATTGGAATCGATTTGGAAAGAATCTGTTGCGACAGCTCATCTTTATTTCTTTGACCGTCAACTGGAATTGAAAATTTGAACGTTTTTCGCGGAGGCAAAAGGCAGCAACATTTTCGCTGATTGAAGTTTCGCTCTTCCACGCATGTAATGGTCAGTAACCCGCCGAAGAACGGCGGGTTACTGACCATTACATGCCCGATTCTGCTCAACTAACATTCAACCGGGAAGAACACCCTGTTGAATGAAGTTTTTCTGTATGACAAATTTGTTACAGAATAAAGGGAGGGGGTATTCACAAGGAAGATGTCAAAAATAATGCGCCGGAAGAAGAACATAACAAAGATGACAGAGCACTAACTAAGCTGGGTGGCCTGATCTGTGGAAAAACGAGGCGCGAGCTGAGGGTTTTAAAATGGAAATAAGGTTTTGCTGGCATTTTGATGTCCTCCTTAACTATAATTTAAGCAGACTGTTTATTGGGGGACGTGAAAATCATGCAGACTGCAGCACCATTAAAAAAATCTGAACGTATGACGTGGATCGATGCAGCAAGGGGATTTGCCATTTTAGGTATTTTTATTGTGAATATCGGCGCTTTTTCTGCCCCGTATTTTTTGTACGGAGGTGGCATGGAGGCTTGGGATAATACAATTGATCAGTCTGTGCAAATCTTGATTGACATTTTCTTTCAGGCGAGTTTCTATACATTATTCTCGATTCTTTTTGGTTTTGGCCTGCAAATTTTAAAAGAACGGCTCGAGGAAAAAGCGATTGCGGTTCAACCTTTCATATTCCGCAGACTATTGATATTAATCGGATTTGGTTTGGTTCATGCCTTTTTAATTTGGCATGGTGATATTCTATTATCCTATGGCATCATCGGATTGTTTGTCATTGCCTTTATATTCAATGATGAAAAAACAATCCTGACTTGGGGTTCGCTCATCCTTTTTGCCAGTGTCAGCTTATATACGCTGACGCTTTATAACGCGAAGGATTTACTGGGCAGTGCCAACACATCAGGAATCTATCTTGCTATGGATAATTATGCCAGTGATAATCTGACGGCGATCCTTGGACAGAATCTGAATGACTGGTTGTATTCGAATAGCGTGTTTTCTTATATGCTTCTGGGGACGACGTTATTGCCGCTGTTTCTGTTTGGGATGTATCTGGGCAAAAAACGCTGGCTGCATCGTCCGGCTGAATTCAGACAAGAGCTGAGGAGAGGATGGCTGATCAGTTTGATTTTTTTCGGTATGCTGAAGGCAGGACCCTATTTATTCGACAATCCCGAGTGGTTTTCATACGCCCAGGATAATCTTGGCGGAACCGCATCAGCACTGTTTTACTTATTTTCGATAACATTGCTTGGCCAAAGTCAATTTGGCAAAAAGCTGCTTAAGCCATTCAGCTTTGTCGGTCGCATGTCGATGAGCAACTATATTCTGCAATCACTTATCTGCTTTGTGCTGTTTTATGGGATTGGATTCGGTCTGTACGGATCAGTGAGACCGGTTGAAGCGATGGGGATTGTAGCGCTGGTTTATACTGCACAGATATTTTTCAGCAAATGGTGGCTTTCCATGTATCGGTTTGGCCCGCTTGAGTGGTTGTGGCGGAGTTTAACGTATAAGGAAATGCAGCCGCTAAGGAACAGGGAATAGCCGCCTTGGCTTGCTGAAAGCATACAATAATAATACAGGCTGTTCTTTATGAGATAAGAGCAGCCTGTATTTTCTGTTACGCACTCAATACTTCTTTTATCCGGTCAATAGCCCAGTCTAAATCTGCTTTTTCAATAATAAGCGGCGGGGCAAAGCGGATGACGTTTTCATGTGTTTCCTTGCAAAGCAGTCCTTTTTCTTTTAATGCTTCACAGTACGGACGTGCTGATTCGGTCAATTCAACACCGATAAACAAGCCTTTGCCCCGCACTTCTTTAATCTTTGGATTGCTGATACTTTTCAATTCTTCCATCATGTAATTTCCAAGTTCCTGGGAGCGATCTGCTAAATTTTCTTCTTCAAGTACTTCGAGTGCTGCTGTTGAAACGGCACATGCGAGCGGATTGCCGCCGAAAGTTGACCCGTGTGAACCCGGGTTGAAGACACCGAGGATGTCTTGATTGGCAACAACGCAGGATATTGGGAAGACGCCGCCGCCCAATGCTTTACCTAAAATCAGCACATCCGGTGTTACGTTTTCCCAGTCACATGCGAACATCTTGCCTGTGCGTGCCAGGCCTGACTGGATTTCATCGGCCATATACAATACGTTGTTTTCGGCACAGACATCATAGGCTTCTTTTAAGAATCCTTCAGGCGGCATATTGATGCCTGCTTCCCCTTGAATCGGCTCAAACAGAAAGCCGGCTGTATTTTCATTAATGGCTTCTTTTAATGCATCAATATCCCCGTATGGAATTGTTTTGATGCCCGGAAGTAATGGACCGAATCCGCGCTGATATTCTTCTTCTGATGAGAGGGAAACAGCTGTCATCGTACGGCCGTGGAAATTGCCTTCAACGGCGATGATTTCGGCTTTGCCTTCAGGAACACCTTTGACGTCATATGCCCAGCGGCGGACAGCTTTAATCGCTGTTTCAACTGCTTCCGCGCCGGTGTTCATTGGCAGTGTCATTTCTTTGTTCGTCATTTTGCATACTTTTTCAAACCATGGACCAAGCTGGTCGTTGTGAAACGCACGGGATGTCAGGGTGAGTTTATCTGCCTGTTGTTTTAATGCATCGATAATCTTCGGGTGACGATGGCCCTGATTCAGTGCGGAATAGGAACTTAGCATATCCATGTAACGGTTGCCTTCAGGATCTTCAACCCAGACACCTTCTGCTTTTTCTATGACAACAGGCAGCGGATGATAGTTTTTGGCACCGTACTCCTGCGTCTGATCAATAATTTCCTGACTTGATTTTGCCATATTATCCCTCCGAATTAAAAATGCGACTCACTAATTAGTATAACAGTTTTTACTTTAATTTACTTCCCGTAGGCTGTTCAATAAATTTTCAAATGATTATATCGTCTGGACGTGTTAAGATAGATGTTACGATATCAGGGTTGTTCAGGAAGGGAATTTTCGTTTTGAACAGCCTTTTGTCACGTAAATGCATGATTCAAGGAGGAAAGAAAAATGACTACACACTTGCACGTAACGTCATGGGTTCTGGCATTCATTTTGTTTATAGTTGTGATTGCCCTCAATAAAGCAGGCAAAGCAAAAGCGGCTAAAATTGTTCAAATGATTCTACGGCTGGATTATTTATTAATTTTATATTCCGGAGGCGACTTGCTTGCAGCCTATTTTAACGGTGCACAAATGGGAGAGGCGATCTTTAAAGGACTTGCAGGCATATGGGCTATTTTTGCGATGGAAATGATCAGTTTGAAATCCGGCAGGGAAGAGCCGACGAAAAGCTGGTGGATTCAGCTTGTCATCGCTGTTCTCCTGACACTTATTCTCGGTTTCGGCCGGTTAGGTTTTGGATTTTTACCATAAGCTGCACAAGAACAAGGACTTTTCCATAAATGGGGAGGTCCTTTTAAAATTGTTTATGCTCAAATTCTCACCGGAACTTACGCTCTATGATGACAGTCGTACACTAAAGCAAAAGTTGTCATGGTTTCAGGAAAATCCATGACGTTTTTACCCCGCATGTAAAAGTCAGTAACCCGCTAAAGAACACCGGGTAACTGACTCTAAATGTCCGATTCTGCTCAACTAACATTCAGTGGAAAAAGCCCCCACTGAATGAAGTTTCGCTTTACCCCGCATGTAAAAGTCAGTAACCCGCTAAAGAACACCGGGTAACTGACTCTAAATGTCCGATTCTGCTCAACTAACATTCAGTGGAAAAAGCCCCCACTGAATGAAGTTTCGCTTTACCCCGCATGTAAAAGTCAGTAACCCGCTAAAGAACACCGGGTAACTGACTCTAAATGTCCGATTCTGCTCAACTAACATTCAGTGGGAAAAGCCCCCACTGAATGAAGTTTCGCTTTACCTGTGACATTGTTTATAATAGAAGAGGGTTATTCGGTCAGCGTTTCAAGCACGTCATCGATTGTTTTTTCGGATGCAATTAATCCTTTATTTGTCCAGTTACTTGATTCATTTATCGTATAGACGTTGCTATTTTCAACTGCGGGTGTACTTTGCCAAACGCTGCTATCCTTTAGGGTTTGCAGTCCCGGTTCACCTTTTTCGGCCAAAAGAAATACATGATCAGCTTTTAATTGAGAAAGTTTTTCCAGGGAGATAGGGTTCCATTGCGTTTGAGCATTGCCAAGGTTCTTGACTAATTCCGGCTGGTTGATACCAAGTTCGGAATAAAGTACTTCTGCGCTGTGGCGGTCTTGTTCAAATAGAAAGAATTGATCGCCTTTAGCCCATATAGCTGCGACTGTTTCATCACCGATTGCGTTGTTTAATGTTTCTTTCGCGTTGGCAACTTTATCATCATATTGATTTAGGACTTTATCTGCTTTTGATTCCTTGCCAAGTATTTTGCCGAACGTTTCGATTTGCTTGCGCCAGTTATTGGTTGTTTCCTTGGTCATAACATATGTTGGGGCGATTTTTTGATAATCTTCATAGGACCCTTCATAACTGTCAGTGCCATTTTCTAAAATGAGTAAATCCGGTTCATGCTTCAGCACTTGTTCCTGAGGCATGTTCCATTCAAGTTTTGGAACATCTTTTAGCTGTTCTTCCAGATAACCCTGCAGTGTTTGCCCGATTGCCCATTTAGCTGTCGGCTTAACACCTAATGCAAGTAATGCATCTTCATGGAAAGGGGCGATGATACGCTCAGCATTTCCGGGGATTGTCACTTCGCCCTTAGCACTATCCAATGTCACCTCAGATGTCTGATTGTTACCCTGATCACCAGAATCTGAATTGCTGCCAGTATCATTGCCGTTACAGGCGGTAATCAGCAACGTTAATAGCAATAAAAAACCTGTTATGAATAAACGGGATTTGTTTATTTCTCGCATATGTAAGTCTCCTTTATGTTATAATAATTTTCTAGCGATAATGATAATCATTTTCAATTGCTATGTCAATTGTTTTTCCGTCTTAACAAGCAGCAAGATTCTCCGCTCCAACATAGGGATTTAGGAAAGGTAAGTGGGGGAATCAGCTGCCCGTAAAAATTCGATTCGTTCGGGCTTGCTGGATGCGAATCTCGGAAGGCGTTGCCACAGGACAAGGAAAAACTGCGACAGCGCCACGTCGCACGTAAAAATTCGATGTGCTATTGTTACCGGACTTTTTAAACAGCCTCTTATAGGAGTAAATCATGTTATCCATTATACAGCAATCAAAGTTTCTCAAATTAATGATAGTGATTTTGACAATAATCGTTTTAGTCTTTTCCATAGGTCTTTCGGTGTCCTTAGGAGCGGCAGATATTCATTTATCGATTATCTGGCAGGCAGTTTTTAACTTTAATGATAACGTTACATCCCATCAGGTGATTCAGGAGTTACGATTACCGAGAGCTTTAGCGGCTGTAATGACAGGTGCTTTTTTAGCGGTGTCGGGTGCGGTTATGCAAGGTTTGACACGCAATTCTTTAGCATCACCCTCTATTATGGGGGTGACAAATGGAGCGGCGTTTGCACTTGTATTAGTGATGGCTTTTTATCCGGCTGTATCAAACTTCGGGATGACACTTGCTTCTTTTGCAGGCGCCGGAGTTACCGTCATATTAATTTTTATGATTGGTTCTATTTCGCCGGGTGGTCTGACGCCGGTTAAACTTGCATTAGCCGGAGTTGCGATCGGTACATTGTTAAGTTCGCTTTCATCGGTGATCGCGCTTCATTTTCAGCTGGAAAAGCAGCTGGGATTCTGGATGGCAGGCGGATTAGCCGGGACAGACTGGGCGTCAATCCAGGTTTTGCTTATTTCTGGTGCTGTCGGGATGTTGATTGCGCTCATGATTTCCAAATCGATGACCGTACTTAATCTGGGCGAAGATGTGGCTGCAGGGCTTGGCCAAAATAATATCGTGATTAAAATAATGGGGATTATAACCGTTCTGTTATTGACGGGTGCAGCTGTATCTGTTGCGGGTGCAATTGGTTTTATCGGGCTTATTATTCCACATATGACACGTTTTATAATGGGGACAGATTACCGGTGGATTATTCCTGTCTCAGCATTATTCGGCGCACTATTGCTCGTTTTGTCGGACGTTGTTTCGCGGCTGATCAATGCACCATATGAAACGCCTGTTGGTGCGATAACATCACTTATCGGCGTTCCTTTTTTCCTCTATCTTGCCAGGGGAAGCAGTGGGGGTGATAAAAAATGATCCGGATGAACAAGCACAAAACGAGCTCGTTTACGGGTGTAATGGTGTTATTGATTCTGTTAATTGTCGTTATGTTTTTTGTTACTTTGGGAACAGGCGTGATCAATATTTCGCCGCAGGAAGTCATTCGAACATTGCTGGGAAGCGGAACAGATCGGCAGGAACTGGTATTATTCGAGTTTCGTTTGCCAAGAATTGTTTTAGCCCTCTTAATAGGCACGGGTCTGGCAGTGTCCGGTGCTATACTGCAGAGTATCACGCAAAATGATCTGGCTGAACCAGGTATTTTGGGCATTAATACGGGAGCTGGATTTGCAGTTGTTTTATTCATATTCTTTTTACAGGATTCAATCGGCAGTGTTTTCTCTGTTCTTATTATGCCATTATTTGCGTTGTTAGGTGCTTTATTAGCAGCCCTGTTGATCTATGTACTGGCATGGAAAAATGGTGTCAACCCAATCAGGCTGGTGCTTGTGGGAATAGGTATTAATGCAGGATTCTCCGCGGCATTGGTTATTCTGCAGCTGAAGATGAACCCGCAGGACTTTCGCCAGGCAACTGTATGGCTGTCCGGCGATATATGGAATGCCAACTGGACTTTTGTGCTTGCGCTATTGCCGTGGATACTGATACTTGTCCCATACGCCCTTCAAAAATCGAACACACTGAATGTACTGAATTTTGGGGACGACATTGCAGAAGGACTTGGATCAAAAGTGGAAAGCGATCGACGTGTGCTGCTGATTATAGCGGTTGCCCTGGCCGGTGCAAGTGTTGCAGCCGGCGGTGCCATTGCCTTTTTGGGACTGGTTGTACCACATATTACCCGAAGAATTATCGGACCATTACATCAATATACCATTCCGATTTCAGCTTTGATGGGTGGCTTGCTTTTAATGGTGTCTGATACGATTGGGAAAAATTTATTGACACCAATGGAAATACCGGTTGGAATCGTTGTAGCCATTCTCAGTACCCCGTATTTTATATATTTGTTAATCAGGGAAAAATGAATTTTAAAGACAATAGCGGAATACCGGCATATACGGATAAAACAGGCAGCGGTTTTAGTCCTACTGTCACTATATTGCATCAATAATTATGAATGATTTTCAACAATATATCGGTAGGCATTGACTATCCATATAAAACGTTAATAATAGACTAAGAACACTTATCTCGCATATGAAGGAGTACATATATGAAACGTTTAATAATAATCATCGCTGTTTTAGCTCTGTTTCCGTGTTTAACAGTGCCGGTTTCGGCAGCTGGAGAAGAAGCGAATACAGACAGTGAAATATTTTATGATATTCTTGTGGACCGATTTAACAACGGGGATTCATCCCTGGATAAACAGGTCGACCTTGAAGATCCGCTGACTTATCATGGCGGTGATATTCAGGGCATCATCGATAAACTTGATCACTTGAAGGAGTTCGGCTACACGACTTTGATACTGTCACCGATTATGCAAAACGCCTCTGGTGGTTATCATGGGTATTGGATTGAAGATTTTTATCAAGTGGATGAACAATTTGGAACGATGGACGATCTGAAGAAGCTTGTGGAAGAAGCTCACAACCGCGATATGAAAATTGTTCTGGAATTTGCGACGAACTATGCCTCACAGACGCACGCAATGACGGAAGATCCTGCTAAAAGCGACTGGTTTGAAGAAAATGATGGCTCAGAAGCATCTTTCCGGTGGGCTGATGAGACGGTTATGCTGAACCAGGAAAATCCGGAAGTGCAGCAATTTCTAAAAGATGTGGCAGATTATTGGATTGAAGAAGCCGGGATAGACGGTTACAGATTTCATGCAGCTGATCAGGCTGATACTGAATTTTTAAATGATTTAACGGCACATATTCGTGATAACAACCCGAACTTCTATATGCTGGGCGGTATTCTAAATGAAGAATCAAACAGCGGTGATCTCATAGAAAACACGTCTATTCAAGCAGTTGAAAACAGTGAGCTGTTTGATCCGATGACGAATGTATTTGCTGAGGCGGGAACACCGCTTACCGAGCTTCATGAAGAACATCAGCAAAATGATATTCAAAAAGGCTTAAATTATGTGGACACGCCGTATACTGAGCGTTTTACCCAAAAGGCTCTGGAAAATGGGCGCACACCGTTGACAACGTGGAAACTGGCATTAACTTACCTGTATACAGCTCCGGGTGCACCACTGATTTATCAGGGGTCTGAAATACCGATGGGTGGCGCCGGTTTTCCTGAAAGCCAGAAGCTGGTCCAGTGGAACAGTGCCGACGAAGAGCTGGAGAAATTTACGAACCGCATTGCCAGTCTGCGCACAGAATTTCCGGCCTTGCAGTATGGCGATTATGAACTTGCAGGTTCGAGCGGGGCAATGAGCGTGTTCAAACGTTCTTATGAAGGCGAATCTGTCTATATTGCGATTAATAATGATACTGAATCACAGGTCATTCAAGTTGATAATATTGATGCCGGTAAACAGCTGGACGGGCTGCTTGGTGATAATATTGCACGGGACAATGGCGATGGAAAGTTCAATATCGGATTGCCGCGGGAGTCAGTCGAGGTGTATGTGATTGAGCCGGATACTGGAATTAACTGGGTAGTGGTTGCACCGATCGCTGGCATCTTTTTATTGTTCGTTGCAGGTGTTATTTATTTATCGAGAAAGCAGAAAAGGCGGGAAGCTGATGCGTAATGCACAGTTTCCGCCTTTTTAAATCGTGAAATTGGCTGGTTCGGCGGTTTCTTTAAGTCTGACTTCCGGTATTGTATCTCTGGAAAGCCGAATTTTTCATGACTCATGCAAACTCAAACTCATGGGAAGACACTGCGCCCTGCCGATGCAAGTAATAATAGATCTTCCGATAAGCGATGATATCGATTTCACCCGTAATGTATTTTTGCTGATAAAAATCCAGCAGGGCGTTAATGGATTCCGGCGGCTGATTCCGGTCGGTTTCAAAAATGGTTATGAGTTCAAATATACTCAACGAGGTCACTCCTTTTTTCGTTTCAAGTACGGGTTGTCTTAATAAACTATATGGCTCGATTTCCGAAATCATGACTGAAATATTTTTGAATATCTGTACTGTTTTGGCCGGTTTATAAAGTGAATCTTCAATCAGTGGGGGGTCTTTCTTCCCCCACTGATTGTTAGATGAACGAATCGGACATTTACTGGAAGCCATCCCCCACCTAATCTTCATCGTACACGCGAACATTTGAGGTAGGGGTCTTACTGCCATGAAAATCCAAAGTTATTTTCATCCTAATTGGTGAATCTTTGATTCATGGATGGCTGCCAGTTACATGCGGGATAAACGAAAAAGGATTTAATCGAACTGAAAAAGGGTATCCGAATGTACTGGATACCCTTAAATGAATTGAAGATTTTGATTGGACGCCTGGAGACTTATTTGTTCGGCCCTCCATTTTTTACATTGCTTGAGCATTAGAACAGTTACTTATAGTCGTTGTTTAAAAAGAAAATAGCAATTGTGCCCGGACCGGCGTGCGCACCGATTGTTGATCCGACCATTTCAATCAGGATGTCCTCCGGGTTGAACTTCTCTTCGATAGCATCTGCTATTTTTTTGGCTGTTTCATAGTCATCGCCATGACTGATGCCAATGGTCTGATTGGAAAAATCTTTGCCGCGTTCCTCTATAATATCGAACATGCGTTTGTGTAACTTTTTGGTGCCGCGGATTTTTTCGAGCGGTATAAGCTTTCCGTCATCCACATGCAGAATCGGCCTGATTTTAAGGAATGATCCGACAAATGCGGCTGTTTTACTGACACGTCCGCCGCGGTACAGATATTCAAGATCATCGACAGTGAAAATATGTTCCATGTATTTGGCGTGGTAGACGGCCGTTTCCATGATTTCATCAGTCCCTGCCCCGTCTTTGGCAAGTTGTGCGGCACGAAGAACAACAAGTCCGTAACCGATTGAAGCACATTTTGAATCCACAACATGCAGTTCAGCTTCGGGATAAGATTCCTTGACTTCCTGTTCCATCATTTTCGCGGTTTGGTATGTACCTGAGAGCTCTGATGAGAAGGCAAGATATACTAAAGGTTGATTTTCTTCAGCATAGGATGTAAAAATAGCTTTAAAGGCTTGTGGCGATACTTGGGACGTTTTCGGGGTTTTGCCTTCCCGCATCGCGTCATAAACAGTTTTTGGTTTTATTTCAATACTGTCTTTATATTCCTGATCGTCCAGGTGAACCGTTAAAGGTACCATTTCAATGTCATATGTCTTATAATGATTCTCGGACAGATCACATGCGGAGTCTGCGAGGATTTTTACAGTCATTTTTTCACCCTCATTCACTGGAATTAGTTATTATTTTAGTTTAAAGCTATCTTGAAGAATAGTCAAAAAAATAATCATTGCTGTAGGATTAAAGGGAGGGCATTTTAGTGTTTTTAGTTGAAGCAAAACGAGTCATTATTGTGATTTTAGGCGCGGTGCTGAATGCGCTGTCGCTGAATCTGTTCCTGATATCCGCTAATGTTTACGCCAGCGGTTTTACAGGTGCAGCTCAGTTGTTTTCCAGTATTTTTAATGATTTTTTGGGAATTGGTTTATCAACCGGTATTATTTTATTCGTATTGAATATTCCGGTTGCCATATTAGGTTGGTATAAAGTCGGAAAAGGATTCACAATCTACAGTATCATTTCAGTTATTGTGACGACTTTCTCCCTTGAAGTTCTGCCGGTTTTTGAGCTATCTGAAGATATAATGTTAAACGCTGTTTTTGGCGGTGTCCTTGGCGGTGCTGGTGTTGGGCTGACATTGCGGCATGGTGCTTCGACAGGCGGTATGGATATTGTGGCAATGGTGCTGTCCCGTATGAAGGACAGACCAATTGGGATTTACTTTTTAACGTTGAATTCGGTCATTATTGCCATGGCCGGGCTTCTTTATGAGCCGGAAAACGCGTTGTACACTTTGCTGACGCTATATGTGACAACCCGCATTATTGATGCGCTGCATACACGTCATTCAAAAGTAACGGCTATGATTGTCACACATAAACCGGAAGAACTGCAGAGTGCCATTCATAAGACGATGATGCGCGGTATTACGATTATACCAGCAAAAGGTGCTTATGCACGTGATGATAAAAGTATGATGTATCTAGTTGTGACCCGTTTTGAGCTATATGATCTTGAACGGATTATCGGGGAAGTTGATCCGAATGCATTCACGAACATTGTCCAGACAACCAACGTCTTCGGGTCATTCAGAAAGGATTAATATAGTCTTTAGAACCATGCAAGGAGGAACAGTTCAATTATGGCTTACAGCTATGCGCTGGCCATAATTGAACTGTTTTTTGTATGTTCTTTTTTAAATTCTGTTGAACTTCGCAGTCGATGTTAAGTGCTATGTTGATTTCCGTTCCGGGCAGTCGCGCACCTAAGGGCAACGCTGTAGCCTCCTCAGAAGCAAAACACTTCCTGCTCAGGCCCTCGAGAAACCGGATCGGAGACATTTCACAGCGATTCAAGCAGTAAAAGGGACTCGAGAGGTCGATTCGGAGACATTTCACAGCGATTCAAGTAGTAAAAGGGACTCGAGAGGTCGATTCGGAGACATTTCACAACGATTCAAGCAGCAAAAGGGACTCGAGAGGTCATCTCGAAGACATTTTACAACGATTCAAGCAGCAAAAGGGACTCGAGAAGCTGCCCGCTTTCACACAGGAGTCGACTGCCCTTCACCTAAAGTTACTTCGCAGTTTATTTAAGTTGTGACAAAAATCAGTTTAAACAAGAGCCTTATGAATACGTGAATACTGAAACTTTTCCTTTATTTGGTCGTATAGTTATGTAAGAGACGAATGAATTTGTTTAAAAATCCGTCGTGATGTATTCCTGGCTTCAGGGGGAGGTTATTAAATGGGTCAAAAGACATTGAAAGTAATGAGAAGGAAGCAAGCAGCCATCACAAACGCTTTAATTATAGCTCTCTTTATGATTTATATAACAATTATGAGCATGTTTGAGATAACAGAATCACAAATGTTTTTTATATTAGGACTCATTATTTTAGCGAATACTCTGATGCGTTGGATTAAACGAAAGTCAACGAAATCAATCTTTCCCGTTTTTGAGCAAGTCGCATCCTATGAAAAGCAAAAGATGGGAAGTGAGTGGAGAAAACAATATAACTCAGGCTTAATTATGAACTTCCTTTTGAGCGGTATATTTTTGCTTCAGTCTAACTGGCTCAGTGGATCAACTGATACAGTTGTCCGGACGGATGCCGGTTTTATGCTGGTGACAATTTTGTTTTTGGTGGTTTTGGTCAATACTTCATTATATTTACATGTAAGAAAAGTTGATGATTCACAATCGGCATCGGATTTTAGGGGCTACACCTTGAAGTCCAACCTTATTGGGATTGTGGCAGGATTAGCAGCCGCCCTTACGTTATCTATTGGACTCATCTTTTATGTCATGACTTTTAGTTAGGCTGTAGACTCTGTATGGGTGCCGGGAATAATAACCTCAAAACCATAAAAAAACATCAAATTGACTTTGCAATTTGATGTTTAATTAAATCATTTGTTTTTTAATGACCCTTATGTATTTTTAGTAGCCGTATGCCTCAATGACATCGATTACTTTAGGCTCTAATTCGTCCCATTCAACATCGAATGCTTTGTTGATGGTAATGAAATTTTGGTAGCCAAAAACGTTATCGACACCGTTTACTTCCATCAGGTCGTTTAAAATGTCATGCTCACTGGTGTCGCCAGGCATTACTGAGATACTGCTGTCCCCTTCAAAAATCAGACTGTCGGTTGTAAACTTCAACGCATTTGGGTTTGGTGTAGCTTCAGCTCTTACGCCCATAGGTTTGTCCCTCCATTTTCAATCGTGCTTAATTTTTATTTTAACAGAAATATGACGAAAAGGGAAACACCCTTGCCGTGTGTTCGACAAGGGTGCCTAAAAGCATGTTAGAATCCCGAGCTTCATCTCAATCGATGAATGGTGGATCGTTAACATGCCGAAAAATCATTTTCGCTGCGGCACTGTTTGTTTACCGGCAGCTTTCACGGAGGTTATTGCAATTGATTATTTTGTCTCAATTGCTGCTCAAGTTGCTGCAGCTGCTGTTGTTCTTCAGGCGATGCCTGGTTTCTGGCAGCCTGAATTGCATTCTGCGCAGCCTGCTGTTCCTGCTGGTTGGCATTGCCTTGAGCATTGGTTAATTGATTGACGGCATTTCTGGCGCGCTGCATGAGATTGTTGTTTTGCTGCTGTGCCATTTTTAAACCCCTCCTAACGTGTTGCGGTCAGCTTGATCCTGTGTTTCTTTTACATCAGAGTAACGCGATCTGTACGGAAAAACCTCATCATGCTTTCGGACGGAATCAGCACTATGCTGGCTGAATCGTCGTGATTTGCTTTGTTTTCCCATCGGTAATTCCTCCCTTGGAATACACCATTCCAGACGCAAGTTGCCTCTTGTGCTGGAAAATCATCAAAACAAATAAGAAGTGAACGCTATCTTGGCGTTCACTCGTAGTGTGGTCTTATATTTAGCTTATATTACAGGAAATTTTTAGAGGTTGGTAAGTTTGGGCGACTTAATGCCGCTGGATGAGAGCTTTAAATAATCATCCAAGAATGTTCCGATTCCATCGTTTTCGTTATCGTCAGTCACGTGTTTGGCAACAGATTTCAGCTCAGTGATGGCATTGCCCATCGCGACACCAACGCCGGCATAATCAATCATTTCCAAGTCATTATCTTCATCGCCGAATGCAATAATTCGTTCTTTCGGTATATGGTAATAGTGGGCAATCTTTTGCAGTCCCACTGCTTTATTTAAACCTTTTTTGACGATCTCAATGATATTCCAGGGCGCGCCCCATTTCCGATGTTCGATTAGCTCGGCATGGTAATCATTAAGATGACGTCGTATTTCATTAATGTTTTCTTCTTTCGGATGAATCAGCACTGAAGTTGGATCTTCCCGGAGTTTATTTTTTAGGCTTCCGATTGTGAAAGGCGAGTCCTGACGGGAGGAGTGGAAAATATTAATGATTTTTTCATCATATTGGTCCAAATAAACGTTGTCCATCACTTCAGCCACAATATTATTCACATTGAGATCATAACATGCATCAACAATTCCGTGGGCTGTTCTCACCGGCATCGGGTTATGAAGCACATCCCATTTTTTATCGGTCGGATGATGGACTAATGCACCGTTAAAATTGACCATAGGTGTTTTAAGTCCAAGTGTATGATAATAATCGATGCTTGCACGATGCGGTCTTCCGGTTGCGATGACAACGATATGGCCTTCCTCAAGTACTTTTTTTATCGCTTCTTGATTGCGCAGACTGATTTCTTTGTTGTCAGTCAGCAATGTTCCATCGAGATCCAATGCGATTAGATGCTGTTTTTCCATAGATTTTCACCTCGTATGCTATTTAGTTTATAAGTGATAACGTTATATGTAAAGGCATTCGTTTGCATTTTACAAAAATTTCATATTATGATAAGAAGTACAGTTACTTTGATGGGAGAGAAACCAGTCATTATGATAGGCGTATTTAACGAAACCATTGCAGCTGTTCCGTGTTTAGTTATTGTCGACCG
Organism: Lentibacillus amyloliquefaciens; assembly: GCF_001307805.1. Classification (GTDB taxonomy): domain Bacteria; phylum Bacillota; class Bacilli; order Bacillales; family Amphibacillaceae; genus Lentibacillus; species Lentibacillus amyloliquefaciens. The sequence goes on along the minus strand of NZ_CP013862.1, from coordinate 1,712,562 downwards.
GACAAAAGAAAATGAAGCACTGCCAACGATTACATATTTTCACGGGTTTACCAGTGCCAAAGAACATAATTTGCCACTTGCTTATTTGCTTGCAGAAGAAGGCTTTCGGGTAATTTTACCTGACAGTATGCTCCACGGCGACCGGGAACAGAAGGTATCCGGCAAAAAGAGGCAAATATCATTTTGGGACATTGTGATGCAGAATGTAGTGGAACTGAAAGATATTAAAACTGAGCTGGATTCAAAACAGCTTGTGCTGGATGGCCGCTTTGGAGTTGCCGGTACAAGTATGGGCGGCATTACAACTGCGGCCGCTCTGACTCAATATCCATGGATTACCACAGCAGGCATTCTCATGGGGTCACCAAAAATAAAAATATACGCGAAGACACTAGTGGACAGCTTTAAAAAAATGGGCGATCTGCCTGTTACCGACGAAGTGATTGGTCATTTATACGGACGACTTGAGCATTATGATCTATCCAGGCAAATGGACAAGCTGAATGAACGGCCACTGCTCTTCTGGCATGGCGAAAGTGATCCGGTTGTACCATTTGACCACTCCTATACATTTTATGACGAAGCGAAACACTATTATACCAATCAGGAAAAAATTCATTTTATCAAGGAAGAAAATCGCGATCATAAAGTGAGCAGATATGCTATACTGGAGACAGTCAAGTGGTTCAAGCAGCATTTATAAAGTCCGGTAAAAGCGTCTCTGTTGAAATGTTATCATAATCTGCCGCACCACAGACTGTGGAAGCAATGTGTGATTAAAATCATTTAAATATGAGTCGGAATATGTTTAAATAAAACTATGAAGAGTGAAGGAGGGATTGTCATGGAAGCAGCTCTCGAAGAAAATATCATGGGTGCTCTTGAGAATGTTATTGACCCTGAATTGGGAATTGACATTGTCAACCTAGGGCTTATTTACGGAGCAGATCTTGATGATAATGGCGTTTGTACCGTTACCATGACGCTGACAGCAATGGGCTGCCCGCTGGCAGCTCATATTGAGCAGGATGTCAAGCGTGCACTTTCAGATATTCCGGAAGTTCAAGAGACCGAAGCGAACATCGTCTGGGACCCGCCATGGGATAAAGATAAAATGTCCCGTTATGCCAAGATTGCACTTGGTATTCCGGATTAAGTTTTAAAATAAGGTTGATTCATCACAGTGAATCGGCCTTTTTTTTAATATGCTTTGTTAACAGCTTTTTAAAACCATTTTTATGGAAATCAGCAAATGGAGTTGTTTTCATGCAAATTTGTCAGATAGCCGGTTACAAAAGGTCCGGGAAAACCACGCTCATAAATCAGCTGATCCGGTATTTTTCCGAAACAGGGTTAAACGTCGGATCATTAAAACATCATGGACATGGCGGTGAGCCGGATATGCGAGCGGGGACAGACAGCCAACAGCATCTGGAATCAGGTTCGGTTATCAGTGGTGTACAGGGAGAAAACCTGACACAGCTGACGCTTAATACGCCATTTGAACTGAAGGATTTAATTGAAATGTACAGCAAATTTTCCCTTGATGTATTATTGGTCGAAGGGTACAAGACATACGAATATCCTAAAATTGTACTTATTCGACATGAAACGGACCTGTCGCTTTTGCATGAGCTTTCGAATATAATAGCTGTAGGGGCTTGGGATATGGATATAGTAGAGGACAAGAGCTACCCCATTTTTGACATGACTCATCTGCAAAAAGATAGAGCCGTAATCGCCGAACAGATAAGAAGGGGTGCTAATGGATAAAAAAGTATGGCTGACACAAGAACCGATTGACCCGAATAACTGTATCGAGAAAGTTACCCGCAACGAAGCGGGTGCCGTCAACACATTCATCGGAACTGTTCGAGAATTCACAAAAGGAAAACGGACATTATTCCTGGAATATCAGTCTTATGTGCCAATGGCTGAGAAGAAATTGGCGCAAATTGCTGATGAAATTGAGGAAAAGTGGGGAAATACCGACACTGCTATTGCACATCGAATCGGCAGGCTTGAGATTACCGACATAGCGGTTGTTATTGCTGTTTCAACGCCTCACCGCGCGGATGCATTTGAAGCAAGCCGTTATGCCATTGAACGGATTAAAGAAATTGTGCCGATTTGGAAAAAAGAACATTGGGAAGATGGAACACAATGGATAGGCGATCAAAAGGAAAATACGTCTTATGATAAAAAAATTCCATCCGAGGAGGAGATGTACAATGATTAACGTTCTGTTTTTTGCAGAGCTTCAGGAAGCTGCCGGAAGTGAAAAGGTTGATGTGGAAGCAGATGGCTTATCCGTGAATGAACTTAAAACGAGGCTGAAGTCAACGTTTGACCTGGCTAATCTGGATAATGCTATGACAGCGGTTAATGAAGAGTATTCCAATGAAGACACGATGTTAAAAAGCGGTGATATTGTAGCATTTATTCCACCGGTCAGCGGCGGATGAATTTATCGGTTACAGCTAAGACACTCAAAACGTTTTATATCCGGGTTTAACGTTATTTGAAGGAGGAGAGTGTCAATGAATAAATATCAAAAAATCACGGTGTATATTTCTGCAGTCGTGCTTGTTTTCTTTTTATTGTTGTCGATTTTTACCGGTAGATGGGGCTTCTTTCTGTGGAGCTTGCTTCCTGTTTTCATGAATCTTTCAGTAGCGTTTACCGTGAAGGATGATAAGCAATCCCGGGAAAAGGATTCTGCTAAATAATACACACCGCAAAACTTTAAATTCCCCGACGAATTATGCAATTCCTTATTGACGCGATGGACTAAGTTAGTGTAGGATATATCATAATATTTTTATAAATACATTTTTTGTCACATCTTGACATCACAATGCAATTTGGAAAGTTCAGGGAGGTGAAGCAGTCTTAATAAAGCAATACATAGGTAAAGTGATGTCGGGAGAAAAAATTGTCTATTGTTCTGGTTACACAGAGGGCGAGGATTTTATTTAGACATGATTGCTTTAATAATTTAAAGTGGGAAAGCAATGTAAAAATAATTTTTTGATAATTCTTGCAAGGGGGAATTGATATGAAAAAATGGGTTCAAATTATGATAGTAGGTGCAATTATAAGTCTATTAGTTGCTTGCGGATCTGATGAGGCCTCTTCGGAGGAAGACTCATCAGCTGAAGGGGCTGAAACCTACCAAATAGGTGCCACACAAATTGTGGAACACCCGTCATTGGACCAGGCATATGAAGGGTTCAAGGCCGCACTGGAAGATGAAGGGTTAGATGTGGAGTATGATTTCCAAAGCGCCCAAAACGATCAGAACAATGTCAAACCTATTTCTGATAATTTTGTTGCAGACGATGTTGATCTGATATTTGCCAATTCCACCCCGAGTGCGCTTGGAGCACTGCAGGCAACGGAGGATATTCCGATTCTTTTCACATCAGTAACAGATGCTGTTGGGGCTGGGTTAGTGGAATCAATGGATGAGCCTGGTGACAATATTACAGGTGTACTTGACCTTCACCCGGAAGCTATAAACAAGACGGTTGAATTTATTGCTGATAATTTCCCGGATGCTACAGTAGGTACCGTCTATAATGCAGGTGAGCAAAACTCTGTTGCACAAATTGACTCTGTCAAGAAAGCAATGGAGGGAACAGGTTTAAGTCTGGAAGAGAGGACGGTTGCCAACGCCTCAGAAGTAAAGGATGCAGCAACAACATTGGTTCAGGATGCAGATGTATTTTATATCATTACGGATAACACGGTTGTCTCTGCATTAGATAGTGTCGTAGGTGTTGCGAATGAACAGGATATCCCATTAATGGTCGGTGAGCCTGATTCGTTAAAAGGCGGCGGATTTGCCACTTACGGCATTGATTACCATACAATCGGCTATCGTACCGGTGAAATGGCAGCAGAGATATTAACTGGGGAGAAAACCACAAAAGATATCCCGGTAGAATATCCGCCGGAACTTCAGCTGTTTATCAATGAACAGGCTACCGAGGAACAGGGAATTGAGTGGAGTGATAACTGGGACGAAGAAGCTGAGCTTGTTGAAGGTGAATAAGAACAAAAGGCTCTTTCCAAATTCTTTGTAGCTTTACTGCTCCAGGTGACATTAAGCGAAACTTAATTCAGCGGAATTGATGTAAAGTGTGAAGTAAAAATTTCATTAGACTCTCTAGCGACGCAGCTGGAATATACTCGCTTTCCGTGGGCTTACCACGAGCCTCCTCGCTCGCAAAAACCGCTCACTGCGGGGTCTCTTTGGCTCGCTGTCCCACAGGAGTCTCGCATATTCCAGCTGCTGGTGTGGAGGGCTATTACCATCTAATTTCCTATATAAACAAATAAAACTACAGTGAGTCATTTACAGCGCAGGCAATGTACGCAGACTCCAATGGGAACAGCACGTGTCCGAAGACAAGAAAGCGTCCTTTGCTTTCTGAGGAGGCTGAGGCGGTGCCCATGGAAAACGGGTTTTATTGCCGGAGCGTCTATAAGCATTTGGTGTTAATCAGACAGAATAGACTTGAAGTTACTTCGCAGTTTATGGATTTTGTGTCATAAACAACAATTATTTTGAAACAGCCAACTAAAGAGATTTTACAGGCCGGGCAAGACGGTGTTAATGGCTGTATTGCCATAAGGAGGCAACCATGCTTATATCATTATTTGGAGCTTTTGAATCAGGACTTATTTATGCCATTATGGCGCTTGGGGTATATTTGTCTTTTCGCATCCTGGATTTTCCGGATTTAACTGTTGATGGTAGCTTTGTTACCGGTGCTGCAGTTGCAGCGATACTTATCGTAAACGGCACTTCTCCAATAATTGCATCGCTTATGGCGGCAGTTGCCGGATTTATAGCAGGGTGTATAACCGGTATTTTACACACGAAAGGAAAAATTAATCCTTTATTAGCAGGGATTATTATGATGACAGCCCTTTATTCGATTAACCTGCGAATATTGGGGCAGCCAACGCTATCCATGTTAAACGAAACGACTTTGTTTCAACAGTTGGAGTCCCTATGGGCGGCAACAGGTATCGACTCCTTTTTCAATGGAATGTTAACTGGATTAGGATTGGACCAAACTCCTTCAACATGGGTGATTGTATTCGCCATGATACTTGTTACCCTCTTTATCAAAATTTTGACCGATTATTATTTGAAAACAGAGGTTGGTCTGGCGCTGAGAGCGACAGGTAATAATAAAAAGATGATCCGCAGTCTTTCAGCAAATACCGATTATCTGATTGTTACCGGTATTGGCATATCAAATGCTTTTGTGGCCTTTTCAGGCGGATTGGTTGCCCAGTTGGGTGGTTTCGCGGATGTGAACATGGGTATTGGCATGATTATTATCGGACTCGCATCTGTTATTATTGGGGAGTCAATATTTGGTGTGAAGTCTATTGCACGGGCAACACTTGCTGTTATTGGCGGTGCCATTATTTATCGGATGTTCGTAACAATGGCGCTGCGTGCTGATTTTTTGGAGACCGGCGATATGAAACTTATTACAGCGGTACTCGTCGTAGCGGCATTAATCACACCGAAAATAATCCAAGCACGCAATGAGAAAAAAAGACGCGTACGAAAACGGACTGAATTATTGCAGCAGAAAGCCAGGGAGGTATAACAATGCTTCGGTTACAGGATACAGCCATTATCTTTAATGAAAATACACCGGATGAAAAACGGGCATTGCACTCAATTGACCTCGAACTGCAAAAAGGTGAGTTTGTGACGGTTATCGGAAGTAATGGTGCCGGCAAATCGACCTTGATGAACGTCATTTCCGGAAATCTGGAGCCGGATGTCGGCAGTATCGTTGTTAATGAAAGGGAAGTCGTCAATCTCCCGGAATATAAACGGTCACATTTTATCGGCCGTGTATTTCAGGATCCCATGGCTGGAACGGCGCCAGATATGACGATCGAAGAAAATTTGGCAATGGCTTTTGCCAGAAATAAAAAAAGAAAGCTAAGGCCGGGCGTTACGAAAAAACGAAAAGAAATGTTTAAGGATTACTTAGCTACCCTTAATTTAGGGCTCGAAGATCGTTTGACGGCAAAGGTGGGTCTTCTTTCAGGCGGTGAACGACAAGCGCTTTCTCTCTTGATGGCAACATTCACCGAACCGGACATTTTGCTTCTGGATGAACATACAGCTGCACTCGATCCGTCAAGGGCTCAATTGATCATTGATATTACCCGTGATGTCGTGAACAAGTTTGGCTTGACGACACTTATGGTAACCCACAATATGCAGCAGGCACTTGATTTGGGTGACAGATTATTAATGATGGATAAAGGCGAAATTATTTTAGATATCGCTCAAGATGAAAAAGACAATCTCACAATTGAGGACTTGATGCAGGAATTCCAGAAAAAACGCGGAAGTGATTTCGAGAGCGACCGGGCGATATTGGGCTGATCGCTGCCATCGCTCTAATTTATCTGTGTTCGCAAGTGAAGCTGAGAATAATGAGGATTTACTGGAGACGGCTGCTCTCAGTGATGTTGAGACCTGTGCTCAAGAACTTTTCGACGGATTTATAGTGCAGTTTGGTCCCGATAATTACTCTCGAGGCTTTTTGATACCGCTTGCGCCATGATTTGGACTCGATAACCGCTCTCGAGGACATTTCGATGTTACATTGCCATTGAAATGGACTCGAGTGCCACTTTCGGGGTCTTTTTGCCATCCACAAAACTCATTTCCGGCTTCGAGAGACATACTCACACGCACGCGGCTTTTCAATAACTTCAGTTCACCACCATAGAGAGGATGCAATTATTTTTTCAGTATTTGCTTCATTCACTTTCATCGGTGTTATCACTGTTTTAAAAAGGGAAGATTTTTCTTATGCTCACGTTAATAAACTTCATTCAAACCTTGAAATAATAGTATTGTTATTAATTTTTTTGATAGGATTTTTAAATATTGAAAAATTAAAAACCCAGCTAGTACATCTCAGTAGTCATTAATATCTCCTTAAAGAGGTTGTTCAAAAAGTCCGGTAAAAATGACACGTCGATGTTTCTAGTTGGCTTGTTTTTCTTCTCCTTGGAAAAGGAAACCACTTTTCCTGCGTGCGATGTAAATTCGGGGGGGAGTTTTTCTCTGCTCGAAACTGCGTCGCCCCGAACTTCTCGGTTTTATCCTCCTTTTTGAACACGCGCTTTAAAAAGACTCCAGGTTAATTTTTCCCTTGGAGTCTTTTCATTATATTCGTTCACCCTTTTTTAATCTCTCAATTAACTCATTTAAATCGTCTCTTTTTACTCGCCAATGTCGCCCAATTTTGAAAGCAGGAATCTTTCCTTCTTGCACCAATTTATATGTTGTCATTTCACTCAATTGTAAATACTCGGCAACTTGTGAAACAGTCATAATCTCTTTGGTCTCATCTGCCATAATAATGACGCCTCCAAACTGTAAACTCTCTACTATTATACCATAAAAACATATTTGATTAAAAAAACAAGAGGTTATTTATAGTCAATTATAAGTGGTTATAAACAAATATAAACTTTTTGTGTTTTTACTGTTCAGTGTGTGTATTTGGAGAAAACAAGAGAAAACGGAAGGATGTTAATAATGTTTACGTTTTCTTACGGTTTTGTGAATGCCATGATTATATGATATGATTCGTTTTGTTAAAAGCGGCACAAACTTTTGTGAGAGCCAAAAGTTAAAATAAACAAAAAGGAGTAAAACATGAATATACAAAATATAAAGCAAGACTGGTTTGGGAATATTCGTGGTGATACCATGTCGGGAATCGTTGTGGCATTAGCACTTATTCCAGAAGCGATTGCCTTCTCTATAATCGCTGGCGTAGACCCGATGGTAGGTCTTTATGCAGCGTTTTGTATTGCTGTTGTCCTCGCTTTTGTAGGCGGGCGACCGGGAATGATTTCAGGGGCAACCGGAGCAATGGCTTTGCTTATGGTAGATTTAATAGCTGATCATGGACTTCAGTATTTGCTAGCAGCAACAATCTTAACGGGGATCATTCAAATTTTATTTGGTGTTTTTAAAATGGCTAAAGTGATGAAGTTTGTCCCTCGCTCTGTCATGGTCGGATTTGTTAACGCATTAGCCATTATGATCTTTATGGCACAGCTTGACCACTTTGTAGGAGAAACTTGGGTCATGTATGCTTTAGTAGCTTTAACTCTGGCAATCATATATTTATTTCCAAAGATTACTAAAGCTGTACCGTCTACATTGGTAGCCATTGTCGTTGTAACAGTAATAGCAATCACTGCTAACCTTCAAGTAGGTACAGTCGGAGATATGGGTGCATTAACTCAACAGTTACCAGTATTCTTAATTCCATCTATTCCATTTAGCCTGGAAACATTAATGATCATTCTTCCATATTCTCTATCCTTGGCAATTGTTGGTTTAGTAGAAACGCTATTAACCGCAAATATTGTCGATGATATGACGGATACAGAGAGTAATAAAAATAGGGAAAGTCGCGGACAGGGCATTGCTAATATGGTTACAGGATTCTTCGGTGGAATGGCTGGTTGCGCGATGATTGGTCAATCAGTTATCAACGTCAAATCAGGTGGAAAAGGGCGTTTATCTTTACTTGTAGCAGGAGCTGTATTAATGTTCTTAATTATCGCATTAGGCGGTTTGGTTGTCCAAATCCCAATGGCCGCTTTAGCCGGTGTCATGTTCATGGTTTCCATAAGTACGTTTGATTGGGCATCCGTGAAGAACTTAAACAAATTGCCAAAAACAGATGCAACTGTAATGATAACAACAGTTGTAATTGTATTATTTACGCATAACTTAGCTTTAGGTGTCTTGGCCGGGGTATTACTAAGTGCCATTTTCTTTGCAGCAAAAATCTCAAAGGTAAAAGTAACAGAGGAACTTGTCATAAAAGAACAGAAAAAGATATATCATGTTCACGGCCAATTATTCTTTGCTTCTGTCAATGAATTTCCTGACAAGTTCAATTTTAATGATTCTATTAAACAAGTAGAAATAGATTTAACACATGCACACTTATGGGATGATTCAGCAATTGGAGCATTGGATAAAATTGAAATGAAATTTGCTCAGAACAATATAGAAGTTCATTACTCAGGACTAAATGAAGCAAGTCAACAATTGAAAAATCGTATTGGCGGATTATCACAGGCTTCAGAACATTAATTATATTGGAAAATGAAGGGATAAGGTTAGCGATGTTTCATAAAATATTAATTGCAACAGATGGATCAGAGCATTCCTTTCGATCCACCCAACATGCCATTCAACTAGCAGAGAAATTCGGTGGAACAATTGATATCGTTTATGTCGTTGATGGCAATACAGCAAAATCAGATGTATTAAATTCCACGAATAAATACGAAATTGAAAAGAAACGTAACGAAAAGGTTAAAGCAGTTAAACAAATGGTTCTTGATGCAAATATAGAATGTAAGACACATATTTTGCATGGTGAACCTGGTCCAACGGTCGTAGAATTTACAAACGATAATAATTTTGACTGTGTTGTCATTGGAAGTCGGGGGCTTAATAAACTACAAACCATGATTTTGGGAAGTGTTAGCCATAAAGTGGCAAAACGCGTTGATTGTCCTGTTCTTATTGTGAAGTAATAAAGTGAATCTTCAATCAGTGTTGGTGTTCTTTCTTCCCCTCACTGATTGTTAGATGAACGAATCGGACATTTACTGGCAGCCATCCCCCACCTAATCTTCATAGTATACGCGAACATTTGAGGGGGGTCTTACTGCCAGTTACATGCGGAATAAATCGAAAAAGGAATGTATGAAAGATTGTAAAATCAAAGTTAAAAACCATTTTTGAAAAGAAGCCGCATTTTTCAACGAAGAATGCGGCTTTTTCAGCTTAAAGGACTTATTTTCACTCAATAGCGGGGTAGACTTCGTTAAAATAATTCCTCTTCCAGTGCATTAATATCCAAAACAATTGCACCGGACTTATCGGCTGTAATTAAATGTTGCTTTTTCAGCTGTGTAAGTGTGCGGCTGACAGTTTCACGGCTGGATCCGATCATGTTAGCGAGTTCACGGTTTGTAAAATTGGTCGTCAGCTTCGTCATGCCATCGCTTGTTTCTTTGCCGTAGCCTTTGGAAAGACGTATAAGAAGCATGATGATCTGCTCGTATGTGTTATGTAAAAGCTTTTCTTCCAGACGTGTCTGCAAATCAACAATGATATCCCCAAGCACACGAAAAAGCTTCACACAGATTTCCGGCTGGTTGACGAGAAAGTTTTCAAATGACGGAATTGGAATGTAAATTAACGTGGCATCTTCTAACACTTCAGCATGCGCCGGATAGTCGTCCTGCCTGAAAAATCCTTGATGCGGAAACATATCGCCGGCCTGGAGCACGTTTACAATCTGTTCTTTTCCATGAAAATCGGTTTTATAGATTTTTATTTTTCCCTGATGGATAAAGTAAACATTTGTCAATGGATCGCCTTGCATAAATATGTGTGTGCCGTGCCGATACATACGACTCTTGGCCAATTCGACAATCGACTCGATTTCATAATCGGTCAGCCCTTTAAATAACGGGAATTTCTGGAGTAATTCCTGCACTGTTTCAGTATTCATAAAGTCGGGCCCCTCCTTTTGTCAACGATAGGAGATGTAGAAGTTCTTACATGGTTTAATTCTACCATACCATAAATGTCATCAATACACGCACACCTCTGCACCGCATATTCAGCAATAGCAAACACATCAGGCCGCATCAGAGAATCGCCGCCTGTAAACACCAGCATCGGGTTATCCATTTCGTATATATCGTCAATCAATTTTTTTCCTTCCCATCTGCCACACCGAATGTAACGAAACGAGCGATACAAAAAGCGTATAATGTGACAGGGGATTACATGGAAAGCGAACCATACTGCGTTTATGTGCCAAAAGCATGGCGCGAGGAGCATAGGCGCCAAGGACGCAAAAAAGCTTCTAACCAAGATCGGTTAGAAGCTTTTTATGTCCATCCAATTGGGATGTGCATCTTCTACAGAAATATGATGACAAGAAGTCCGACAGCAAAACAGTAATACGCAAAATATTTCAGGTTACCGCGCGCCATGATATTCATGAACCAGCGTAACGAATAATAAGTGGCGACAATTGAGGCTGCAAATGCCAGGATTGCAGGGATGGCAACAACACTGAAATCACTATCGCCGCCGATCATCTCACCCGCGGACAAAACAGATATTCCGAGGCTGACAGGGATATACAATAGAAATGAAAAGCGCAGAGCTGTCTCGGTTTTCATGCCAACAAGCATCGCTGCGACAATTGTGGCACCGGAGCGGCTGATGCCGGGGACCAGTGCAACTGACTGGGCCAGGCCGACGATAATAGCATCTTTGATGGTAATACCCCCGTCATTTTTCCGCCCTCTGAGATTCCGGATGATCCATAAAGCAGCGCCGGTAATCACCAGTGTTACACCAACTACTGCAACGCCGCTCAGCTGACTTTCAATGTAGTCTTCAAACAGCACACCAATAATCCCGGTTGGAATGGTTGCGATAACGAGAAACAGAATAAATTGAAAATCGCTTTTTGCGTCATTAGCCCGTGTTGTTATGTAGCGTATCCCATTTTCCACGAGCCGGTAAATATCTTTCCGGTAAATGACGAGAACTGCAATGAGAGACCCGAAATTCACCATGATTTCAAAGGATAGCCCGTCAATTCCGACATCAAACAGATCCCTTACGATAACCAAGTGGCCGCTTGAGGAGATTGGTATCGGCTCCGTGAAGCCCTGAAGCAGACCAAGGACAATATATTTTACAAGCATCCAAAATGCTTCGATCGTTTCCATAAAACTTCCTCCCTGAAACAATAATTTTCAACTTCTAAGGTGTCACCAACCCAATGGATGCTGAATAAGCTGGGTGGTGAGGAGGTTGAAAATATGAACTATAATCATCAACATATGTATGATTTGTGTAAAAAGCATATGCATTCCTATTGTCTTGCCGAAATGAGTGACGGAAACCAAATCGATGGCATCATTACCGGTGTCGATGATGAATATCTCTATATGGCTGTGCCGATTGAACCGGAACACCAAATGGCAGCGCCTGATGCATATCATAATTGGAATCATCGCCAGGGTGGTTTCGGCTATGGCTACCCGGGCTATGGCGGTTATGGCGGCTATTCGGGTTACGGCCGTCCAAGAAGAAGGCGTTTCAACCGGCTCGTTCTGCCATTAGCGGCATTAACAGCATTAAGCGTTCTCCCGTGGTATTAACCATCCATTGACAACGGTTAGCTCTGGCAAAGACCTGACATCTTCCAAACACAAAACCCTTGCCATCATTACCTTGAAGGCAAGGGTTGAATCGTATAAGCCTGATTCGCTAGCAAGGAAACATTACTGTTCTTCGCTACTTTTTAAAACACCTTCCCCAAGTATAAAAACAGCAAGTGACACCAAAATCGCGACGACGAACGTACTTGTCACATCAAATGTACTGCCTGCCATACTTGCCAATACATATGAAATAACAGCGCTGATCAGGATTGCCCAAATAAATGCCCAAAAGAATCGCATAGTTAGTAACACCTCATTTTGATAAACTTTCCTGTTGGAATATGTTCAAAAAGCAGGTTGCTCTCTTTTTTGAACGCTAATATATAAATAGTTTACCAAATCGGTTTAAAAAATAAAAGGATTTGTTTCTTCCCGCATGTAATGGTCAGTAACCCGCCAGAGAACGGCGGCTAACTGACCTTAAATGTCCGATTCTGTTCAACTAACATTCAGTGAAGAAGGCACTGAATGAAGTTTCACTTTACAGAGGAGGTGAGCAAGATGGTTTTTTATGTTGAAAATTGTTTCCATTGGGTTGGTTTTCATATCGTTAATCATTTGCTGGAAGAAGGCTATTCTGTCGATGGCACTGACGATATAAATACGGATACAAAGGAAGTGCTGTCAATGTTTGTCGGGCGGAATGAATTATTCCGGCAGCTGGAACCCGGGCAGCGTGAAAGAGAATACGAAGCGGCTATCTGCATTTCCGATGATGCACTGATGCTGGAGATGGACCGGTCTGTCACAATTAACTTGCCGCTCGTGTTCGGGGAATGGATGCCGATGAATCACAATGGGTTTTTTAGCCGGGAAGAATTTATTCGATTTGATTCGCATCAGTTTAAGCGTGAAGCTATCTATATCGGCGAGTTTCTTAATAGCTTGCGGCAGTGGATTCAGACCTCGGAGCTGCCATCAATCATGGATGTCAGATCATATAATGATGCAAGAAACAAGAATATAGACTATGAGAATTCGGTTTATATTCGCACCGCTCATCCTCTGGACAAATATGTTGAAGCAGTGAAAATGCATTATGAAAAATATAAGAAATTTTACCGAATGTCATGAAAATGTAATGACACTGAACGTTTACGGTGTGGGTTTTAACAGCTACAATTAAAGATAGAGGCTAATTAATTCCTGAAATGGAGTGGACATGTTGAGAAGGCTATCTATCTTCGTATTGGCAACGTTCATAGTAATTTTTTTATCCGGCTGCAGCAATTATTTTGATTCCGGTGATCTGCAAAATGCCGGGATGCTTGTCGAAACAACCATTCATGATCAGCCATGGAATGAAAAGGGATATGAAGGATTGCTTTCAATCGAGGAAGAATTCGGTGTTGATGTTTTTTATAAAGAAGATGTTAAGACGCAAGCAGACGTAAGAGAAGCGGTTGATGAATTGGTCAGCAATGGCGTGAACTTAATATTCGGGAACAGCAGTGCATATGGACAATTTTTTGAAGATATTTCAGCGACATACCCAGAGGTGCATTTCGTCTATTTTAACGGCGGGCAATTTGGTGAAGACGTGACAAGTCTCAATTTCAATGCGCATGCGATGGGGTTTTTCGCCGGGATGATGGCAGGTGAAATGACCGAAACTAATCGTGTGGGCGTTATTGGTGCGTTCGAATGGCAGCCTGAAATCGAAGGCTTTTTTGAAGGTGTTACATATCAGAACCCTGAGGCCGAAGTGAATTTCAATTATGTCAATGACTGGAACGGCAATGAGCTTGCGATGGACATGTATAAAACAATGCGGGATGACGGGACAGATGTCATTTACCCCGCCGGCAATGCCTACAGTCATTCAATCATTGAACAGGCAAATCAGGATGGAATATATGCAATCGGTTATGTCGCTGATCAATCGGAAATTGCTGAGGAAACTGTTCTGACAAGTACTGTACAGCATCTCTCGGAATTATATACATTGGCGGCAAAGGAATTTAATGAAGGTGATCTTCGCGGCGGCGTTATGACTTATGATTTCCAGGATGATATGATTTCACTTGGAAAATTAAGTCCGGATGTTCCTGAGGAATTTCAAAAAGTGATACAAGAGGAAATCGAAGCCTATAAGGAATCAGATCTGCTGCCGCACGAAAGCAGCCACGACGAATAAGTCAAACTTGCACAATAGTTGAGAATGCATTAAAATTAGTACCAAGTCATAAGAATTGATATTAATGATAGTGCAAAATATAATTATAAAAAAGCCGCTAAGGGATTTGGATACTTGCGCTTGTTTTGAAAGCTCTTAATAATACACGATAAGGAGATGGGTTTATGGGCGTAGGACTATTGGGGACCGGGCATTATGTTCCGCCTAAAGTTGTTACGAATAAAGACATGGAGAAAATCGTCGATACCAGTGACGAATGGATCAGGACACGGACGGGAATTGAGGAGAGACGTCTTGCAGAAGATGACGTCGACACCTCGGATATGGCTTTTTATGCCGCGCAAAATGCTTTGGAAGAAGCTGATATGACAGCAGAAGATCTTGATATGATTCTCGTTGCCACCGTTACACCGGACACGCCTTTCCCATCCGTCTCGTGCATGCTGCAGGAACGGTTGGGAGCGCGAAAAGTGGCGGCGATGGATATCAGTGCAGCATGTGCCGGTTTTATGTACGGTGTCATTACAGCTAAACAATTTATTGAAACGAATGCGTATAAAAATATTCTGGTCGTCGGAACTGAAAAACTTTCCAAAATAACCGACTGGTCGGATCGGAATACGTGTGTGCTTTTTGGTGACGGTGCAGGTGCTGCGATTGTTGGACCGGTATCAGAAGAGAGGGGTATTCTGTCATTTGAGCTTGGATCTGACGGTTCAGGCGGCCAAGATCTTAAGCAGATGACAGAAACTGACACACTTTTTATGAATGGCCGGGAAGTGTTTAAGTTTGCGGTCAGACAGATGCCGGATTCATCCGAGAAAGTTGTTGAGGAAGCTGGGTATAATAAAGAAGATGTTGACTATTTAATTCCGCATCAGGCGAATATTCGGATTATGGAAGCAGCCCGTGAACGATTGGGAATATCACCGGATAAAATGGCAACCTCGATTAAAAGGTATGGCAACAATTCGTCTGCTTCCATTCCAATCGCTTTATCGGAAGCCGTCAAAAGTGGTAAAATAAAAAATGATGATTTACTCGTTCTAGTTGGTTTCGGCGGAGGGCTGACATGGGGAGCAGTTGCTCTGCGCTGGGGCCTATAATGATATACAACCAATAGGAGGAGCGAATATGGCAGAAAGAAGAGTCGTAGTTACCGGTCTCGGGACTATATCCCCGAATGGTAATGATGTTGGAACAATGTGGCATAACGTTGTTTCCGGAAACAGCGGCATAGACTATATAAGCCGGATCGAAAACAATGAGCTGCCGGCAACTGCAGCTGCTGAAGTAAAAGATTTTGACCCAAGTAAATTTATGGAAAAAAAAGATGCCAGAAAGATGGATTTATTTACACAATACGCTGTGTCTGCCGCCCGTATGGCCGTTGATGATGCAGAACTGACCATTGATGAACAGAACGCTGATCGTGTTGGTGTTTGGGTTGGTTCGGGCATTGGCGGTATGGGCACCCTGGAAGACCAGCATACCAAGCTTATGGAAAAAGGCCCGCGCCGGGTTAGTCCGTTCTTCGTGCCCATGATGATCCCTGATATGGCAGCGGGACAAGTTTCTATTCACCTGGGTGCCAAAGGGATTAACTCATGTACCACCACAGCATGTGCATCAGGTGCCAATTCAATTGGTGATGCTTACAGAGCCATTGAACACGGAGATGCTGACTATATGATTGCCGGCGGAACCGAAGCTCCGATTACGAGTCTGGCATTCGCGGGGTTTTCATCGATGAAGGCCCTGTCGACAAACGAAAATCCTAAAGAGGCAAGCCGTCCGTTTGATAAAGATCGCGATGGGTTTGTTATGGGTGAGGGTGCTGGGATATTAGTATTGGAAACACTTGAATCAGCTCTTGAGCGCGGGGCACACATTTATGGTGAAATTACCGGCTATGCTGCAACAGGCGATGCATACCATATCACTGCTCCGGCAGAAAATGGCGAAGGAGCTGCCCGGGCAATGAAACAGGCCGTTCAGGACGCCGGGATTGCGTTCGAAGAGGTTGATTATATCAATGCTCACGGAACGAGCACGTCTCTAAATGATAAATATGAAACCCAGGCGATTAAAGATGTTTTCGGTGATCATGCCAACAAATTAGCCGTATCATCCACAAAAGGTGTAACCGGACATTTACTTGGAGCAGCAGGCGGCCTTGAGTCGGTCATTTCAGTCAAGGCGATTGATGAAGGTGTCATTCCGCCGACGATGAATTATGAGACACCGGATCCGGAGTGCGATCTTGATTATGTTCCGAATGAATCGAGAAAGCAGGATGTTGGTGTCGTTTTGAGCAACTCACTCGGATTTGGCGGTCACAACGCTACACTGATTTTTAAGAAATATCAAGAGTAAAGCTTCATAAAAAAACACATGCAACCTTATCTTTAGTTTGTTTGCGTGCCGAGTTTGGAATTTGTTTTTAATAGGTATATCAATCATATTAAAAAGACTGCTGGTGAAGCAGTCTTTTTGTTTTTATATCTTTGAATTTGAGTGATTGGTTTAAAATGAAGAAAGCAACCGTAATGAATGAAGGTAATCTATGGTCCGAACCTCGGAGTAGTCCGCCTAAATTAAAATCAATATTCATGAATGGTTTTTACGAGCATAAAATGAAATAAGAGAATGGGACAAGCATATCTGATAGTTGTTTTAGTTTGCTCGTAAGGCAGGTGGGGATGTTGGTGTTTATATTTATTTTTCTGGTTGGGTTCGGACTGGCAGTATCAGGCGGTGTAACAATTATCGCTTATATGAATTTTTTGCCTGTCGGTGTGTCGTGGGGAGATTACTTAATTTTTATAGCAGGGCGTCCCGAATGTTATCTGTTTCCGATTGGAATTATTTTGATTGCTTTCGTCTTATTTCAATATCCAAACAACCTTTAATTTTTCATGAATCGAATAAATTTTTCCATCCTGGTCATAATGTATGTTAAATACATTTTCTCTAAATGAGTCATTCAAAGTGAGGGTTGTTTATGCTATATTTACACGATGTCTGGGTGAACTGGTTTGAAGGTGAAGAAAATGGTTATAGTGTCTGCTATTTTCACGAGTGGCGAAAAAATGACGGAATCGAACTGCTTGACCAAGTTCCGTTGTTATACATAACTGAGGATCTCTATGACCATATTGAAAATGACATGCACGACTTGCCTGAAGAGATGTTGGATAAAATTTATAAGCGGGCCTATAGCCGTAAAGGACAGGAGCGGAACTGCCTTGAATTTGCAGCAGTTGTAACAGATGGCAATGACATTCTCGTATTTGATACAATCGGCTATCAGATCCCAGTGCGTAAAAGCCGGCTGATTCCCCGCCAGGAACAGCTCGTATTCGATATGATCAAAACAACGAAGCCGGAAACCTTTAATTTTGAAGGGAAGACCGTGGAAAAAGAATACCATATGCTGTCGATGGCACCGCAACTTGTCCATGGGCTGACGCGGCGTGAACGGCAGTTGAAGCAGCTTTTGATGATCGCGCTTGATCAGCTAAGCACTGTCAATAATCTGGAGGAACTAAGGTATTGGCTGACAGAATGGGACCCAAAACAGTATCCTTATATACGCTATATGGATGAAAAAAGCGTTTGGGATACATTATATGATGGTGTTAAATACGGGTGGAGCCAGTCACATGAAGATTTATGCGTCAAAATGATAAAAGGGCAGCCGTTCCTGGAACAAATGTGGGAAGCGGAGCAAGGCACCAAGCAGAATACATCCAAATTAAGATAAGAAGGTGGCGGGTCCTGCACATAGCAGACCCGCCATTTTTGCTCACCGTTTTTTCTTGACGCGTCCAAGGCCCATCGCTTTTTTAGCTTTTCGCGTCATTTTATTGGCTTCAAAAGTTGCCTTATCCGCACCATTATCTAAAATGTCATCAAGCTGTTCGGAATCAATCAGCTCATCATAACGATCCTGAATAGGCTTAAGGATATCTATAACGGCCTTGGCAACGTCGGCTTTAAATTCACCATAGCCTTTTCCTTCGTATCTTGCCTCCAGCGCTTCGATTGATTCACCGGAGCAGCTGGCGTAAATCGTCAGCAGGTTTGACACGCCGGGTTTATGTTCCTTATCAAATTTGACAATGCCTTCAGAATCGGTAACAGCACTTTTTATTTTCTTTTCAATTCGTTTCGGTTCATCGAGCATTGAAATGAAAGCTTTCTCATTTTCATCTGATTTGCTCATTTTTTTGGTTGGGTCCTGCAGTGACATGATCCGCGCGCCAACTTTAGGAATGTTCACTTCAGGGACGGTAAAGATGTCGTTATAGCGATTGTTGAATCGCTCTGCCAAATTGCGTGTCAGCTCAAGGTGCTGTTTCTGGTCTTCGCCGACCGGTACGATGTCTGTTTTATATAACAAAATATCTGCAGCCATTAATGCCGGATAGGTCAATAACGCAGATGATACCGCTTCTTTGCCGGCAGATTTATCTTTGAACTGAGTCATCCGTTCGAGTTCACCGATGTAGCTGATCGACTGCAGCATCCAGCCGAGTTGCGTGTGGGCCGGCACTTCCGATTGAATAAACAATGTCGATTTCTCAGGGTCGATTCCGGAAGCGAGATAAAGTGATGCTAATGAGCGGATGTTATTTCTTAATTCAAGTCTATCCTGCGGTACGGTGATCGCGTGCTCATCAACGATACAGAAAAAGCAGTCACTCTCTTTCTGCAGCTCGATAAAGTGCTGAATCGCTCCTAAATAATTGCCGATTGTTAACGTGCCGCTCGGCTGAATACCTGAAAAAACTGTTTGCATACATTGTCACTCCTTCGTTTAATAGTGCGTGTTCAAAAAGGAGGATAAAAAGGACCAAGAAGTTCGAGGCGGTGTAGTTTTCGGGCAGCTGAGAAACAAGTTAACGAAGAAATTCGATGTGTCATTTTACCGAACTTTTTGAACAACCTCTAATACCACAATAAAAAAGATCCATTTATCCCCTTATACAGGGACGAATGAACCGCGTTGCCACCCTAATTATTCTGCTGAGGCAGAATCACTTTAAATGTTATTCAGCTCGAAAGTCCAATTCCAATCCACCTTGATGCTTGTTTTCACCGACCACAAGCTTTCTGGAAATCAGAGGGTAATTGTACTGCAACTTTTTCATTGCTGGTAATATTAAGTTTTTACTATTATATATATCCTTATGGTAAAATGCAAGTGTTGATAAATCAATCTTTAACACCTTAACGAATACACCGGCTAAAAAAAGGAGTGAAGCCTTTGTTTAAGCGGATACTTTTGGCCACTGATGGGTCGAAGCAATCATTTCGAGCAGCTAATCATGCCATAAAACTGGCGGAACAGTTTAATGGAACAATTGATGTTGTTTATGCGGTCGATGAGCAGACTTCAAAATCTGATGTCCTGCATCATGACAGCAAATATCAAATTGAACTGAAACGAAAAGAGAAGATTCAATTTGTGCTGAATCAGCTCGACGAAACGGTTATTGAATACAATGTGCGCATACTGCATGGTGAACCCGGACCTGAAATCGTTGAATATGCAAATGCTAATGGTGTTGACTGCGTTGTGATTGGAAGCAGGGGGCTCAACAATCTTCAAACAATGATTTTAGGCAGTGTCAGTCATAAAGTCGCTAAACGGGCAAATTGTCCTGTGCTTATTGTCAAATGATTGTGGCTTCAAATATCTTCAGGTATCACTTAGGGAGCCCGTGTCGATGACAGTTCCACATTAAAGCTTTTGCCAAATGGAATAAATCAGAAATTGGTTGAATATAAATAGGCTTAAGGAAATGTGGTCGATAAGCATTTGTTCAGCCAAATAATTTTTTGTCAAATTTTGATATTTAATATTCTATTATTCGTCATTTTCCTTTATAATAGATTCAATAGATTTATAAAAACAGGAGACTGATGGATAATGAAAAGAAAACACCTCATGATGACTGCTGCAGCAATAATCCTCCTTTTAATCGCAGTGATTTTACCGTTCACACCGCAGGAAACGAGTGGTGAGGAGCCATTAAAAGCAAGTTCACATCAGGAAAGCAAAACAAACGTAGCCACGATTGACAGCGAGCAAAAAATGCAGCGCTTTACATATGATTCAGGACTTAATTTTAAATATCCGGATGCTGTCAGGGGGCTCTATGTGACAGGACCATCAGCCGGGGGCGAGAGGTTTAACGAACTTGTCAGTCTGATTGATTCATCTGATTTGAATACGATGGTCATTGATATTAAAGAAGACCACGGCAACTTGACAGTTAGTGTACCTGAGGACTCACCATATTCAGACGCAAGCGTTAATTATATTGATGAACCAAGGAAAATGCTGGAATATCTGGAAGAAAAAGGAATTTATCCGATTGCGCGTGTCGTTGTATTCAAAGATTCAGTCCTTGCCGAACAGCGTCCTGAACTGTCATTCCGAAAAAATGGCGAAGTATGGACGAATAATAAAGGGGAAGCATTCGTCAATCCGTTCCAGAAAGAAGTATGGGAGTACAATCTGGACATAGCGAAGAAAGCAGCTGAACTTGGTTTCCAGGAAATCCAATTTGATTATGTCCGCTTCCCGGAAGGCTTTGAAAATAAGGATAAAGAACTTGACTACAGCCAGGGCGATTATAAAAATGAAGATATGAGCAACGTGAAACGCCGTGTTAAAGCAGTCACCGACTTTGTTAAATATGCCAGGGAAGAAATGGAATATTATGATGTCGATGTTTCGGTCGATATATTCGGCTATACTGCGACAATTGAAGAAGCACCGGGGATTGGACAGAACTTCCCGAAAATCGCCAGCAACGTGGATGTCATTTCGTCAATGATTTATCCAAGCCACTGGACATCTTATTTCGGCATTGATTTTCCGGATAAAGAACCGTATAAAACCGTGAACGAATACGCTAAAGTTGAAAATGAAATTCTGGGTCAATTAGATAACAGACCTGTATCACGTCCGTGGCTCCAGGATTTCGAAGCACCATGGCTCTATAGCGGATCACCGACACAATACGGCAAGGCAGAAGTTGAAGCACAGATCAAAGCATTAAATGAAAACGGCATTAACGAATTCCTGTTGTGGAACGCCGGCAATACCTACACCAAAAATGTTGATTATACACCAATGGATTAGACTATAAGTTTCCGCTGAAATGAATGCACAACGGATCAGTATGTGCAGGCTGAAAATGACAGACACGATTATGTGCAGCAGCATTTAACCATTATCCATAATCCATAACAAAAAACCCGGGCTATTTTGAATAAAACCCGGGTTTTATAATTATAATAAGCTCATACAAGGCAAAACAGAGCTAAATAAGAAAAGACAGTGTTAAAACCGATTTAACATAACGCGCTATTCCCGTTATAATGGAAAAGACTACTAAACGAAGGAGTAGATCTATGAACTGGTATGAGAAATTAAATAAGTACTTCCCTGTTGAGGAAATGAAGTCCAAAAAGCACATGGAAATGCTTTTGGATGAAAAAGGGGATGTTTACCATAAAGATGAAGGACCATACCATGTATTAATGTATGCTGAATTTGATTCATTTATCTTTATTGATTATGTTTGGGTGTCTTCACAGGCAAGAGGACAGGGAATTGGCCATAAATTGATTAAAAAAATGAAAGAACATAATAAGCCAATTCTGCTGGAAGTGGAGCCCGTTGATTATGATGACAGTGATTCGGCAAAACGGTTGCACTTCTATAAGCGTGAGGGTTTCAGCCACGCGCAGTATATTGATTATAACCGGCGTTCACTCGCTACTGAGGAAGAAACACCGATGGAAATATTATACTGGTCACCAAATGATGATCCTGAAGAAAAAATTTACGAAAAAATGAAGAAAATGTATGAAGCCATTCACACGTATAAAGACGAAGAAATTTATGGAAAAGCTTATCAGCCGGTAGATGAAGTGCTGACTTACGATGAAGAACGCGATTCAAATGATATATTTGAAACCTTGACTGAAAAAGTATAGGAGCAGCCTGATAAGTTATCAGTTAGCCTCTTGTTTTTCTCAAGAAACAAGAGGCTAATACTTTTAATGAAAAGGTTTAATTAAAAACGAATTGGGGAATGTTACAAGTAAATTAGAACATTTTGTGACGTGCTTTATTTTATTGCCAATTTTTTTCGTAATCCCCTACCTTTTGATTGACAAATATAGTATAATTGTACATAGAAAGTAATTTAAACTTATTTTAATTTAATAATAAGTGATTGTTCATAAAATGTTTATTTAATCTATATTGAGGAGTGATTGTTACGTGGTAACACTTTATACCTCACCAAGTTGTACTTCTTGCAGAAAAGCAAAGGCATGGCTGGAGGAGCAAGATATTCCGTTTAAAGAACGCAACATATTTTCTGAACCGCTGACACTTGATGAGATCAAGGAAATATTGCGTATGACGGAAGATGGTACTGATGAAATTATATCAACCCGATCGAAAGTATTTCAAAAATTGGATGTTGATATCGATCAATTGCCGATGAAAGACTTATTCAGCCTGATTCAACAGAACCCGGGCTTATTGCGCAGACCGATTATTCTTGATGAAAAACGGCTGCAAGTAGGGTATAACGAAGATGAAATTCGCCGGTTCCTGCCAAGGACAGTGCGGACTTTCCAATTACGTGAAGCACAACGAATGGTTAACTAGAATAAAAATTAAAAACGCAGATCCTTCAAACTCAGGTCTGCGTTTTTTCTTTACAGTATACTTGACCGAGTTGTTCCGCCACGTGACGAATCACATATCCCGCGCTTGTTAGTAAATAGAAAAAAGGGCGATATATTTAAACACAAGTAGTGACAATAGGTATAAAATCGGTTAAAATATAAAATCAATCATCTGAATAGGCATATAAATTTTCAAATCAGATGATTGTATCATACAATAAAGATAAAGAAACAATGAGTGGTTATAAGTGTTTAAAATAAGGGAAAAGGTATTGTAAATGATAAAAATACAACTCTTCCACCATTTGGCTTTGACCTGGATGTCATGATTCTTAAACGAAGGGAGAGAAACGAAATGGAAATAGAGCGCATAAATGAAAATACCGTAAAGTTCTATATAACGTATGTAGATATTGAAGATCGCGGTTTCCAACGTGAAGAAATCTGGTATAACCGTGAACGGGGAGAACAATTATTCTGGCAAATGATGGAAGAACTTAACTATAAAGAAGACTTTAATGTCGATGGTCCGCTTTGGATTCAAGTCCAGGCAATGGACAAAGGATTGGAAATTGTCGTGACAAAAGCACAAATTTCCAAAGATGGCGAGAATCTTGAATTGCCGGATGAAAATGGGAAAACAGTTGATGTATCAGTTGATGACAAAATAGAAGACGTACTGGACGATAAATTTGGAAAAGAAAAAGCAGAGGGTCAAGAAGATGAAGATGGCAATCTCACATTGATTGTGCGTTTTGATGATTTTGAAGATGTCATCCAGCTTAGTCATTATTTCCAGGGTCACGAAGGAGAAATCGACAACACGCTTTATCATTACAATGACGGCTATTACTTGTATACTGTATTTCCGGAAGAAGATGATGACGACAGACAGGAAGATTTGCTCAGCCAAATTTTCGAATTTGCATATGATACGGATGTAACCATTCATTTTCTTGAGGAGTATGGGAAACAGATTTTTGAAAATGACACATTTAAACAAATACGTTCCCACTTCCCTGCAACCATTCGACACTCTGAATAAAAAGAGTGTTTTTTTTTTGCCTTTTCTTAAATTTTTTCTTCTCTCTTTAACCTTCGCAGTTGCTTTTTTTGAAGAACTTCCTCTTTTGATCGACTCCGAAAACTGGTTCATCGCTATGTGAAATATGTCCTGTTTAATGTTGTGTCAAGCACCCGATAGCGTCATAAGCATTTTGTTTGACCTTTTTAGAAACTCCTCGACATTTTACGTTTATGGGTAAGCTATATGAGGTATATATAACTATCTTAAATATGAAAGGGGATTGTTATGAATGTTGTAGATCAATATTTGCCGTCAGGTTTTATGCAAGGGTTGCAAAATTTTGTCGTTGCCCTCATTGTTTTACTGATCGGCTGGCTGGTTGCAAAAATGATCAGCAATGCTATTCAAAAAGCTTTAAAGAAAACGCAAGTGGATGACAAACTCATCAACAAATTTCGCAGTGATGATGATAAACCTCTGAATTCCGAGAAAGTCATCGGTAAGACGGTTTATTACATACTGATGGTCATTGTGTTTATTCTATTCTTTAACATCTTAAATCTGAACATGATTGCCGCACCATTATCAGATTTAATTTCGAGCATATTTGGCTTTATACCGGCAGTGTTGAAAGCAGCCTTAATATTAGTATTTGCCTGGATTCTGGCCACTATTGTGAAATGGCTGATTGCACAGGGCAGTTCTAAATTGAATATTCAGCAGCTGTTTTCCAAGCTGAAAATTACTGATGATGAAGAAACAGCAAGAGGCTATA
This sequence comes from Lentibacillus amyloliquefaciens, assembly GCF_001307805.1. Taxonomy (GTDB): domain Bacteria; phylum Bacillota; class Bacilli; order Bacillales; family Amphibacillaceae; genus Lentibacillus; species Lentibacillus amyloliquefaciens. Next base: position 1,687,545 of record NZ_CP013862.1, on the reverse strand, counting down.
TGAATAAAGCCGGCGAAGTAGCATTCTATCTGGTGCTCCTTCTGTTCATTCCAGGGGTACTGAACGCACTGAATACGAACCGTTCAGTGATTTATTAAATTCCGTGCTGGCCTTTATTCCAAATCTTATCGCCGGAGCTCTGATTTTTGCAGTCGGCTGGTTGGTTGCAAAGATTATCAAAAGCATCGTTTCAAATCTGTTATATGCAGCTGGATCTGAAGGGTTAATCAGAAAACTGAAACTCGAGAACTTGTTTGAAGGTACAAGCTTTGCACAATTTATCGGCAACATCATCTTTGTTGTGATTATGATTCCAATCACAGTTGCTGCGCTGGAGAAACTTGAACTGGCGGGCATTACTGATCCGGCCATTTCAATGCTTAACCAGATTATGATTATGCTGCCGAATATTCTGATAGCAATCGGGCTTATCCTGCTCAGTATCTGGGTCGGTAAATTCATTGGTAACTTTGTGCAGCGTTTCCTTGAAAATGTCGGATTTGATCGATTGACATCGAACATGCAGCTCGGCCATATGGACGCATCGTCATCCAAAACGGCACCATCTGTTGCAGCCGGCTATATTGTCCGTGTTTTGATTATATTCTTCCTGACTGTACAGGCATTGTATCTGATCAATCTGGACTTTCTTGTCGAGATAGCTTCCGGCATAACAGCTTACTTGCCAAATGTGCTGGCAGCCGTACTGATACTTGGCATTGCATTGATACTGGCAAACATTGTCGAAAAAGTGCTTGTCAACTTATTATCCGGTCCGGCTATTAAAATTCTGGCAGGTTTTGCAAAATATGCGATTTTAGCACTTGCCGCATTTATGGCATTGACACAACTGGGCATTGCCGTATCAATTGTAACGTCTGCTTTTACGCTTATTTTAGGCGGACTGGCCTTGGCGTTCGGCCTTGCATTTGGACTTGGCGGAAAAGACTTCGCCGCTAAATACTTGCGTAAGTTCGACGAAACAATTGAAGAAACAAAAGTAAATGACAAAGATTGAATTAGTTCATTCAACAAGAAGCATCCGTTTCACAGCGGGTGCTTCTTGTTTGTGGTTCTTATTTTAACGCTTTAAAAGACAACATTAATCGGAACGGGGGCTGGCATCGACATATCAACCGGAGAGGATTGCTTCTTTTCCGGCCCCCTGAAAAAAGCAGCACAAATTTTATTCTTTTTGCAGGATTTTGACAACTTTTGTCGAATAGTATTAAATAAGAGGTGATATAAAAAATGCTCCAAGCTAAAACTGAATATGGCAAACTGGTTACACCCGCGCTTTTTACCAAGCAAGAGATCCGGACATTGAAGCAGCATAACAAGTTTTTCTGTCCGGCATGTCAGAGTCCGGTGATCGTGAAAGCCGGCTCAAAAATAACGCCGCACTTTGCGCATAGTGCGAGAGGCAATTGTCCCGCACAGGAAGGCGGGGAGGGGGCGTATCACGAAAAAGGGAAGCTGTTACTTTATCAATGGCTTAAGCATCAGCGCTTAAACGTCCGGCTGGAAGAATATTTGCCCGAGATTTCTCAGCGCCCCGATATACTGATAAGGCTGAAGGCTAAAACAATTGCGATAGAGTACCAATGCGCCAAAATTCCGCCGGCTGAAATTGTTGATCGGACGCGTGGCTATGAAAAGGCAGGCATCACACCGATTTGGATTATCGGTGTCAATCAATTTAATCGCCGTAAAAGAAACGAAATTAAAATCGATGCGTTTCACCTTCATCTTATTCATCAGTTTTCTGCAGATTTTCCACTTACTTTATATTTCTTCTGTCCCGATACACTTCGATTCATTACATTTCAGGATTTATACTTGTCATCAAATCGCCAGGCAATCGGCAACATGACCATTCAGAAGTTAAATGCCATGGATTTTACAGATTTGTTTCATAAAACGTTTTTACCGCGTCAAAAGCTGTTTCAAAACTGGCTGACGGCCAAGCGATCCCTGCGTATGCGTCCATCAAAACGCGCATTTGGACGGGAATTGGCCTGGCAGCAATGGCTGTATGTCAATTCGTTGCATCGTGACTCGCTTCCATCTCCCGTTTACCTACCTGTAACTGGCCAATTTCGGATGAAAACGCAGCCGTGGGACTGGCAGAGCCGGTTGTGTGTTGAAGTGATTGGTCACATGAGCCCAAATGAAACATTCAGTGTTAAACGATGCCAACATCTCTTCCGCCGGCATATTCGTCCTACACATGCATTTCCTCTGATCAAATCATCTGTAAATCCTATCTATGAATATCTTCAGCTCCTGGAAGAACTTCAGGTTATCAGAGAAACATCACCAAACCACTTCACGAAAGAAAATCCGCTTAAGTTTTATAAACACATCGAAGCAGCCCTGGAAGGTGATAAGCTGTTGATGATTGAATTGATGAAGCAAAACACGGGCATGTTTCCCAAGTAATTCGTTATACTAAAAGAGGATGTTCAAAAAGTCCGGTAACAAATGACGCATTGAATTTGTTCATTGGCTTGTTTTTCAGCTTCTCATGTATTTAAATGCATACATTGCGATGCTCATAACTACGCCGCCGTGAAATTCTCGGTCCTTGTTTCCCTACTTTTTGAACACGTTCTAGAGACAGGCAGGATTTTTTTAACAAAACCTCGAATTAAAAGGTATCACAGGAATATAAGGAGGATTTTACATGGCAAACGCAGCAAAAGAACTTCCAAAAAGAGAGGAAATACCTGAAGAACGGAAATGGAAACTGGAAGATATATTTGCAACAGATGAAGAATGGGAGAAAGAACTTGAATCCTTGAAAAAAGAATTCCCGTCTGTTGAGAAATTCCAGGGAAAAATTGGTGACTCGGCACAAAATCTGTACGATGTCCTGAAGCTGCAGGACGAACTGTCGGAGCGGTTGGGTAAAATGTTTACATATGCCCACATGCGCAATGATCAGGATACGACCAATTCGAAATATCAGGCTATGGAATCCAAAGCTGAAAATGTTTTAACGATTGCTGCAAGTTCTATGAGCTATATCGTGCCTGAGATTCTGGGAATTGAAGAAAATAAACTGCGTGAATTTATGGAGGAAAATGAAGATCTGAAATTCTATGAACACGTTTTGGATGAGATTAACCGCCAACGTCCTCACGTGTTAAACGAGCGGGAAGAAGCACTGCTTGCAGAAGCTTCTGAACCAATGTCAAGTGCGTCAAATACATTCAGCATGCTGAATAATGCCGATTTATCGTTTCCAACGATTAAAAATGAAGATGGGGAAGACGTCGACCTGACACATGGACGCTACATCGGGTTTATGGAATCGGGTGACCGTGAAGTCCGCAAATCAGCTTTTAAAGCGATGTATAATACGTATGATAAGTTTATTAACACGTTTGCATCGACACTCACAGGGACAGTGAAAACGGATAATTTCAATGCTAAAATCAGAAATTATGATTCTGCCCGTCAGGCTGCTTTGGACAGCAATAATATTCCGGAGACTGTCTATGACAACCTTGTTGAAGCCGTTAATGAAAGACTGCCGCTTCTGCACCGCTATATGCGCTTGCGCAAAGAAGTGCTCGATCTGGATGAACTGCATATGTATGATATTTACACACCGCTTGTCAAAGATGCTGACATGAATATTTCATATGAACAGGCACAGCAATATGTGCTTAATGGCCTGAAACCGCTCGGAGATGATTATGTCAGTGTGCTGAAGAAAGGGTTTGAGAGCCGCTGGATTGATGTTGACGAGAATAAAGGAAAGCGCAGCGGGGCATATTCGTCCGGTGCATATGGTACGCATCCGTATATTTTGCTGAATTGGCAGGATAAATTGAACGATCTGTTCACGCTGTCGCATGAGCTTGGCCACTCACTGCACAGCTACTACACACATAAGACACAGCCATTTCGCTACGGCAATTATTCCATTTTTGTAGCCGAGGTGGCATCAACAACAAATGAAGCATTGTTAAATGACTATCTGCTTAAAAATGTTGATGATGAGAAGCAAAAATTATATTTGCTGAACCATTACCTTGAAGGTTTCCGTGGCACTGTTTTCCGTCAGACGATGTTTGCTGAATTTGAGCATGAAATCCATAAGCGTATGCAGAATGGCGAGGCGATGACGGCGGAATCATTGACGGCGATTTACCATGACCTCAACAAGAAATACTATGGTGAAGATGTTGTTTCAGATGAAGAGATCGGAAAAGAGTGGGCACGGATCCCACATTTCTATATGAATTATTATGTGTACCAGTACGCAACAGGCTATTCAGCTGCGACAACACTTGCCAATAATATTCTGAACGGTGAAGAAGGGGCAGTTGACCGTTATCTGGACTTTCTTAAAGCCGGCAGCAGTGATTACCCGATTGAAGTGCTGAAAAAAGCTGGCGTTGACATGACAGCAAAAGCACCGATTCTCTCAGCCCTAGATGTGTTTGAGGAAAAACTGAACGAAATGGAAGAATTGCTGTTGAAATAAGTTGCGGCACAACAGGCTGTCACCCCTATAAGTCGGTGACAGCCTTTTATTTCACTATGTCGCAGTTCATGAAAGCAGCCAGCCAAAATATATAAGAAAATACCGACTCGTATTTATGCCGGTTTTCTCCACTGATTGTTAGTTTAACAGAATCGGACATTTACGGGCAGTTGATCCCCGCCTACACGCCTTGTCCACTTGAGTTGTTGAGGCGGGGGGTCTACTGCCTGTTACATGCGGAATGAATTTTGGCTATGAATGAAAGCAGGGTTGGAACTGCTTACGAACAACAAGGATGGGATCAAGTTGAAACTGAACAGGGTACTTTTATTATCATGTTTCTGGTAATGGCCGGATTTGGGATCATTATTCCGGTACTGCCATTTTATGCCGAAGAACTGGGAGCGTCACCGGCTGAACTGGGTCTATTAATGGCAGTTTATTCAATGATGCAGTTCATATTTGCGCCAATGTGGGGACGGATTTCTGACAAAATAGGACGCAAGCCGGTTATCATGGTCGGGATTTTCGGACTTTCTTTGTCATTTTTCATGCTGGCACTGTCCACAACTTTATGGATGTTATTTATTGCCCGAATCATCGGCGGTTTTTTATCAGCTGCCAATATGCCAACTGTCATGGCTTACGTTGCAGATATTACCACAGAGGAAGACCGTGGCAAGGGAATGGGAATTGTAGGTGCCGCAACCGGTCTTGGCTTTATATTTGGGCCGGCTATCGGTGGTGTCTTTACAAATATTAATTTGGAGGCGCCCTTTTATATAGCAGGCATTTTATCACTTATGACGCTGCTTCTGGTTTTTGGCATCCTGAAAGAATCGATTCATCTTTCTGAGAATAAAACCAGTGCAAAAAAGGCATCGACATGGGGCGCTGTTTTGCGCGATCCGCTGGCCATACTGTATTTTCTCCAATTTTTTATTTCATTATCGTTATCGGGCCTGGAAGCGACTTTTGCCTATTTTGCGGCGGATAAAGCCGGCTTGGATGCTGTTACACTAGGGTATATTTTTATGATTATGGGACTGGCAAGTGCAGCGGTTCAAGGGTCGATGGGGAAATTGACAAAAAAATTCGGGGAAGCAGCGATCATTCAGGGAGGCATTGTTGTTTCAGCGATCGGATTCGGTCTTATTCTTTTTACGCAAAACTTTACCACTGCTGCCATTTTTCTGGCTGTTTTTGGTGTTGGGAATGGTGTCATCCGGCCAAGTGTCTCCTCGTTATTGACCAAAATATCCAAAATGGGCTACGGAGCGGCAACAGGTTATTTATCGTCTTTTGATTCGCTCGGACGAATAATCGGGCCGGTGCTAGGCGGAGCTCTTTATTCAATAGCGATTGGACTGCCTTATATTTCAGGAATTTTCTTATCGATATTGGCTTTCGTTCTTTTCAGAATCTATTCGTCAAAAGCCAACTTGACAGATCCAAGGCGGACGACAGTGAACTAAAGTGGAGGCTGCTGCTTCTCTGGTTAGCCGCGCATCCGCCCCCGGTAAGTATGGCGATGTGTAAATGAGTAAATCGTTAAATAAATGGAAATAAAAAGCATAGGAAGTGTAATATACAATGGAATCAGCTGCATCAGAGCAAGCAAGTTTGCAAAAGCAACAAACAATGTCATAATCAAAAAAAGGGTTGGCAGTAATCCATTCATCTGATCAACTCCTCGTAACAAATTGAATCAACCGTGGCAAGGGGATTTAGCAGGCATACATTGATCCCGGATCTATGGGCCAGTAAGCCACCGAAGAACAGCGGTTAACTGTCCCTAAATGCCTGATTATGTTCAACTAACAATCAGTGGGGGTAAAAACCTCCCACTGATGTTTCACTTTAGTAAATCGTATGTGGCAAACCTGTTAAATAGAACTGTGACATTTCTGTGAAAAGTTGAACATACCAATTGATAAAATCGTATCCCGCTGATATTATTAATAGTGTGATATGAGTCACAAACAAAACCCCTTTGTTTTTGATCATGAAACTTTCTCCCATCCCCCTTTGTTATTACAGAGACGGAGAACGACAGGATGTACGCTGCCCCGTATATCCTGTTTTTTTTGTGCTTTTTTTAACGTCGACATCAAAAAACTCGGAAGCTATCCTGCCAGCTTCCGAGTTTTTCCTTTTTCCATTCATGTAATGGACAGTAAGCCGCCAAAAAACAGCGGAAAACTGTCCCTAAATGCCTGATTCTGCTTGGGCCAACAGCGGGAGGCGTTGGCTATTGACGTGGTGACCTCAGCCTTTGTTCATTTATCGGAATAAAAACCAATTCCGTTGAATGAAGGTTCGCTTCACTCATTATTATATTCCCAGAATGTACCGTGTTTTGCCGGGATTTTTTTAACGATTTGTCGCAATTGCATTTTTTTCATTTCTTTTTCTGCTCCAGCGGTGGACCAGTCATAAACAACCGCTACTTCCTTAGTGCCGACAACCTGATAGTATTTCATGAAATGTTCAAGCGGCGGTTTGCTTGATGGGACAGGATCCTTCTGCAAAATTTGCTGTAATATCTGAACATAAATATCGTATGGGTATAGACCGGAGATTTTAATCCCCTGACCATCTGTGTGCTGATTGAAAAAGACAATTGATGGGATACAGTCCACTTCCATTTCACGCGTCAGCTTTAAATCAGATTGGAAGGCCTTTTTAGCTGTTGATGAAAATAAATCGTCTTCAAATTCCTCTACATCCAGTCTGGCTTCCCTTGCACATTTCATCAGGACGGACATGCTGGATATGTTCTGTTTCCCGAGGAATGCATTTTCTTGTACCTTCCGCAAGAATGATTTGCCGGCTCTTTTCCCTTGCAGTTCAGCAGCTTTTATGGCAAGTGAGGCAAACCAGGGCGATGAGATTTCATTTTCAATCCATAAGTCACCGTCACAGGACATGCCTGTACGTGACGCGGTTTTTTCCCATATTCGCTTGAGCTGTTTCGGTTTATCGAAAATATCTTTATTCAATGAATTCAATTGCCCGCTTACAATCGGCCGTAATGTGAAAAAACGACCATATTCAACGGACAGCTTTTTTAAATATGGTTCCAACGACCAGCATTCCGGGCATAGCGGGTCGATAAACACGTATATTTCTACCGGTTTCTGAACAAAATCGATATAGCTATATTTTGCCGATGTGTTTGTACTATTGGAATTTGATAGTTCTGGTTGTTTCCAATTCACACCGATTCTCCTTTCAAATGGATCGTCAAAAGTGAACAAATCATTAAAGAGCGTTTTATAGGGTTCCAACATCCATTTGCCGGCTTAATGAAGTGTCAATCCAGTCTTCTGCTTATTATTTGTCAGGTGTATTCATCATATGGTGGGCTGTCATGGTCAATTTTTCAAATATAGCTGTACGGTAGGGTTCTTCAATTTGCGCTTCGGTAAGAGCTGCATCCATACACTCAAGCCAGGCATCACGGCGTTCAGGTGTGATCTCAAACGGCATATGCCGCCGGCGCATCATCGGATGTCCGCGGTCTTCGGTATACCATCTTGGTCCGCCGAAAAACTGGGTTAAAAACAGGCGCTGTTTTCTGGCTGTTTCCGTCAGATCAGCCGGAAAAATAGGTATTAATTTTGGATGGCTGCCTACACGTTTATAAAAGTGAGTTACTAGCTTATTTATCGTTGGAAAGCCGCCAATAGCTTCATAAATTGTGCCATGTTTAATCATCAGTCAGTACTCCTATTATGTTTGTATATATTTTAGCAACGACGGTGATTAAGAGCAACTAATCTGATTAGCTGTTGCACTAATGGCGGTCGATTGTATCAAAAAAACGCTGAATTTTATTAGGTGTTTTGCGCTTGTTGATGTCAAAGTCTGTCAGAATCGCCTGCATCGTTTTCTTTCCCTCCATTTCGGAAGGTGCTTCTATTTCGAGTTCGTAATCATCATGACCGTGGTAAGTGCTGTAATCGAGTACCAAGAGGGAGTGATTAAAAGACAATTCACGGCGTTTTGTCGTTAGACTGCCTAAATAAATAAGATTTTTAATGGCAATACCTTTTTCTTTGATTCGCTTTACGGTATCATTTTCAGCGGGTTGATTTTCATTGATCCAGGCACGGGCTTCTTGCTCGGTTAATGTATCGTGTGTCTCGAGCAGGCCGGTGGAATGCGGTTCTTTCAGTGTTAATGTATAGGTACCGTTTTTTTCTCGGATTCTTAAAGCACAGCCCTGCTTTTTCAAGCTGAAGTCGTCTGTTTCAAAATAGTGGTTGGTTTGGCTTTGACCTTTCTCCGGGAAGGGCAGTCCTTTAAGCAGACGATCGAATTCATCTTTTATCAATAAATTTTTATATTCGATTTCTATTTCCTGCGACAAATGCCATACCTCCGTTTCAGTGAATATTCCGCGGAGATTTACGTTTCCGCTGAATATAGTTTTTAGTATGGCGAAAGATGCCCAAATATGCAAAGAATAGCTGTTGGTTATGTTATGATAATTGATGGGAAGAGATGATAACAGGTGGTGTAAATCATGAATTGGGAAGCTCTGCTCGCCCCATATGCACAAGCGGTCGAGGAACTGAAGATAAAGTTAAAAGGCATTCGTAAACAGTTTGAATATGAGTCCAAAGATTCACCAATTGAATTTATTACGGGACGTGTTAAACCCGTTGCAAGCATTCTGGAAAAGTCAGAAACCAAACATATCCCGCCGGACCGCATTGAAGAGCTGCAGGATATAGCCGGGGTCCGGGTAGTTTGTCCATTTGTCGATGATATCTATGCTATTGTAAGTATGATTCGCTCACGGGAAGATTTGGAGATTATAGAAGAAAAAGATTACGTCTCACATAAGAAAGAAAGCGGCTATCGTTCTTATCATATGATTATTAATTATCCTGTTGAAACGATTAATGGCGTCAAAATGGTCATTTCAGAAATCCAAATCCGAACGCTCGCCATGAATTTTTGGGCAACCAATGAACATTCGTTAAACTATAAATATAAAGGCAATATTCCCGCTGATATTAAATCACGGCTTCAGCGGGCAGCTGAAGCAGCTTTTAAACTTGACGAAGAGATGTCGATCATTAAAAATGAAGTACAAGAAGCCAAGCGGATATTCCACCGAAAGTAAGGAGGTTTTACTGTGAAATTTGCGATTGTGTCTAAAGGTGATGAACGGTCCAATAAAATTCAAGCCACAATGAAGCAATATCTGACAGACTTTGAAATGGCGTATGATGAAAACAATCCTGATCTTGTGATATCAGTCGGCGGTGACGGGACTTTTCTGGAGGCATTCCATCAATATATTCATTGTCTTGATTCCACATCATTTATTGGTGTACATACGGGGCATTTAGGGTTTTATGCTGACTGGACTCCCGAGGAAGTTGAAAAGCTTATTATTGAAATCGCGAAGACCCCCTTCCAGGTTGTGGAATACCCGTTGCTTGAGGTAACCATACGGGATATGGAAGGCGGTGAAGAGAGCCGGTACCTCGCTTTGAATGAAGCCACAATCAAAACAGCTGAAGGATCTGTCGTGTTTGATGTGGAAATCAAAGGGAACCATTTTGAAACATTCCGCGGTGATGGTTTATGCATTTCTACACCATCGGGCAGTACCGCTTATAATAAAGCTCTTGGCGGCGGGATCATCCACCCGTCGCTCGAAGCCATTCAGCTGACTGAGATAGCTTCGATCAACAATCGTGTTTTCCGGACAATCGGCTCGCCGCTTATTCTGCCGAAACATCACACATGCATGCTGAAGCCGATAGGGCGAAAGAAAACATTTTTGATAGCAGTCGATCATTTTACCGAAAATTATTCCAACGTCAAATCAATTCAATGCCGGGTGGCCAAAGAACGCGTGCGGTTTGCCAGGTTCAGACCATTTCCATTCTGGGACCGTGTCCGCGATTCATTTGTTGATGACGACGTTTAATCCGGATGACAGGATGCTTGAGGTCGAGATCACATCTGAGGAGAGTGCTGCAGTATGAAGTGGACGGTAACCAAACAGCAGGAAGGCTTAATCATACGAAGCTTTTTACAGCGGGAGCAAAAATTTTCCAAGCGCATGATTAAGCATATCGTTCACGGCGGCGGGACAATAAAGGTGAATGGAACCCCTCAGACAGTCCGTTATGAATTGAGGGCAGGTGATGTGGTTGCTGTTTCACCTCCCGATGAGAAAAAAGGGGCCATGATGATTCCGGAAAAAATGCCGCTCGATATTGTGTATGAAGATGATGCGGTTCTGGTTATCAATAAATCACCCGGAAGGGCAGTCATCCCATCCTATCAGTATACGTCCGGCACGATTGCCAATGGGGTGCTGGCGCATTATGAAGCGCAAGGCCTTCCTTACACATTTCATGTCGTGACACGGCTTGACAGGAATACATCCGGCCTCATGCTGATTGCCAAGCATCGTTGGAGCCATTCGATCTTATCCGAGACTCAAAAGGCTGGAATAATCAAACGCAGTTATTTTGCCGTCATTGAAGGCCATTTGCAGGAAAAAAATGAAACCATCAATGCACCAATCGGGCGTAAAGAAGGTTCGATCATTGAGCGGACGGTTACCACCGGAGGCAAACATGCGATTACCCATTATTCGGTCTTAACGGAATATGATAACCACACACTTATTCATGTTGAGCTGGAAACCGGCCGTACCCATCAAATTCGTGTGCATTTTTCACATTTCGGACATCCGTTGGCAGGCGATAATCTGTACGGGGGAGAGACCAATAATATTGAACGTCAGGCTTTGCATTGTCACAGGTTAGCGTTTGAGCATCCATTCACGGGTGAGTGGGAGGAGTTCACCGCTGAATTGCCGAATGATATGAAACCGGACAAATTGTAGTTCAAAGGGAAGGGACAGCCCTTACTATATAGCGTACTAAATCATAAATAGAATTTAGTACGCTGTATTTATTGGTATGACAGCGATTATATATTAAAATAAATTTTAAGATTGTATATATACAGTGATAAGCAATTACATAAATAAAATGTTTTCTAGGGTTCCGCAAGCATGTTATTGGTCTGGTCCGAGAGAAAACTCACGCAAGACGTGTCACGGAAGGATAAAAGCCTGGGAGATAACTGTTAAACAGTTTCTCTCAGGCTTTTTTATTTTGTGTTTATGTTCATACTAAAAAATGGAGGTAATTTCAGATGAATAAAAACTGGATTAAATTATTTGTTGCAGCCTTTTTAGAAGTTTTTTGGGTAATTGGATTAGCTCATGCATATGATTTTTGGACTTGGACTGCTACAGCCATTCTGATTATATTGAGCAATTATTTAATGATAACAGTAGCACAAGTACTGCCCGCTGGAACGGTTTACGCTGTTTTTGTTGGATTAGGTGCAGGTGGTACTGTTATTGCAGAAATTTTATTCTTCGGAGAACCATTCAGATGGGCGAAGATTTTTCTAATCGCAGTCCTGTTATCGGGAGTTATTGGCTTGAAATTAGTTACAGATAATGAAAGTGATGAGGTTGAGGAAGGGGGCAGATCGTAATGGCTTGGTTTATTTTAATTATAGCAGGTCTGTTCGAAACTTTTGCTGTTGCCATGATTAATCAATTGTCTGTAAAACAAAATTGGCAAACAGTTGTTTTAATAATTTTTGGGCTTGGATCAGCCCTTGGTCTTCTAAGTTATTCATTACAAACGATTACGATGGGAACAGGGTATGCAATTTGGACAGGGATTAGTGTTGTAGGCAGTTCCTTAGTTGGGATGTTTTATTTTGGAGAGTCAAAAAGTTGGAAGAGAATGCTCTTTATAACGCTGATATTAAGTTCTGCAATTGGATTAAAACTTATTTCATAGACCAACATTGTAAAGACTAAAAATAAGGCTTTGCATCTTCAACAATAGGGCGCTTATCCCTAATAAGGAACAGCGCCAACATTGCATATAAGGGCCATAATGTTGGATAAATGGTCTAATGTGAAATGGCGTAAATATGACCTTATCCCAAAAGTCAGGGAATACTTCTTCAACTAACATTCAGAGGCATAAGAAAGAATTATCCCCTCTGAATGGCGTTTCATTTTACTTATTCCAGAGCCTGTAATAAATCTTCTTTGAGGTCATCCACATGTTCGAGCCCGATCGATACACGTAATAGGTTAGATGGAGCCATCGTTGTGCTTCCTTCAACTGAAGCACGGTGCTCAATGAAACTGTGCGTTCCACCCAGACTTGTAGCACGGGTAAACAATTGTACCTTTGCAGCAACAGCCATTGACGCGTCCCAGCCGCCTTTTACCTGAAAGGACAACATACCGCCGAATGAACTCATTTGCCGTGCTGCAATATGATGTCCCGGATGTTCAGCAAGACCGGGATAATGAACGGCTTCGATACTTGGGTGATGTACCAAAAAATCCGCAATTGCCGAGGTATTTGAACAGTGTGTCGCCATACGCTGGGCAAGCGATTGAACGCCGCGCAAAGCAAGCCAGCATTCGAATGGAGAAGGCACTGCACCTTTTGCATGCTGCCAAGCCCTCAAATTGGCTAACATAGGGCTATCGGATTTTGCGATAGCTGCACCAATCATTAAATCACTATGCCCACCGATATATTTGGTCACAGCATGAAGTGAGAAATCAACTCCATACCTAAGCGGACGCTGGAGAACTGGAGTGGCCCACGTATTGTCAACAACGGTATACGCACCGGCCTCTTGCGCTATCTGTGCCACTGCTTCAATATCAGTAACTTTCAGAAGTGGATTAGAAGGTGTCTCAATCCAAACCAGACCGGTTGGTGCCCTATTTATCGCCTTCTCAACATTATTGAGATTTGTCATGTCTACAATGTCAAAATCGAAATTTGTTCCGATATCCGTATCTGAAAGAAGGGAACGAATCCCAAAATACATATCGCTTGGCATAATCACCCGGCGCGGTTTATCGGCAGGAAGCGCTTCGATTAATGATGTGATGGCTGCCATCCCTGATGCGAAGGCGACGGAATCATGTCCATCCTCAAGTGATGTGAGGCAGTCTTCCAAGACATGACGATTAGGATTATTTTCACGGCTATATACAAATTCATTTGGATATGAGCCGTCTGCAGCTCGTTCGAATGTCGTAGAGAGATGGATTGGCATGGTGACCGAGCTCGTTGTTTTGTCAACCTGCCGTCCGGAGTGAATGGCTTTTGTTTCAAAACGCATACATATTCCTCGCTTTCAAAGATTATTGTTATGATGTGTCATCCATGAGCTTTGTTTGCTTCAAGCTTTCTTTCTAAGAATTGTTTGCATATGAGATGCAATTTCCCTCTCATCCTCACTTGTGGATTGTTCAATTTGTGAAATAACAAGCTTTAATCGCTCAGCAGAATGATTTTGACTCAACTTTGCCTTTCCTTCGATTTTATCGATCTTGATTTTGAATCCAACAATGCCTTTTGCCTGCCCTTCTAAAAAATGAGCATCCAATTGGTCCCATTGATATGAACTATTTGGATCTTCATATTTCAACACCATTTGATGAAGGGAATCCATCATTTCTTCCCCGTCTATGATATCAACCTTTCCGTATACATGAGCAGATACGTAATTCCATGTCGGTACGGCTTTATCTGTTTCATACCAGGAAGACGAAATATAACAATGCGGTCCCTGAAAAACGGCAAGTACCTCCTGTTCCTCTATATCTTTCCACTGCTTATTCGGTTTTGCAAAATGGCCGTACAAATATCTTTTGTCTTTATCTAAAATCAAAGGAAGGTGGGTCGCATACGGATGACCCTGATGTTGGGAAAATAGTGTAGCAAAGCTATTTTCCTCAATAATATCATAAATCACTTCTTCATCTTTGATTTCAAAGTGCTTTGGAATATACATCATCATCACTCCTTATCTAATTTCGTGTTTGAAAAGATTTTATCGCTCATATAAAATATATTATGATGTAAACTGACATTTAAAAAGATACAATTTAAAATAATCAAGCATGTCAGGAGAGAAATATATGAAAAATTATCTTTTTGCTTTAAACGAAAGCTCTCCCAAATACAAACAAATCTACGAGCAGTTTAAATCATTTATTGAACAGGGCAATGTGAAAGCTGATGAACAACTGCCCTCCATTCGGCAACTTGCTGAATCTCTCCATGTAAGCCGTAATACAACCCTAACGGCGTATAACCAACTTGTAGCGGAGGGTTATATTCGCGGAGAAGGACGAAAAGGTTATTTTGTCAATCCATTAGAGCTATCTTTATCCCAGGAATCACCAATCCTCCCTAACAAAAAGAGGGTGAGAAAGGAAGAGTCCGTTCGTATCGATTTTCGGACAGATGCTGTTGACGGATCCCATTTTCCCTTAAAAATATGGAGGCGAATAGCGAATCAGGTCTTAACATTACCTGAAAGCTTTCGGTATGGAGAACCTTTTGGAGAGGTGAGTCTGCGCGAACAAATTGCCGCATACTTACTCCAATCACGTGGGGTAAGAACAGATGCAGATGCCATTATGGTCGGTAGCAGCACACAACAAATGCTTATCAATCTGGGCCATATACTAAAAAAAGATTATTCAGGTATTATCGTAGAAGATCCAGGGTTCGATGGCGCCAGGGAAGCTTTTCAATTCCACGATTTTTCACTTGAATATTTACCGGTATATGCAACAGGTGCAGATCTTTCGCAACTTAAACAAATGGATTCAGGCTTAATCTATGTAACTCCTTCTCATCACAGTCCGTACGGTGTAAGCATGTCCATTCAACAACGACAAACGCTCATCGGGTGGGCAAACAAGGTACAGGGATACATTATTGAAGACGATTATGATAGTGAGTTCCGATATACTGGGCGGCCGTTTCCAGCGCTCGCCTCTATTGACTCAACAAGAGTTATTTATCTGGGAAATTTCTCAAAGTCTTTTCTCCCGGGACTACGTTTAAGCTATATGGTGTTACCACAACGGCTGTTAAACCGTTATAAAAGAGAGTTCCTGAGCTTCGAAAGCTCAACGTCACTTTTTAGCCAACTTACAATGGCTAGATTTATGGAAAATGGGGAATGGAATCGGCATATTAAGCGAATGCGCCTTGTTTATAAACGAAAAATGGAACACCTCGTATCATTATTAAAAAAACATTTCGGGCAAAGTATATCCATTATTGGAGAACAGTCCGGTTTGTACATATTAATTAAAATAAATCTGGAGTGTTCAGAAGAATGGCTAATCGAGCGGGCCCATCATTATGGTGTTAAAGTGCGGCCAACTTCAATCTATTTCATAAAAAATTATCCGGATAAGCCAATGATTAAACTAGGGTTTAGCGGTCTTTCTTATGATGAAATCGAACTTGGTGTAAATCTTTTAAGAAAAGCATGGTTATAAGAGTACCGTTTTAGATATTAATTCAAGGATGTTCTTCAGCAATATCAGCTTTAGAACTTAATGGACTAAAAAATCCTACAGAAGAATAAAAATATTCGTTGTTTATCCCGCATGTAACTGGCAGCCATCCCCCCACCTCAAATGTTCGCGTATACGATGAAGATTAGGTGGGGGGATGGCTGCCAGTAAATGTCCGATTCGTTCATCTAACAATCAGTGGGGGAAGAAATAAAACCCCCACTGATTGAAGATTCACTTTATATTCCAGGATAGAATCGTCACAAAGGCAATGAGTGGGCGTGACAATGATTCTTGTTTTTTTGGGACAGAAGGTCATTGGGATTGTCGTTAACAATAAATCAATCAATCTTCACTTAGAATCTTTATGTGTTTTGTTAGCTGTAATCTATTCTCCGTAAACTCACTCAAAATACTGAAATTTTTCCGCTATAAATGGCTGTTCTGATGGGACGGAGATGGTCTTCTTTTCCGGCAGCCGGAATGCGGTCAATTGATTGCCGAAAACACAGCCTGTATCGATGTTAATGGTATGATGAACCATCCGCGGTTTCATAACAGGTGTATGGCCATAAATGATCCAACGCTCGCCATGATAATTCTGCGCCCAGTCACGTCTTACCGGCCGGCCGTCATCATAAAACGCACCGGTCACATCCCCATACAAAACAAAGTTTTTCACTTTTTTGTCATTCCGTCCGATATAACTTCCCTTTATTCCGGCGTGAGCCACAATCGCGTTCACATCCGGCAGCTCGAGATAGAGCGGAGCCTGATCATAGAGTTCCATAAACTGAGATTTGACCATTTGCTGCTCGGCTTGTGGCAGAGCTTCGTATTCTTCCACGGTTGTCTCCAGTCCATGCCGCACTTGGACGTTATTGCCCAGAAAATAGCGGTACAGTTTATCGCAATGGTTGCCGGGGACATAATGGGCTTTCCCGTGTTTGACAACCATATTATAGACAAACTGTATCATTTTCACCGAGTGGGGTCCGCGGTCGGTAATATCACCTAAAAAAACAGGGATACGTCCATCCGGATTCACATAGATGTGATCCTTTTGCTTGTATCCCATGGCTGAAAAGAGTGCATGCAATTCATTCAGACATCCATGTACATCACCAATGACATCATAGCGCATTAATTTTTCCACCTTGTTTCAAACATATATTCTCTTGTTCTGGAGTGAACATTGAGCACAATGCCGATTGCCAGCATATACGTCAGTGTCGAGCTTCCCCCGTAGCTCAAAAATGGTAAAGGAAGACCGGTGATCGGCAGCAGCTGAATCGACATGCCGATATTCTGGAAAATCTGATAAGCAAACATGCCGATGATGCCGGTAATGAGAAAACTGCCGTAAGCATCGTTGCTTTGGATAGCGATGTGAATCAACCGGTAAATTAATAAGAAAAATAGTGTCACGACAATACTTGCACCGATAAAACCAAATTGCTCGGCAACAGCTGTGAAAATCATATCGGTATGTCTCTCCGGTATATAGACTTCCATGTTGTTCATGCCTTTTCCGAATAATTGGCCTGATCCGACGGCAAGCATAGCTGTCAGCAGCTGATAACCTGCGTCGGGATTCTCATCAGGATTCAGCCAGCCGGTGAAACGGCTCGCCACGTGCCCCAAACCTAAGTTTTCAAGGAATGTTCCAACTTGTGCGGGAAAGAAAATCCAAACGGCAGCGACCAGCGAAACGGCAGTCACTCCCAGGAAGAAAATGATCAACAAAATTCGCCATCTGATCCCTGATACGAGAATCATACATCCTGTTATCGCAGCGATGACCAAAAGTCCGCCCAAATCCGGCTGCTCCATCAGAAAGAACATGATTGGCGCAGCGAGCGCAATGATTTTTCCAAGCAGACCTAAGTCACTCTTAAAGGTTTTATCAACATATTTGGCATTATGTCTGACAATCACATGTGCAAGTGTCAGAACTAAAATGACTTTGATAAATTCCCCAGGCTGGATGGTGCCGATAACGGGGAAGCTAAACCAGCTGGTTGCGCCGTTTGCCTCATGTATTATCCCCGAGGGGAATTTGAGGTAAAGCATAAGCAATGACAGGACACCGATGCCGTATAAAAACCAGGTAATTTGATGGAACCGGTCATAATCAATCAGCATCACAGCACCAATAATGACACCGCCGGCTATATACCACATCGCTTGCCGGAACCAGAAATTGGAACCATCATATTTGGACGGCAATGAAGGCTCGATGATATTCAGTGTAAAAATACTGACCAGACCCAGCAAAATGAGAATGGACAATAATGTATAATCGATATTAAAACTTGATCGGTTTTGCATTATTTAACCTTACTTTCCATGAATTCTTGTTGTTTTTTGATTTATTTATTATAATATTGTATTCGCATTGCCAACGTTTTCGAACGATCTATTATAGGGAATAGTAATACCATTGCCATGTATAAATACAATATGAATCCATTATATCCTTAGTTTACACGAAAACAAGCGATAAATTAAGTATTCTAGTGAAAAAACATCCAAAATGCTATAATAGTATTATTGTAAAAGGGCGTGATGACATGGAAAACAGCAATATAGAACAATTTTTTGAAGAAGAATTGCAGATGTTTGCGGATAACGAACAGATCGATTCTTTCCGCGGGCAGTTCTTGGGAATGCATCCATATGAACAGGCTTCGTTTTTCATTGAGATGCCGAAAGAAACCCGGTTAAAAATCTATACATACTTATCGCCGGAAGAAACGGCAGATGTCATGGAGCATATAGAGCTTGACGATATCAAGCCGCTGTTTACGGAAATGGACCCGCGCTTTGCAGCAATGGTTTTGGCCGAAATGGCAACAGATGACGCGGTGGATATTTTAAATGAACTGGAAAAGGACGTTGTTGTCAGTCTCTTGACACTCATGGATGATAAAAATGCTTCCGAAATAAAAGAACTGCTTCACTATGAAGAAAAGTCAGCCGGAAGTATTATGACGACCGAATTTATTTCGGTTTATGAGCACAAAACAGTCCGGGAAGTCATGCAATTTCTGAAAGCGGAAGCGCCTGAGGCAGAGACGATTTATTATTTATATGTCGTTGATGAAGATAAACATCTTGTCGGGGTTTTATCACTAAGGGACTTAATCATCTCCGAGCCTGACGTTCAAATTGCGGAAATGATGAGTGAAAAGGTCTTATCTGTATCAGTGGCAAAAGATCAGGAAGATGTGGCTCAAATGATTCGTGATTATGACTTCCTCGCGATGCCTGTTGTTGATTTTCAGAATCATTTGCTCGGTATTATAACCGTCGATGACATCCTGGATGTTATGGAAGAAGAGGCAAGCGAGGATTATTCCATGCTGGCCGGTGTGTCTGATATGGACCGGCCGAAAGACAGTGCTTTTATCTCGGCAAAAAAACGATTGCCGTGGCTCGTTATTCTGCTGTTTTTAGGCATATTGACCGCGAGTCTGATCGGTCAATTTGAGCGAACGCTTGAGCAGGTGTCGGTGCTTGCTATCTTTATTCCATTGATTGCCGGGATGGCCGGAAACACCGGCACACAAGCGCTGGCTGTTGCTGTACGCGGGATTACAACCGGTGATTATGGAAAACAGGGCAAAATGAAACTGGTCGCTCGTGAGGCAGGTACCGGTCTGATTAACGGCATTGTGTGCGGAATATTGATCACGGTGATCGTTTATTTCTGGCAGGATGATTTCTTTCTAGGTGTGCTTGTTGGTTTATCGATTATGGCGACTTTAGTGATCGCGACATTGGCAGGTGCGCTTGTGCCGATGCTGATGGACAGGTTGAAAATTGACCCTGCCGTTGCTTCAGGGCCATTTATTACGACAATCAATGATATTATTTCGGTTTTAATTTATTTTGGTCTGGCAACGACATTTATGCAGTATTTGGTGTAAATAAAAAAAGAACCGTACCATCACAATGGTGATACGGTTCTGATGAATTCCTGGATATTTTAAAACTGTTGCGCGAAGCCCCTTTAATGACAGAAATTTCATGCTAACCAAATTGGCAAAAAACAGTAATTAAACAAAATTGATTGAAATTTAAAGTAAATTAGTTATATACTTAAGTCAACAATGTTGAATGTCATGAAACTTTAAGTCAAAATTGAAACCGATTTCATATATGGAGGTATTATTATGACATCACGTATTTCAAAATTTTATCAAAAATCACCGGAAGAGAGATTGAAAACAGTAAGTGAATTTGCAGGTTTATCTGAGGAAGATGTAAAAATTTTATCCGGCGAGACGACATTCAGTATCAATCAAGCGAATCGCATGATTGAAAATGTAATCGGGACGTTTCCGGTTCCGTTAGGGCTGGCGACTAATTTTAAGGTGGATGACAAAGATGTATTTGTCCCAATGGCAACAGAGGAACCATCCGTGATAGCGGCGGTCAGTCATGCAGCGAAACATGCTTATCCTTCCGGCGGGTTTCATACGTCCTATTCAGGGTCGATTGTGAGAGCTCAGATTCAAGTGACTGGTCTGAACGATCCATATTTTGCTCTGGCCAAAATCTATGAAACAAAAGAAGAATTATTGGCCTTCTGTAATGAACAGGACCCGACACTTGTTTCGTTCGGCGGCGGGGCAATTGATTTGGAAGTTAAGATTGTTCGAACTGAACGTGAAAAGATGGTTGTGGTACACTTGATTGTTGATACGAAAGATGCAATGGGTGCTAATACAGTTAACACCATGGCAGAAGCAAGCGCCCCATTAATTGAAAGGATTACCGGCGGACAGGTGGTGCTAAGAATTTTATCGAACTTGGCTGACCGACGTGTTGTACGCGCAAGAGCTGTGTTTGAGAACCCGTTTGGAGATGACCGTGAAGCGGCTTTTCGTTTCATGGACGCGTATGACCTGGCTGTTCATGACCCATACCGGGCCACCACGCATAATAAAGGAATTATGAATGGCATAACAGCAGCCGTCATGGCCACCGGAAATGATACACGCGCAATTGAGGCAGGGGCGCATGCATATGCGGCAAGATCCGGAGTATATCAGTCCCTGACGCGTTATGAGCTTGCAGAAAATGGTGATATCCACGGCACGATTGAGTTGCCGCTTTCGGTCGGTTTAGTTGGTGGCGCGACACAATCCCATCCGGTTGCTAAAACGGTTACGAAAATATTAAATGTAAAAACAGCTGAGGAACTTTCAGGTATTATTGCATCCATTGGGCTGGCGCAGAATTTTGCAGGACTGAAAGCTTTGGCAACAGAAGGAATACAGAAAGGACATATGAAACTGCATGCAAGAAATATGGCGTCAATGGCAGGTGCCAGGGATAATCAGATTGATGAAGTCTTGAAAATTGCAGAAAAGGAAGGGTCTTACACGTTTGACAAGATAAAGGAAATTGTTAACCAGCTTCAGTCCTGAAACGTATAACAGAAAGGGGAGTGAGGAGATTGTCCGAAGAAAAGAAATCACTATTTGATATTTGGGGAGACAATGTAAAGCTCAGCGATTTATTAATTGCGATGCTTATTTGTATCGTGATGACACTGGGTGGTTATCTGATTGCACCCGGTGACGATCCCCAGCCCTTGATCTTTGGGCTTGTCGGCGGGGTGATCGGTTTTATCATTAGTTCAATCATAATTAAACCTAAGCGGGAAATTAAAGATATTGAGGAGGAGTCGTGATGGATCCGGTTATAATCATTCAAATTGTTATTGCAGCCATACTGGGTGCCGGACTTTATACATTGATTGGTATAGCCCCGGGCACTGATGAAACAGCCGTACTAGCTCCGGTTACCATTGCATTGGTGCTATTAGACTTTTCCCCGTATGTCATTTTAGCATTTTTCATGTCCGCGATTGTTGCCAAAAAATTGACAGACTCAATCCCTGTGGCAGTCGCCGGGATTCCTGGCGGGGTAATGTCAGCACCGATGGTTGAACATGCAATGACGCTGAAGGAACACGGACTTCCCGATCAGTCGATTAAAAAGATGTCGTCCGGGTCTGTTATCGGCACATTGGTCGCCATTCCGCTCAGTTTTATTGTAGGAAGTTTAATTATCCCGCATGCAGATGTAATCAGTGAACACTCGGGACTTATCTTTACACTTGGTGCTGTATTTTTGGCGCTATTAGCTAAAAATAAAATCCTGTCATTATTAATCATTATTCCATTTGGCATTCTGCTGCAAGGATTACAGCATTTATATTGGGGCTTGGGCGTCATCCCTGAAGATACCACAATATTTGTCTCTTTTTTCCTTGGCATTACAATCGGGCCTATTGTCATCTCATTAATCGAGCTGATTGATAAAAATCATCGGGACAGTCTGCCGTTTTTAGGCAAAAAAGAAATCCAGATAAAAAATACAAAGAAAGAAAAAGGTCTTCCGAATCCCTTTAAAATACTGAATAAAAAAGAATCGGGAAGTTCAGCTTTGGGCAGTGTGATCGGCACATTAACATTTTTCCTTACACCCGTTGGAATGACTGTCTTTATTGGCGAATTCACGACCCGACATATCAAAGATCCGGTCAAAAGGGCATCGAGGGCTCTGGCAACAATGGATGGTGTTACAAACGCATCATACATATCCGGAACCCTGATACCACTTATCGCCATAGGCTTGCCGCTTTCACCAATGGCAATTGGTCCGGCGGCGGGATTATTTAATGCGCCTCCGGAATTCACACCGGAGCATAATATCCACCATCTGCTGACACCAGTGGAAATGCTGATTGTATCCGTTATAGGTGCTGTTATAGCCCTGTTAATCACGTATTTTATTATCATTCGGTATGCACAGAATATTGTCCGATTTGTTTTTAAATACATTCCGCACGAGGCACTGATCGGATTATTCGCCGGCCTTGTTGTCATGCTGGCGTATATGGACGCAGGCTTTCTGAACATCTTTGGAACGTTGTTGGTAGCGTTCGTGGCCGGTCTTTTATATAAAAATGGCGTGAACTATGGCGTTATGTTTATGGTCTTATATGCAGCACCATGGCTATTAGGCCTTTTTGGATAAGACTGAATTCAGGCACTGCTCTTAAAAGGGGTGGTGCTTTTTCGGTTTCATTAGGCATACACAGATTTATAAAAGGATTCATATAATAGGCTGACGAAAGGAATATAAAGGAGCGTATGATAAATGGGAGATCATAAAAATGCAAAAAGCCCATTACTCTACATTCATCAGCCGCATATCAAATCACCCAAGGCCTCAATGCAGAGCCATTACATGACCCCGAAAAAACAAAACGATACCACGGCACAGAGCAATAAAAAACGGATTGGAACCCGCCATCATTTTAATAAATCAAAGGATTATGATGAAGAAGACATTGCGTATTCAAAAGAGAGCGATGAAGCGCAGGAAGAGGAAGACCAAGACCCGGAGGAGAAGAAAAAATTTAAAGAAATGACACTGGAAGAACGTGTTAACTACTTTTTGGATACGCCTGAGTATGCCCCTGTCATGAAGTGTGAAGTGAAAACTGACGGACGGAACTATCGGGGGTTGATTGTCGACTACCAGGATGATCATGTTTACATGCGTGTCGGCAGACGGACAACACCAACATCAATTCCGTTTGATACGATTAAAGAGATAAAACTGCTCGGATTTTAAAATGACATAATCTTCAATAAGAAAAAGGTGCTCCAACTGACGGAGCACCTTGTTTTAATTGACGTTTTAAATTAGTTTAAAGCATTCACCGCTGGCAGGCATGTGACATGGCAGAAGCAATTCAAGTCCACCGTTATGCAGATGCCAGTGGCACACAATGGTTTTGTCTTCTGATCAACAGGGTCTTTTGGATTATCGTCGTCGTCATAAGGGTCTCTTAGCAGTTCAACAACTGCACAACAATCGTCGTCTACCCGCTTAACACGGAAGAAGAAGCTGGATGTCATGTCGCCAACATCATCCGGGTTAGCACCGAAGCCTTTGAATGGTTTGCAGCCATCTTTACAGTAAAGAATTAATGGTACTGTGTCCAGTCCATTGCCCGCTTCTGTTTCACCCAACAAATCACTGATAGATTGTTCGCAGCTGGTTGAGCAGCAATTTTCAACGACATCATTTTGTGCTTCTACGATTTCCTTTAATATATCGCAGACACAGTTTCCTGAATGGAATTCCTTTCCACAACCCATGAATTATTACCCCTTTCTTTGTGTTATTGACCTGATGTCCCTAATAGAATATGTATGTATGGGTAGATGGTGTGGGCACACGTCAGCGGTTTAATAAGTTTTTTCAGTGATAAACGTTTACAGCGCGAACTGATAGGGATAGCGGAAAAGAAACGCAGCCGTGTTGGGATATTTGTCTATACTTTATTACCAGCGAGCGGATGCATTTATGAGTTCTCGATAAAGTTTTTAAAGTAATGATATCATTATTATTGAATAAGGGTATAGACTAACAGGTTACTCGAAAAGCGGGGCAAGGGGGGCGGAGAATGGCTTCTTTCTATAGATGAAGGGGAACTGTCGCAGGCTCGGACAGTTCCCCTTTGTATATGAACCAGGAATGTGGAGGTATCGACCGGAGCGAATGCGATTCAACCTGAACAGTTGCAGAATCAACCGGAGATGCCGCAACATCAGTTACTCCTTCAGCGAATTCAGAGAAACACCCTCCGTTTCGCGCAAATTTCAGTTCTGTCGCTTCTTTTTAGTATGGTAAAGCGCTACGAACAGTTTTTGCTGATTTTCCTGCCATTCTGCGTAAAAAACATCTTCAATGGACTGGACGTTCTGTTTGTGGAGTTCTTCTTCCAGCCATGTTTTGTTCAGGCTTGCTTCTTTCAGGTTGTCCCAGACAATTTCACCGTCGCTGATCAGGACTCTGCCGATTTTGACAGGCTTTGGCGCCAGATTAAGATCTGCAATGGTTGGTGTTTGGTACTCCGGTTTTTTTAGGACAGAAACCTCCCCATCTGCTTCAAGAATGGCATATTCGACTTCTTCAATTGAAAAGACATCTTTGGAACGCAGCATATGCTGCAATTCATCGATATCAAGCCGGTTTTGCTTCAGCACATCATAAACAAGATGACCTTTATGAATGACCATTGATGGCTGGCCTTCCAATAGATAACGTGATCCTTTGAATTTTTGGGTAATTATTTCTGTTATATAAATCAGTAAACCCCACAGCGCAATCAAGAAGGCGATTTTCGGTATGCCTGCTTCTTCGTCATATAAAGCATTGCCGACAAGCTCCCCTAGAATGACTGCGGATATAAAATCGAATGGCGTTAAAGATGAAATCTGTGTTTTGCCAAGAATTTTAACAAGTGCGAATAAAGCGATAAAGCCAAATATCGCATCAGCTAGCATCAGCAAATACTCGTTCAAGACAATTGCCTCCTTTTACATACTTTACATAGCATAACCACATACGTCTTTTGTCATGCAGATGAAAGAGAGGAGGAAATTAAAAAAGGTATCCTTATGAATCGCGACCAGGATACCTTTTCATTATTTCAGTTGTTTTGTCATTGTAACGTGCGGGATGCCCGCATCGATAAATTCATCGGATACGACGTCATATCCGAGCTTCCGGTAAAAATCAATTGCCGGTGTCTGAGCATTTAATTTAGCTTTATGATAGCCCTCTTTCGATATAATATCTTCCATTGCCCTAATCATGTCAGCACCATGGGACTTCCCGCGCTGACTTTTCAGGACACAAATCCGTTCCAATTTTCCATTGCCGTCGACAAATCGGACGCGAGAGGCGGCGATTGGCACATTTTCGTCGTAGCCAATCAAATGAATTGCCTCTTCGTCAAATTCGTCTAACTCAACTTCCGGTGGCACCTTCTGTTCATCAACAAAAACTGTGGTGCGCACATCAAATGCTGTCTGTTTTTCTTCAGATGAGTTAACGGTTCGGATAATCATACATACTCCTTGCCGAATACAAAGGATTCATAAACCGTCCAAACATCATTATCCAGCTGATAAAGAAGATGGAATCGGTCAATCTTGTCCTCAAACTGAATATTTTTCATGCTCAGGCTGCCGTATACGTCCGAATATTCATCCTGCGAAAGCTTTTGCGCAATCGTAATATGCGGCACATACGAATAGGTTTGGTTTTCCGGGAATTTGCCGGATTGCATCGTTTCAGCTAAATCAAACAATTCCTGAATCGGTTCAACTTTTAAATAAATCGTATTGGTAACAGGTGCAAATGTACTCACTTTGTTAACGTTAATCGTAAATGGATCAGTTTTATTAGCGATATGCTTCATTTCTGTAATCAGCTTGTCAATCTCCTCATCGTCTGCGTCAAATGCTTCTTTCAGAGTAACGTGGGGCGGAATGAGTGAATAATGCGGGTCGTACCGTTTCCTGTAGGCATTTATCTCATCCTGTACCGGCTTTGATGGAAAAATAACAATTCCATATCTCATCATACAACCTCCCTAGATTTTACGTATGCTCTTAATTATAACAAATAATGGATTGAATCAAAAATAAAAATGTTGAAAAATTTTAAATTGGGTCAAATATACTGGTAAATGCCCGGGGTAAATCCGTTTGCCAATACTTCCATGTGTGGTGGCTGTCATCCAGCTCGTGATAGATGTAATCTGCGCCTTGGTCCTCCAGAAGCTTTTGCAGTTTTCGATTAGGTGTCAGAAAATCTGAAATGCCGCCGTCTGTTGTCTCCACAGCAGTTTCTTGTGTTCCGATTGTATGATAAATAGCAATCGAATGAATGTTTTTTGCCTGCTGTGCTGCATCAATGACCGTTTGATTGATATATGGCGACTGCATGATGACTTTTCCGAATGTGTGCGGGTAGTTCAAAGCAGTCATGAAAGCCAGTGTTCCCGAGAGCGAGTCACCAACGAGCGCTCTGGATTGTCCCATATGATACGTCGGGAATAAATCATCCAACAGAGGTGCTGCTTCATGCACGAGAAATTTGCTGTAGGCCGTGCGCTCTTCGCCGTCCGGGTGATACTTCCGGCGGCGGTCATGTTTATCGTGGTACTGAATTCCCACTAAAATCGTATTGGAAATCGCTTCGTTTGCATGAAGCCTGTCGGATAAAGTCGCGGCTCTCCCAAGCTGATAATAGTCATCCCCGTCTTGCATGATACAAATCTGATATTTATAAAGCAGTGAAAAAGATTCCGGCTGATAAATTTTCAATGTCATGGTTTCATTTAAAGGTGCGCTGTTGATCTGCTTTTCAAACATGGTCCCTTTGCGTCGGATTGTGCACACCTCATTTTCAAAACTCAGGTCAGTTGTTTATTTAGTTTATCATATTGTTAGTTCAATGTACTACGCGCGATTTTTCAGCTGTTCCTTGTACAAGTTATAGTAATGACCGTGTTGGCTGATTAAAGATTCATGTGATCCTTGCTCAATGATTTCGCCGTTCTCCAGCATGATGATGTTATCAGCTTCCTGGATGGTGTTGAGCCGATGGGCAATAACAAAACTTGTTCGGCCGTGCATAAGCCGCTTGAGCGCATCCTGAATCTGCAGTTCAGTGACTGTATCAATATTGCTTGTGGCTTCATCCAATACAAGAATGGCGGGGTCAGCGAGAATGGCCCGCGCGATCGTAATCAATTGTTTCTGGCCTTGACTGATGCCGCTCCCGTCCTGCTCAAGGATCGTATCATAACCATTAGGCAGCCGGTCGATAAACTGATGGGCATTCGCATTTTTGGCAGCGGCTGTCACTTCTTCATCCGTCGCGTTCAGTCTGCCGTAGCGGATGTTTTCTCTTATAGTGGCATGGAACAGGAAGGCATCCTGCAGCACGAATGCCATCTGCTTGCGAAGGCTGTTTCGTGTAATGTCTTTCAAATCAATGCCATCGAGCGTAATTGAGCCGAGGTCATAATTATAGAAACGTGAGATTAAGTTGATGATGGTCGTCTTGCCCGCACCGGTATGGCCGACAAAAGCAACGGTCTGCCCGGGTTCTGCCGTAAAGCTTACACTTTTCAATATCGGTGTTTCGTCATAGGCGAATGAGACGCTGTTGAACGCAATACGCCCATCAGTCGCTTCAATCTCACGGGCTCCTGTTTCATCCGTTTCTTCCTGCTGTTCATCAATGATGTTAAACACACGCTCAGCACCTGCAACGGCTGAGAGCAAAATATTGAACTGATTGGACAATTCATTGAGCGGACGGGTAAATTGCCGCGCATATTCGGTGAAAATCACGATGACCCCAACTGTGATGACTCCCTGTACCGCGAGAATACCGCCGACAAGCCCAACCAGGCCAAAGCTTAAAAAGTTCAGCATGTTCATCACTTTTGGAATAAAGCCGGCAAACGTCTGTGCCCAGAACCCTGCATGTCTCAAGTTCGCGTTATGCTCACCGAATTCAGAGATGACGCGTTCCTCCCGGGAAAATGTTTTAATCACATGCTGACCTGAAACCGTTTCTTCAACATATCCGTTCAGATTGCCCAAATGCTGCTGCTGCAGTTTGTAAAGCGGACCGGTTCTGTGAGTGATCCAGCGAATCGCCATAAACATCACCGGAACTATCCCCATTGTAATCAGCGTCAAGAGGGGACTGAGCACCAGCATGACGACGACTGTACCGATCAGTGTCAGGATGCTCGTGAAAATTTGGATAACCGATTGGTTGAGCGTATTGTTAATATTATCAATATCGTTGGTGATCCGGCTCATTAATTCACCATGCTGCCGTTTATCAAAAAATGCGATCGGCAGCCTGTGGAATTGACGGAACAGTTCTTCTCTTAATGAATAGACCGTGTTTTGGGCAATGCCGACCATCCAATAGTTCTGCAGGAAAACCGATAACGAATGCAAAATATAGATGACCAAGAGCCCGATGAGCAGTCTGCCAAGTCCGGATGGTTCTTGTGTCACGATGAAGTCATCGATGGCCATGCCAACCATGAACGGTCCGGCCAGGCTCATCGCTGAACTGACAACAACCATTAAAACGACAAGCAGCAGCATGCTTTTTTCCCGCGCCAAATACGACCAGATGCGTTTAATTGTGCCGGCAGTGTTGCGGGCACGGTCGGTTTTATTCTCTTCCTGTTGCTTACGGAGATCATCCACGGGTATTTTTTTGTATTGAAAAGGGGCTTTAAAGTGTTTGGTCTGCATAGGTGGACTCCTCTCCGAACTGTGACGCCACAATCTCCCGGTAAAGACTTGAGTCTTCCAGCAGCACATCATGGGTGCCCATCGCAAGTGTCCGGCCGTAATCCAGCAAGAGAATCTGATCGGTGCGCATTGCTGTTGCGATTTTCTGTGTGATAATCAGCGTCGTACAGTTATATTGATGGATTGCTTCAAGCAACTTTGCCTCGGTAGCCAAGTCAAGGGCACTTGTACTGTCATCAAGCATCAGAATCTTAGGTCTCCGGATTAAAGCCCGGGCAATCGATATGCGCTGTTTCTGCCCGCCGGATAAATTGACGCCTTTTTGGCCGATTTTCGTATTATATCCATTCGGCAGATCCATGATTGTGTCATGAATTTGAGCGTCCTTCGCTGCCTGAACAATATCGTCTTGTGAAGCATTCTCCTTTCCCCAGGCGATATTATCAGTTACTGTCCCTGTGAAAAGAAGCGGATTTTGCGGCACATAGCCAATGCCCTGCCGTAAGTTCTCCAGTTTGTATTGCTGAATGGGTTCATCATCAATTAAAATCGCGCCATCTCTCGCATCATATAGACGCGGAATCAGCTGAAACAGGGAGGTTTTGCCTGAACCGGTCGCTCCCATCACGGCCAGCTTTTCACCCGGCTGAACGGTAAAGGAGATGGATTGTAAAGCATCGCCGGGCATCATTGGATAAGCAAACGATACATTGTCAAAAGCAATTTTTCCGTTTTTGACGGTCGTTTTGTCATGCGCATCGTTTGTGTCAATCAGATCAGTTTTCACACGAAGGACTTCTTCAAGCCTCTCAGCAGATGCTTTCGCCCGTGAAAAGCCCATAATAATAAACGTGAACATGGAAATCGCCATTGCGACACGCATCGCATAATTGACAATGGCCACGACATCACCGGTATTCGTTTCACCGGCAATTGATAGTGTGTTGCCGTACCAGATGATAAAAATAAGACTCATGTTCATGATAAACAATAAAATCGGCATGGATGCTTCGATAAAGCGAAACGTTTTGCGCATGATATTGGCCAGGCTTTCGTTCGCATCCCTAAAGCGGTTTTCTTCATGATCCCGCCGCAAAAATGCCTTGATCAGCCGCATGCCTGCAAGGTTCTCCTGCATGGTTTGATTGACGTTATCAACATTGCGCTGGACGCGGTCGAACAGCCTTGTTGCTATTTTCAGCACCCATAAAATAAAGCCTATAAGCAGCGGCACGGTCACGAGAAAAATGAGTGCCAGACGGGGGCTGACGATAAATGACATGATAACCCCGCCGATAGCAATGAGCGGTGCTTTCGCCATAATCCGAAGCGCCATGAATATCGTATTCTGCAGTTGCCGGACGTCGTTGGAAAAACGCGTCACAAGGCCTGATGTCGGAAACCGGTTTAAATTCGCAAACGAGAAATCCTGGATTTTACGGAAAAGTTCCCTGCGCATATCATAAGCAAATCCAAGCCCTGTGTGAGCGGCATAGAAAGTATTAATAATCCCTGCAACAAAGGCCACAAACGCCATTGCGATCATAATGCTTCCCCAGATGATAATGTTGTTCATATCCTGATTTGCCACACCGTCGTTAATCATTTTTCCAAGAAAAAATGGCAGCAGCAGCTCGACCATCAGTTCGATTAACGTTAACGCATACGCAACCGTAATAGGGATTTTATATGGTTTCAGAAAGGATAACACATGCTTCAAACTGGTGACCTCCGATGTCATTTTTGAAAATTTCCTTCTATTATTATAAAGGTAAACAGCGGTTTAGCCAATGTATTTACTTCGGAAACAGAAATAATTTTTTAAGGTGACGGGAAGCTGCTGTTAATTGTGGACTTGAACGGATTGTGTGATAATTTCAGCCAAAAGCCCACGACCGATACTTCATAATTTCAAATGAATAAGCAGATACTACCGGGAAAGTTTCAACGAAGGTGGAAAAGCTCATGGTCGTGTTTCTGGGAAAACTGATTCTATTGTATTTCATAGCAATCATTATTATACGGTTGATGGGAAAAGCAACGTTTGCCCAACTGACAGCGCATGACTTGGCCGGAATCTTTTTTGTCATTACACTGGCAACAGGACCGATCGTTACGGATAATGTTACGCATACCATAACAGGCCTCGTTTTCGTTGGCTTGGTACATTTTGGTTTTTCCAGACTGATGCTGTTTAACGGATTAAACAGGATTTTTGTCGGAAAACCAACGATTGTCATTAAACATGGCAAACTTGTGCGGGAAAATTTAAAAAGATCACGTTTCACCCTTACGGAATTATTATCCGAAGTGCGCGAAAAGGGATATCCGAATATCTCGTTAATCGACTATGCAATCATCGAACCCAGCGGCGGAATCAGCATTGTTCCACAGCAGGATAATGCTCCCGTTACCCCGGCACAATTGGATATTGAAACGTCTTATCAAGGAATGCCGATTGCGGTGGTGATCGAAGGCCGAATTCAACACCGGAATTTAAAGCTTATTAATAAGGATGAACAATGGTTAAAGGAAGCACTTGCTGATGCCGGTTATCCCGACCGAAACCGGATATTCTATGCGGCTGTTCGCGATGACGACTATTCACTCATGGTTGATACAGGGGCGGGAAACTATTAGGGTAATAATGATTGATTGACCAGCTGAGTTTGTTAAAGTAAAATGAAAAAATGATTGACAGCGTGCTATAAATTATATATAGTAATACTTGTCGATAAAAATTCATAGACACACGATTCCGTAGCTCAGCTGGGAGAGCGCATGCTTGACAGGCATGAGGTCGGTGGTTCGAGCCCACTCGGAATCATACCTTAAAAAAGTGACACCATTTACAGTAAAATGGTGTCACTTTTTTATGCAACATCCGCGCGTAACAGAATCTTCCTTCAGTCCTCTGTTTTTAATACACCTCGCTGTATTTGTGATTGATGATGGCATAAATGATTTTTTTGGCCAGGTCTTTCATTTTGGAGCTTTCCCTGTAATGGACATAAACCTTATTGGAGATATTATCAATCTCGGTTATATGCTTGATGGAGACGTTCGTTTTGTAGCGGTCATCCGTTCCCAATTCAGGTATGATGCCGATACCAATCCCGTTTGATACTGCTTTCAGGAGCATTTCATTATTTTCAACATCAATCCGGGTTATATTTTGAGCCCCGATCAACTGTTTATCGATTTGACTCCATAATACCGAATTGCGTTTAAAGCTTATAATTGTTTCATTCTTTAAGTCTTGCGTGCAAAGCACCGGTTTGTCACATAACCTGTGATCGCTGGGGAGGACACACACGAGGTTATTATCAAACAGATATTCCGATGTAATGTCCGGATTATTAGACACGATTTCCCTTGTAAAGATTAAGTCAATGTCACCGGCTAAGACGCGATCATTCAGACTGACCGAATCATGCCCCTCGATGACTTTAATATCAACATTTTTAATTGATTGGATGGTTTTTAATAGTTCAATAATGAATGAATACGAGTATCCCGGTGTGAAACCGACTTTTATGCCCGGATCTTTATGCGCATTTGCAATCTCTTTTGAATAATCCATATAGCTTAAAATATTATGAGCGTAATCAATAAATCGTTTGCCTTCTTCTGTTAGAAGGATATCATGGCCTATGCGAGTAAATAGACTGCATCCCAGGTTTTCTTCCAATGTTTTTATACGTGAGGTAACTGTTGGCTGGGTGACATTAAGGATAATAGCGGCTTTGGAATAACTCTTGTATTCGGCGACAGTCATAAAGGTTTGTAACTGACTTTCATTCATTTGATTTATGTCCCTCCAAAATATGCCTTCATCATTTAAACAACCGATTTCGGAAAACGTTTTCACATTGAATTAATCATAGTGTAATAGAAAACATTATGTCAATAGTGGAAACTTTTTAAAAAAGTATAAAAATATTTTTGAAATTAATAGGAAAATCAAAATATATTCAATTGGTGTGAGAAGAGTCACACTTTTATAATTAATGTAAGCCTTTTCGACAAAGGCGATTGAAAAAAGTGAGATGAACATTAAGGGAGTAATTCTTTTTTAAATGCTTATGAAAGTGCTTCCAATTGTTTGGTGAAACGGGAAGACTAAATGGTTAACCAGTTGAGGGAAAAATAAAAAGTCTCGTCAATAAAGATGGCGTTGTTATTTTTACCGGACTTTTTGAACAACCTATTAGATTACGCGAATGGAGGGCTTGTAATGAACAGCTATATTCATGACGACATTGATAAAAATGAATTTTTGGTTCACCGAAGTGTATTTACCGACCGAGAAATTTTGGCAAGGGAACGTGCTGAAATTTTCAATAAGTGCTGGTTGTTTATCGGCCACGAATCGGAAGTACCTGAAAAGGGCGATTTCAAACGGAAGAAAATCGGAGGCCGCAATTTAGTGCTTGTTCACAGTCAGGACGGTGTCATCAGAGCATTTTACAACACCTGTCCACACCGCGGCGCACTACTCTGCAGGGACAATGAAGGAAACTCCAAAGTGTTTCGTTGCTTTTATCATGCCTGGAGTTTTAAAAACGACGGGACCTTAACAGGTATGCCGGGAAGGGATGGCTTTCCGGATGACTTCAATGATGACGGTTCGAAAAACATGAAAGCGGTTAATCGCCTTGAAAGCTATCGCGGTTTCATGTTTGTCAATTTTGATGATGACGCCATCTCACTGTATGACTATTTGGCCGGTGCAAAAGAGTACATTGATCTGGTTGCCGACCAAAGCGAAACGGGCATGGAAGTACTTGGCGGAGAACAGGAATACAGTGTCAGAGCCAATTGGAAACTGCTGACAGAAAACAGTGCCGATCTCTATCACGGTTTGCCGACACATAAGACGTACTTTGACATCAAGAAACAGCAGGATCCTAATCTGAAAAAAGTAGGACTCGATGGTGTTGGAAAATCCCTGGGTAATGGCCATGCAGTTGTTGAATACACAGCGCCGTGGGGCAGACCGGTTGCACAGTGGACGCCAATCTGGGATGAAGATCTGAAAAACGATATGGAAAAGATGAAAGAAAAATTAACCGAAAGATTTGGCGATGAACGTGCCGATCGGATTGCTAATTTCAACCGTAACATTATCATTTTCCCGAATTTGGTCATTAACGACATCATGGCTGTAACGGTCAGAACATTCTATCCGACCTCACCGGGGTATCTCGAATCCACTGCATACGCTTTAGCGCCTAAAGACGAAGATACGGAGCATCGTATGGCCAGAAATAACAACTTCCTGGAGTTCCTTGGACCAGGCGGTTTCGCAACACCTGATGATAATGAAGCTTTGGAATTATGCCAGGAAGCCTATAACAATAATCAGGAAGTTGAGTGGAATGATGTCTCCAGAGGAATGGTACGGGGTGAAGAGAATGCACTGGGGACCGATGAGCTGCAAATGAGAAGCTTTTGGCGTGAGTATGACGCCAGAATACAAGCATCACTTAACAAGGAGGTCGCCCAGCCATGACTGTAAAAACGCTCGAAAGAATTGATCTGGTTGATTTTCTGTATCGGGAAGCCCATCTGCTCGATGAGTGGAAACTGAAAGAGTGGGCTGCATTATTTACAGATGATGGGACATATAAAGTTCCGCCCTTGGGTGAACCGGATGCTGATGCAAAACAATCCTTATTCTATATTCATGATGACAGGAAACGAATTCAAGACAGGGCGGAAAGGTTGCTGAAAAAAGAAGCACACGTGGAGTATCCGCATTCAACGACCGTCCGGAACTATCATAATATCATGATTGATGACTTGGATTCAGATGTCATTAAAGTAAACTGCAACTTCACCCTTCACCGGACGAAAAGGGAAGTGGTGGATACATTTATCGGCAGACACACGTACGATATTGTCCAGCAGGATGGCGAGCTTCGTATTAAAAATAAAAAATCAGTTCTAAAACTGGATAGTTTAAGACCGCACGGGAAAATCAGCCTTATTCTATAGTACGTTTTAGCATTGGAGGTTTTGACGAATGGATTATAACAGCGAAGTCTATGATATCACCATTGTCGGTGGAGGCCCAGTGGGTATGTTCACTGCCTTTTATGCAGGGATGCGTCAATTGAGCGTTAAAATTGTTGAAAGCCTCCCGCATCTGGGCGGACAGCTCGACGCTCTGTATCCCGATAAATACGTTTATGACGTTGCCGGGTTCCCGAAGATTAAAGCGAGTGAACTCGTTAGTGGTTTAGAGGAGCAGATGAATCAATTTGACAATGAAGTCTGTCTAAATGAAGCAGTAGATGAAGTGACGAAGGAAGACGGCATTTTCAAAATAACAACAAACGCACAGACGCATTATTCAAGGACGATTATTATAACCGCCGGCAATGGCGCCTTTAAACCGAAAACAATGAAACTCGAAAATGAACAACAGTATGAAGGCAAGAATCTCCATTATAAGATAGAGCGCCTTGATGATTTTAAAAATAAAGAGGTTTGTGTATTCGGCGGCGGTGATTCAGCCGTAGATTGGGCTTTGATGTTGAAGGACACAGCCTCGAAAGTATCCATTATTCACCGCAGGGATAAGTTCAGAGCGCATGATTACAGTGTCAAACTGATGAGGGAATCATCAATTGATGTCCTGACCCCGTATGTTCCTGTCGAATTATCAGGAGCGGACAATATCGAAGCGGTTAAGCTTAAACAGCAAAAAGGTGATGAGATCTTACACCTGGAAGCTGATGATTATATTGTCAATTACGGTTTCATATCGAATCTTGGCCCAATTAACGACTGGGGTCTGGAGATCGAGAAAAATCAGATTGTTGTCAACTCAAAAGCCGAAACGAATATTCCGGGCATCTATGCGGTTGGTGATATTTCAACTTATGAAGGCAAGGTGAGATTGATGGCAACCGGGTTTGGTGAAGCACCGATTGCTGTGAGCAGTGCGAAAGTATTCATCGATCCGAAAGCATCTTTCACGACGGCACACAGTACAACCATTATGGAAAAGAAAGAAAAGAAAGAGAAAGTGGCTGCGCAATAAAAATAAAATAAAGATTCAACAGGAGGTAATGCAGGTGTCAAAGGTTAAGGAAGGACTGCAAAACGAAACAACAGTCGAGCAGCGTTTGGAAGAACAATTACGGACAGTAGCTCATATAGGCCATGTCGAAATCGGCGTAACCAAATTTGAAGAATCGTTATGGTTTTATACTGAAGTCCTGGGACTTGTTTTAACCGAAAAGGAGGAAGGCCGCGCTTATTTGCGAGCCTGGCAGGACTTTGACCATTACACACTGGTGCTGCAGGAAGCTGACAAGTCGGAAGTTAATCGCATGAGCTGGCGTGTCAGCTCGCTAGAAGCTCTGGACTTATTCGAAAAATACCTTAAAGATACAAATATTAATGTTCAGCGAGTTGTAGCAGGTGAGAAGAAGGAGCTTGGAGATGTGCTTCATTTCAAATCACCATCCGGATTGCCAATCGAACTGTACTGGGAAAAGGGTCTGTTTGAAACAGATGATCCTGAGCTGCAGTCTAAACTGCCAAGTCACCCAAGTAAATCTCACCTTAAAGGTGTCTCACCAAGACGTTTTGACCATGTAAATATAATGGTTGATGACGTTAAACAGGAACAGGAATGGTGGACTGATTTTCTGGGGATTCATCATCGGTATTATATTCAAAACAAAGAAGATACCCGATTAGGATCATGGCTGAGCAAAACGAATATCGCACATGAAATTGCATTCATGCGTAACGCCAACCAGAATGGCGCAGCTTTCCACCATCTGGCGTATTTCCTGGATTCCCCGGACGAATTGGTCCGTGCTGCCAACATTATGGCAGAAAACGGGATTGAAATCGAATGGGGTCCCGGAAAGCATGGTACAAGCGGTGCACAGTTCATTTATGTTTTTGAACCATCCGGACACCGTGTTGAGTTGTGGACAGGCGGCTTCCTGATTTTTTCACCGGACTGGAAAGCCATCGAATGGACGTCAGATGTTGGTGAATTAGGTCTGGAAATGTGGGGAAGCAAACCACCAGAGTCCTACTTCACTTACGGCGTTGATATCGGAGAGTAAAGGCGTATTTGGGGTTGGGACATAATTAAAACGTCTGGGTTTAAAGATGAAGAATACACTACTTGAGCGGAGGAAATATACGAAGACTCCTGCGGGAACAAAGGCATCGGTGAGACCCCGCAGTGCGTCAGCACGAGGAGGCTCACTAGCCGCCCGCGGAAAGCGAAGTATATTTCCGGAGCGAATTATATGCTCCAACCATTGTCCCGACCCCTTCCAAATTATGAATGCTGGGAGAGTTCGTTTTGACACAAAACCTGAAAGTGGATTTTCATACACATATTATATCAGAAGATTTTTTGAATTTAACTGAAAAATATGGTGATGACCGCTGGCCCGTATTGGAGAAAACATGTGATTGCGGTGCCAATATTATGATAGCAGGCAAGAAATTCAGAGAAATCACCAATCATACGTGGGATCCTGAAGAACGAATAAAGGATATGGATAAAGAAGGAATTGATGTTCAGGTATTATCACCGATTCCGGTTACATTCAGCTACTGGTCTGAACCTGAGCAAGGACTTGAAATGGCCCGTTTTCAAAATGACTTTATAGCATCCACCGCCAGGGAATATCCAAGGCGGTTTGTTGGCTTAGGAACGGTTCCGCTGCAGAATGTTGATCTGGCTATCGAGGAAATGGACAGAGCCATCAATGAATTAGGACTTAAAGGGATTGAGCTGGGAAGCAATGTTAACGGCAACAACCTGGATGCCCCATCATTGCGGAAGTTCTTCCAGTACGCTGACAAATGGGAAGTCCCGCTGTTTATTCATCCATGGGCGACAATGGGACGGGAACGCATGCCGCGCCATAACTTCATGTATATGGTCGGCATGCCATCTGAAACGGCGCTGGCAGCCGGAAGCATTATTATGAGCGGGATGCTGGATGAGTTTCCGAACTTAAAAATATGTTTTGCGCACGGCGGCGGCTCATTACCGTATTTGTTGCCGCGGATGGATAAAGGCTGGAATGTCTGGCCGCAAATCCGAAAAACCGAAAACCCCCCAAGCCATTATGCGAAGCAGTTTTATTATGATTCACTCGTTTATGAGACGGAGAATTTGCAATTTATGGTGGATAAATTCGGCGCAGATCAGATCATGGTAGGATCGGACTACCCGTTTTTATTGCGCGAAGCTCCAGCGGGGGATGTTGTTCGAAAAATGAAGTCATTGAACGACAACGAAGAGGATAAAATCAGAGGTTTAAATGCTTTGGACTTTTTGAATCTCAATAAAGAACAGTTCCAACAAGAATCGAATACGAGTAAACAACACTCGTAACATAAAGGAGGAGATTGACATGGCATTTGTTATTACATCGCCTTGTTTGAATGAAAAGTCTGCGGAATGTGTCGAAGTTTGTCCCGTTGATTGTATAGAAGAAGGTAAAGATATGTTCTATATTGACCCCGATGTCTGTATTGACTGCGGTGCATGTGAAGCTGCTTGCCCGGTTGAGGCTATTTACATGGAGGATGAGGTGCCAGAAAAAGAAGAAAAATATATTGGTCTCAATCGCCAATTCTTTGAGTAGAATTGGTTCAACAGCCGCTCCTCATCATGGGGAGCGGCTGCATTTATTTATGGCGATTTTTGATGGTTCAATCATATGATAACTGAAAATGATGTATAAGGTGTTAGTAAAAGCATAAATATGGGAAAACAAAGACAGGAATCACAGGAATCATTTAAAAATTGGAACTGATCTGAATGGGGAGGCCGGTTAAAAATGAAAGAAATGACGGGGTTCATATGTGATGAGAGCTATTTCTGGCATCAGACGGGGAATGGCGCGTTGAATTTAAGCTCGGGAGGCTGGATTCAGGCAGACACTCATGCGGAAAATCCGGAAACGAAGCGCCGTGTCAAAAATTTGCTTGAGGTTTCCGGGTATATGGATGAATTACATCAGATTCGGCCAAGGTCGGCAACCCGTGATGAAATCAGTATGAATCACAGCATGGCATATGCTGACCGGATTAAGAAACTGAGCGATGCCGGCGGTGGTGATGCGGGTGTGCATGCCATTGTCGGGCCGGATTCCTATGAAATTGCCTTGAGATCCACTGGTGGTGCCCTCACAGCAGTTGAAGCTGTCATGGAGGATAAGGTGCAAAACGCATATGCACTCGTCAGGCCGCCTGGTCACCATGCTGAACGGGAAGAAGGCACGGGCTTTTGCTTATTTAATAATGTAGCGATTGCAGCAAAATACGCCCGGAAAAAGTATGGTTTGAAGCGTATCGCGATTTTGGATTGGGATGTTCACCATGGCAATGGGACGGAAAGCGCGTTTGAAAACGATTCTGATGTATTGTTCATATCGGTGCACCAGGAAAATATTTTTCCGAAAAACCGCGGCGATATCCCTTTTACTGGAAAAGGTGATGGCGAAGGGTACAACGTTAACATTGAATTGCCGGCCGGAACTGGTGATGAAGGTTACTTGTATGCGTTTGATGAGCTGATCGAGCCGATTATTGATCAGTATGCGCCTGAATTGATTTTCGTTTCTGCCGGGCAGGATGCAAGCCGGTTTGACCCAATTGGGCGGATGCTCGTGACCGCAGACGGCTATTTTCAAATGAGCGAACGAATCAAGAAGCTGGCAGAGAAACATACGAGCGGCCGGTTAATCGCCTGTCATGAAGGTGGCTACAGTACAGCTTACGTGCCTTTTTGCACACTCAGGGTAATTGAAGCACTGCGCGGTACAGACAGTCAGGTTGAGGACCCTTTTAATCTCGGGTTTCATGAAGGCCCCATTTATCCGCATCAAAAAGAAGCCGTCAAACGGGCAGTTGACATTCAGAAGTCTTATTGGGATTTATAATTGTCAGATAATCCTCTTCAGTTAAAAATTACAATGCACCAAACCATTTAATCCGTTAAAAATTATGATACAATAAGTAAATCAACCAATAAAACACTGCCGGAAAAGGAGAAAAACGTTGAAGATAGGAATCGATAAGATAGGCTTTTACGCCCCACATTTATACTTAGACATGACGAAACTGGCGCATAGCAGAAATGTAGATCCGGATAAGTTTACCATCGGAATCGGACAGGAAAAAATGGCTGTCCCGCCGATAACACAAGATGCGGTCACACTGGCGGCGAATGCCGCTTCAGAAATACTTGATGAAGCGGATAAAGAAGCAATTGATTTTGTCATATTTGGAACCGAGACAGGTGTTGACAGTTCCAAATCAGCGGCGGTCTATGTCCATGAGCTGCTCGGGTTAAATCCATATGCCCGGGCAATTGAAGTAAAGCAAGCCTGCTACGGCGCGACAGCCGGCATTCAGATGGCAATAGGCCACATCGCGATGAACCCGGACAGCAAAGTGCTTGTGCTTGGCTCCGATATTTCCCGGTACGGGATCGCCACCCCGGGTGAAGCAACCCAGGGAGCGGGAGCGGTCGCATTATTGATTAGTGCGGACCCGCAAGTTATGGCACTTGAGGATCAAAGTGTTTATTTCACCTCTGATATCATGGATTTCTGGCGTCCTGTCTACTCTGATAAAGCTTTTGCCGACGGGAAGCTGTCCAATGAACAATATATTGCCTTTTTTTCCGAAATCTGGAACCGGTACAAAGAAAAATCCGGACTGGGTCTGAACGACTTTGAGGGAATCGCATTCCACTTGCCGTATACGAAAATGGGCAAAAAAGCGCTCAAACCGGTGATCGATGAAGCGGACAACGACGTGCAGGAGCGGCTTAAGGAAAATTACCAAATAAGCACTGAATACAATAGAGTTGTCGGGAATATTTATACGGGTTCGCTTTATTTAAGCCTTCTTTCTCTGCTGGAACTTAAAAGCGATCTGAAAGCCGGTTCGCGCATCGGAATGTTCAGCTACGGCTCAGGTGCAGTAGGCGAATTTTTCACTGGTATTCTGCAGGATGGATTTAGAGAACATCTCCGTGCTGCGCAGCACCGTAATATGTTTGCCTCCCGAAAAGAAGTTACAGTGCCGGAGTATGAAGCTATTTTTGAAGAAACACTGCCAACGGACGGTTCGACAGTAAAGCTGGATACCAATAATGATCCCGCGGATATTTGTCTGGCGGGCATTAGCGATGATAAACGGCAATATGTGAACAAAGTAAAATAGAGCTTTAAATGAAACGCCGTCAGTTTTTCTTTATGGAGACTGGCGGTGTTTTATAGCAGCAAGAAAACCGTGGATTAAATGGGGGTTGGGACATAACTAAAATGACCAATTTTAAAGATGAGTGGTACATCGCTTTAGTGGAGGCGCGCCAGCCGCCCGTAGAAAGCGAAGTATATTTCCGGATCGGTTTATATGCACCAACTACAATTTTAGTTAATTCGGGTTTTTCTTTAATAAAAACAATTTTGTCCCGGCTTCACTTTGGACAGACTAATGTCAGGTGATGATGATGAAAGCTAATGATACTGAAACAAAACGTTTTGATAAAGCCTTGGATGAAATTCTTGATTTGTTCAATAATCTTGAAGATGATAAACCGGTTATCAACTATAGTATGGAAGTTTTGCAAAATATCGAACGGGCTAAACTGAAATATGGCAGTGACATGGTCGATAAAAAAATTAATACCGTCGTTTACGAAATGCTTTCCTGGCTTGACCTCAATGATGTTAAAACGGAAGATGAAGGGTGAACAGGCCTGACTGGGATTGCTTCAAAGTTCAGCGATATGTCACGCTATATGTATCATTAAAAAGCAGGGGGCGTTTATTCTATGAAAGGGATCGTCGTTAAAGAAGGAAATAACCGGAATGAGATGGAATTAACAGATATGCCAAAACCTGAAATCGGTGCCGGGGATGTGCTGGTAAAAGTCGACCATGCGGCCGTGAACCGGACTGATATTTTGAACAGGGAAGGGAAGTCCGGTTATGCGGTCAATCCAATTTTAGGTGTGGAAGCAGCGGGGACGATCGCTGATGCAAATGGCCACCAATCATTTGCAGAGGGTGACAGGGTCATGGGGCTTGTGAACGGAGGCGGTTACGCTGAATATGTTGCCATGCCGGCAGACCGTGCGATGAAAATTCCGTCCTCACTCTCGTTTGCTGAAGCAGCTGCGATTCCTGAAGTGTTTTTGACAGCTTACCAGACACTTTATTGGATCGGGAAATTGCAACAACACGAAACTGTTCTGATTCATGCTGGCGCAAGTGGCGTTGGAACGGCAGCGATCCAATTAGCAAAACAGCTTTCTGAGGCGAAAGTGATTGTCACAGCCGGATCGGAGCGGAAGTTAACTTTCTGTCGGGAGCTTGGCGCTGATGTGCCCATCAACTATAAAGAACAGGCATTTGACGAAGAAGTTCTAAAAGCAACGGACAATGAAGGCGTTGATTTAATCCTTGATTTCATCGGTGCTGATTATTGGGATAAAAATATGAAAAGCATCAAAAAGGGCGGACGCTGGGTGCTGATCGGAGTCCTTGGCGGCGCTGAATTGGAAAACGTAAACTTAATGTCACTCATGTCCAACTATATTCAGCTGACAGGCACATTGCTCACGCCTCGTACTGATGCGTATAAAGCGGAGCTGAGCAGTGAATTCGCCCGAACCGTCATCCCGTATATGGATAAAGGCTCTGTTCGGCCTATTATTGACACAATATTTCCGGGGAGAAAAGCAAACCAGGCCCATCAACACATGGAAAACAACCAGAACATCGGAAAGATTTTGTTGAGCATGAATGAATAACGATTAGTCTGACAGCGATGAGTGAAGGGCTTTAGTCTTATTGAGCGGGTCGCACGATTTGAGGCGGTGACCGCGCGAAATCACGTGCGGACTACGCGAATTTTTAGGATGATCGCGCGAAATCACAGAAGGACCGCGCGAAACACTCCGCACACTACGCGAAATGCACTCAACACCGCGCGATTCAGCCCTTTAGCCGGGCGTGCCTTCCGTTAAGCGGAAACAGGGCTTTCAATTTTTACTATACAAAAGCTGTGAACTTAATTAAAAGGTTCACAGCTTTTTTTATGGAATCAATTCTTATGAT
Source organism: Lentibacillus amyloliquefaciens (assembly GCF_001307805.1). Lineage (GTDB taxonomy): Bacteria > Bacillota > Bacilli > Bacillales > Amphibacillaceae > Lentibacillus > Lentibacillus amyloliquefaciens. The sequence continues at coordinate 1,644,321 of NZ_CP013862.1, read as the reverse complement.
AATTTGAACCCTTGTTTCTATTCGAAGCGCACGGCACAATACGAACAATAATTCCTATTAAGGGTGGTTTTTTTGGACCGTTTGCTATTAAAAGCAGTGCAAACGCGACGTAAACTCGAAATGATATACCTCAACAGCCATTACCAGACAAGTCACAGAGTTATTCAGGTAAGGAGTATCAGCGAAACGACAGTGAAAGCTTTTTGTTTCACACGCAAACAAATAAGAACGTTTAAAAAAGACAATATATTATCAATTCAGCCGCTATATGCAAAACGACTGGGTGCTTAAAAACATTAAATCACGAGTATTTTGGCGTAACGATGATTATTTTCGCGTATAAGCGCATACAGACCGGCTATATTGGGTAGATGCTTTTTAAATCAACAAATAATCAATTTTCTAAATAATGTGTTTTGTGGTAATATTGTCTTAAGGTGGACAAGTAGAAATGTTAAGAGGAGGGGATTTTTAGTGTTCAAAAAAAGATGGAAACAACTAAGTATCGTTTTACTTTTATTTGCTTTGATTGGCTTCTTGGCAGCTTGCGGATCTGATGGTGGTGAGGCCGATGGATCAGGTGATAGTGGTGGCGACAGCGGTGATGACTCAGGTGAAAGCAGTGAATTAAAAGATTCATATGTGGTTGCGACGGACTCGTCATTTGTACCGTTCGAATTCAAAGAAGATGGGGAATATGTCGGGTTTGATATCGACTTGATTAATGCCATAGCCGATGAAGCGGGATTTGACATCGAACTGGAAGTGACAAACTTTGATGGCATTATTCCGGGGCTGCAGACAGGTTCATTCGATATTGCGATAGCCGGTATCAGTATCACTGAAGAACGCGCAGAGAAAATCGACTACAGTGACCCATATTATGAATCAGGTCTGGCAATCGGTGTACCAGAGGAAAACGAAGATATACAAGGTATTGAGGACCTTGAAGGGAAAACAATTGCCACCCGTCTTGGTTCAACAAGTGCATCCTATATTGAAGAAAATATTGATAACGCCGATCCAAGTCAGTTTGAACAGCTTGACCAGGCTTATTTAGCAGTTGAGAACGGTAGTGCTGATGCGGTTCTGTATGATGCACCAAACGTTAACTACTATATTCAAACGACAGGTGACGGCCTGAAAGTAGTCGGTGACCTGTATCAGGCTGAAGATTATGGTATTGCTATTTCCAAAGGTCAGGAAGAATTGGTGACAGCGATCAATGATGCCCTGGCTACACTTAAAGAAAATGGCACATATGATGAGATATATGCAAAGTGGTTCGGTGAACAATCTGAATAATTAACGAGCACCATGTGGGATCATCAATTTTTAAAAGAACTAAGGCTTATCGCCATTAGTATTGATAGGCCTTAGTTCTTCTGTTTTGATACACAAAAATTGTATAAGTACAGCTATGACTTTCGTCTGCACATGAGCGGTAAGTCTGGTATTAGAGGAAGGTGATTGAATGATAGGACGATTTGATTTTGCAAGTGTCATTGACTTTTTCCCGCAGTTATTCACTGGTTTATATTATACGTTATTAATATCTGTCGTTGGTCTTCTTATTGGGTTTATTCTAGGGGCTATTTTTGGTCTGGGACGCATTTCACCAATAAAAATTATCCGGTATATATCTGTTGTCTTTATTGAGACCATTCGCGGCACGCCGGTTCTGGTTCAAGCAATCTGGATTTATTTTGCGCTGCCGCTTATTATTCAGTTTGAAATAGAATCAGTGGTAGCAGGTATTATTGTAATCGCATTAAACTCCGGAGCTTACATAGCTGAAATTGTGCGGGGCGCCGTGCAGTCGATTGATAAGGGGCAAATGGAAGCTGGCCGTTCGCTTGGCCTTAACCAGGGGCAGGCGATGCGCTATATCATTTGGCCACAGGCGTTTAAGCGGATGATTCCGCCGCTTGGCAATCAATTTATCATAAGTATTAAGGATACATCGCTTTTATCTGTCATCCTCGTTCCGGAATTGATTTTCCAGGGACGTTTGATTGCAGCGAACCATTTTAACGCCGTTGAAATTTATACGACAGTCGCTGTCTTTTATCTTGCTATAACGCTGACGTTATCCTTTGTTCTTCAGCGACTTGAAAGGAGACTGGATACTTGATGATTGAAGTGAAAGATTTACACAAGAGTTTCGGCAAGACAGAAGTTCTAAAAGGCATCGATTGCTCGATTGAGCCGTCTGAAGTTGTCTGTGTTATTGGACCGAGCGGCTCGGGGAAAAGTACGTTCCTGCGCTGTTTAAATATGCTCGAACCCATTACAAGCGGTGAAGTTATCGTAGACGGCAACAACTTAAGTGATCCTAAAACTGATATTAATTCGGTCCGCACAGAAGTGGGAATGGTATTTCAGCAATTCAACCTGTTCCCGCACAAAAAAGTCATAGAGAATCTGATGCTTGCTCCCCAAAAGGTGCGCAAACTTTCAAATGAGGAAGCACGCGAACGTTGTCTGAAATTGCTGGAAAAAGTCGGAATGGCTGAAAAAGCTGACGAGTATCCCCAGCAATTATCCGGCGGTCAGCAACAGCGCGTAGCAATTGCCCGTGCCCTGGCGATGGAGCCTAAGATGATGTTGTTTGATGAACCGACATCAGCCTTGGACCCTGAGCTTGTCGGAGAAGTGTTGGAAGTTATGAAACAGCTTGCCAACGAAGGGATGACCATGTTTGTTGTGACACATGAAATGGGATTTGCCCGCGAAGTCGGTGACCGTGTTCTATTTATGGATGAAGGGGTCATTGTTGAAGAAAATAAACCGGAAGAACTATTTTCGAATCCACAGTCAGAGCGCACTCAGGAATTTCTGCGTAAAATCTTATAGAGAAAAGTGTCATGAATGGCTTAAAGACAGGCTTCAGTGGCCTGTCTTTTTTGATTGGAACTGAGGAATTCATTTTCCTGTAAGTTTAGATGTCCGTCTATTTCGATTTATTTGGGAGCTTTTTTTACTTTAGACGGGGTTTTATCGAGCAAACACCGATTGAACATGTTTAAAGATGTGTCATAACGATTATTCCGTTTTGACGAATAGCTTAATTCTCTTTATTCTTAATAAGAATGTTTTTTTAAAATCTTAGGAGGTGGAAACATCTTAAACGGCAGTAACAGTGTCATGACGAAAACAAAGGAACAAGAAGGGGAACATTATTTTCGCAAACCAGCTAAAGAGGACGGAGCAAACGTTTGGGAGTTGATTAAACATACAGGCGTTCTGGATCTTAATTCATCATATAGCTACCTGATGTGGTGTCAAATATTTTCCGAAACATCAATCGTGGTTGAGCGGGAAGGGAACACAGTCGGTTTTATCTCAGGATTTATTCATCCTGACCAACCTGATACGCTCTTCATCTGGCAAGTGGCGGTTGATGAATCTGAACGCGGAAATGGATTAGCAACCAGAATGCTGTATCAGCTGCTTAAGCGCGAAGGTTGCGAAGAAGTTGATCATGTAGAGGCGACAGTTTCGCCTTCGAATACAGCTTCACAGCAATTATTCAAAGGGCTTGCGAAAAAATTAAATACAAAATGTGTAATCCATGACTATTTTACATCTGATGATTTTCCAAAAGAAGGTCATGAAGATGAGCTATTGTTTAAGATAGGACCTATTCAAAAAGAAAAAATTACGGTGGAAGGGTGAAATAGTGACGACAACAGTAATTGAACATGACAAAATGAAAACATTTGAAGAACTGGAATCAACAGTAAGGAGTTACAGCCGAGGCTGGCCGACTGTTTTTGAAAAAGGAAAAGGTTACAAAATATGGGATACTGATGGAAAAGAATATATTGATTTCTTTGCTGGTGCAGGGGCCTTGAATTATGGTCACAATGATGATGGCATTCAGGAAAAAATGATTGAATATATTCAGGGCAACGGTATTCTCCACAGCCTTGATATGGGAACAACATCACGAAAAACGTTTCTTGAGACATTTAAGGAAACCATTCTTGCGCCTCGTAACCTTGATTATAAAGTCATGTTCCCGGGGCCAACAGGCACGAATTCAGTTGAGAGCGCACTAAAAATCGCCCGTAAAGTAACCGGACGTGATACGGTTATCAGCTTCACAAACGCATTTCATGGCATGACAATCGGCTCACTGTCTGTGACGGCTAACTCATTTAAGCGTCATGGTGCGGGTGTCCCATTGCATCATTCGGTGTCAATGCCATTTGATGATTATGTGGAAGATCAAAATACAATCGCTTATCTGGAGAGATTTCTGGAAGACAGAGGAAGCGGTGTAGCTCTGCCGGCAGCGATTATCCTTGAAACGGTCCAGGGTGAAGGCGGCATTAACGCAGCCAGTATGGAATGGCTGAAAAAAGTGGATGAACTTTGCAAGCGTTGGGACATTCTCCTGATTGTCGATGACGTTCAGGCAGGGTGCGGCCGGACCGGCACATTCTTCAGCTTTGAGCCGGCGGAAATCGATCCGGATATCGTCTGCTTGTCCAAATCAATTGGCGGTGCCGGTTTGCCATTGGCTCTGACATTGATCAAGCCGGAATACGATCAGTGGGGCCCGGGTGAACATAACGGCACGTTCCGTGGAAACAACCTGGCGTTCATTGGTGCAACAGAAGCATTGAAATTCTGGGAAACAGATGCGTTCAGTAAAGCTATCAAGGAAAAAGGTGACGTGCTGCAAAAGGGTATTGAGGATCTGGTCAAGAAGTATCCTGAACTTGATGCCCATCATCGCGGCAGAGGTCTGATGCAGGGAATTGCGATCGGCAAACATCAATCAACTGATGACATTTGTGCTGAAGCATTCGATCGCGGTCTTATTGTTGAAACGTCCGGCCCGGATGATGAGGTTATCAAATTCCTGCCGCCACTTATTATAGATAAGGATGGTCTTGAACAAGGACTGGCAATTTTGGATGAAAGCATCAAAACAGTTCTTGGCAAATAATACGTCATTCCAGCAGAGTGATATTCTCTGCTGAATGACTCTTACATATGAAACGTTAATGCGAAATTTTTACGTTTTCTTTGTTTGAACGGGTACGGGAATGTACCGCTAAATATGAGTTCAATTCAGCAAAAAACATGAAAGAGGGGACAGCAAATGATCGTAAAATCACTTGAAGATTTAATTGGAACAGAAGACGAAACTTATGATGAGAATTGGTCAAGCCGCCGTTTTATCCTAAAAAAAGACGGTGTCGGCTTCAGTATGAACGATACGATTATTAAAGCCGGAACGGAAAACTATTTCTGGTACAAAAACCATATCGAAGCAGTCTACTGCATCGAGGGGGAAGGTACCATTGAAAAAGTGGAAAATGGCGATGTCTATGATATTAAAGCAGGGACGATGTATCTGTTGGATGAAAATGACAAACATATCCTGCGTGCCAAAACACAAATGCGTATGGTGTGTGTCTTCAACCCGCCGCTTGTCGGCAGAGAGACACACAACGAAGAAGGCTATTACCCGCTATTGACCGAATAAATGGTTTAGGTTCATTAGCCCGGATTATGGTGATTATCCATAATCCGGGTTTTTGTTTGTCAAAAATATTGACTTTTAGCTCTGTTAAAGCGAAACTTCAATCAGCGGGGTGCTTTCCCCCGCTGATTGTTAGTAGAGCCGAATCGGACATTTAGGGACAGTTAGCCACCGTTTTCTGGTGGGTTACTGACCATTACATGCGGGATAAAGCGAAACTGAAGACAGATTAGCGCATTACGAATTTATAGAGAGGACGGGACATATGTTTTTAGAGAAGACAGCTGTGATGGGTGAATGGGGGAACGTCCAATTTGTTAATGGTTGGGTGTCCTTAAGGAATGTTAAGATGAATGTTTACTGTTTTGCTGTTGACGGTGTCTTAATTGATACCGGTTCCAGGTCATTATTAAAAGCGTTCAAACCCTTCTTTGCGCAAGCTGATGTTGATAAAGTGATGATCACTCATTTCCATGAAGATCATACAGGCGGGGCCGGCTATTTGCAGAAGAAGTATGACTGGCCTGTTTATATGAATGATATGACGATAGCAGAATGTGCACAAAAGGCGAATTATCCATTGTACCGTCAATTATTCTGGGGAAGAAGACAACCGTTCAAGGCAAATCCAATCGGTGAGGCCTTTACTTCGAGGAAGGCAAATTGGGACGTGATTCAGACACCGGGCCATGCAAAGGATCATTTATCCTTTTTGAACCGGGAAACAGGCCAACTATTTTCCGGTGATCTCTATGTCCAACCCAAAACAAAACTTATATTGCGTGAAGAAAGCGTGCCAACGATCATTAATTCGATTGAAAGAACATTGACCTATGATTTTGGCGAACTGTTCTGCTGTCATGCAGGCTACGTGGAAGATGGCCGGGACGCCTTAACAAATAAACTTCATTATTTAAAAGAATTGCAGTTTGAAATTCGCTCACTCCAAATGCAGGGTTATCATGAACAAGAGATTTGGGCAATGACGTTTAAAAAGAAATACCCGATAACACTGATTTCATCCGGGGAATGGGATTCACTACATATCGTACGATCAATCCTTCATGATGAAGTTGGAGACATAACCGGGTAGTAAGCAGGGAGTAAATTGACGATTATGCAAGAGTGAACTGAGTTTCTGATCAGAAAACTTTAATAGGCTATTTAAAAACAAGTTAGAAATAGGTGGGGCAAAGGAATGGAATTGTTGATTAAATACCAATGGGAGATTTTTATTACAATTGAAGTGCTGTCGGTAGCAGTACTGCTCTTTTTTGGGGTTATCAGGTATCTTTTTGGCAAGTACCGGTTGAGTCGATTATTTTTATTTGGATTTCTTATTTTGTTGGGCATTGAGGCCGTACTAGCCATCCTGATTTATCGGGAAACCGGGGAGATTTCAACATTTCAGATTATCATCACGGTTTTTGTTCTATATGCCTGTACGTTTGGGATTGTTGATTTTTTGAAATTAGATCGCTGGATGCGGAAAACAATTGGCCGGTGGCGCGGTGTGGAATTGTTAACTGATAAAGACTACCGCATTATGGAACGGAATAAAGACCCTAAGTTTATCGCAAAAAAATACCGCTGGAGTTCGACAGCACATTTAGTTGTTTTTGCCGTGGTTCAATGTATATTTTGGACTAATGGAACGGACAGTTTTGAAGAACTGCTGAGGTATTTGACTGATTTTTCATGGGTTGAATCCGGTACTGCAGCGGATTCGCCGTATGCGAATGAAACGGTTTATGGGATCGGTATGGTCTGGGGGATCGTTTTTGCGGTTGATTTTTTGTATTCGTGGTCGTATACACTTTTCCCGTCCAGTTCATTGAAGTGATGTATGGATTGCTTATCTGTTACAATAATGTTGAGAACGAAGCCAATAGACGATACGGAAAAATGATATAGAGGTGAATAAAATGACAAAACATATACCATTAAACGTGCTTGATCTTGTCGGTGTATCAGAAGGACAAACGAAAAGTGAAGCAATAGAGCAAGCTTTGGAAGCGGCTCAATTGATAGATAAGCTCGGGTTTAAGAGGCTGTGGTTTGCAGAGCACCATAATTCGAAAAATTTGGCATCCATGGCAACTTCCATCCTGATTGCCCAGGCTGCAAAGGTGACGGAAAAAATTCGTGTTGGCTCTGGTGGTATTATGCTGCCCAACCATGCTCCGCTGCAGGTAGCTGAGAACTTTGGCACACTTGCACAATTGTTTCCTAGTAGAATTGATTTAGGCCTCGGACGGGCACCAGGCACCGATGCTCAGACGGCTCAGCTGCTTACTCATTCAGGTGGTGACCCCCAATCTTTTGCTAATTCTATTTATGATCTCATCGGATGGTTCAGTGATGAGGGCTTGGGGCATAGTACACCAGTAACCTCTAATGTAGGGACAGGCACGAATGTACCAATGTGGGTCTTAGGTTCAAGTATGAATGGCGCCTCGATTGCCGGTCAACTGGGTTTACCTTTTTCCATTGCCTCACATTTCACACCGGACAATTATCGAGAGAAGATTGATCTGTATCGTTCGACATTCAAATCGACGGCACCAACGGCACAAATTGAAGAACCTTATGTCATGGCTGGGATTAACGTACTTGTTGCGCCAACGGATGAGGAAGCAGAGAAACTTTGGACAACGACACAGCAAATGTTATTGGATATGCAAACTGGAAAACAGCGATTCATGCAGCCACCTATGGATCCTGACGAATTAGGAACAGAACAGGAAAGGGCACTTATAGAATCGATGTTTAGCGTCAAAGCGGTCGGTTCACCGGAAACAGTACGTAAGAAATTGGAAGAATTTACTGAGAACAGTGGGGCGGATGAACTAATTGTTGTGACATACACTTACGATCCGGAAGATAGGAAGCGGTCGATGGAAATGCTCGCTGACCTCTGGTTCTAAGCTATTGAATCTATATGCAAATTTAAGATGATTTTTAATAAAAACCCATTCATATCAATAAGAAATGACTATCAAATCAATCTATGATTTGATAGTCATTTTTGTTTTGCGATACAATCTGTCAGTCGTCAGAATCAAGCCTTTTCCATGCCATACAAAACCCAGGGCGATGGAAGCTTAAACTGGTGGTTGTCCGGGAGTTTCTTTGCCTCTTCTTTCGTCAGATCCATCCATATGTAAGTCTCATCATCTGTCTGACGCAAAAGTTTTCGGTAATCATTGGCGATTGTCTCCCATAACCCCGGCTGTGAGGTGATATCATCCCACAAATAGACAGCGTGCAAGTAATGGTGTTTTTTCTGATCATACTTGGTGATGACAAAGCGTGTTTTGTCCGCGTTTTCGAAAAAAGACCATTGCTTCAGGTCGTCTTCCTGAAATAGATTTGCTGAGCCGGGGAATGGGTAATAGCATTCATACGGAAAAATGGCGCCTGTCTGAATGTAGGCCTGACTGACCCATTCTTTTTTGCGCTCGAGGTCTGTGACAGGTGTCCAAGGCTCGGCGCCGGATTCAAGTGCTGATGTATCTTTTGTGAGGGCCCCGTGCAGTGTTATACGAGGCGTGAGACCGATTTTTTCAAGGACCCGCTGTGCCGACATATTATGTTCCTGTGTATTGGCTCCCACCCACTGGATGCCATCGAGTTTCAGGACCTCATTCAGCACATGAGACATGACTACCGTGGAAAAGCCATTTCCCAGAAAGCGGCAGTCGCTTCTTAACCGCCCAAGCATGGCATAACTTTTGGCATAAATCGAGTATCCGCCGACACTGACTAATTGATCATCAAGGAACAACCCATATAGCCGGTTGTTACCCGCTGCCAGTCTATCAAAAATACGTCCGACATAATCAAATTCAATCCCCGTGTCCATTTCTTCATAAAAAGGATAGTCGTTTTCGTTCAGGATTCGGATTGTCTTGTTCATTTGGCGCACACTCCCTGAATATTTTCTCAAATAACAGATTAACAGAAGATCAGACAATCGTTAACTATTTTAGTCTGATGCCCAAATTTTCTAACAGGATGGGTTGCCACTGGTCTGTTAGCGTTCTATAATGGATGATATATTTAAATGAGGCTGTTCACATAAATTTATAGAGGAGATGGTGTCAGTTGCCAATCAATGTGTCACAAGAATTACCTGCCAGTGATGCTTTAAAGCAGGAAAAAATCTTTGTTATGGATGAAGACAGGGCGCGGACGCAGGATATCCGTCCTCTTAATATATTAATCCTGAATCTGATGCCGGAAAAAGAGCGGACGGAATTACAGTTGCTGCGGTTATTGGGAAACACGCCGCTACAGGTCAACATCAGTTTTCTCAGAACCGCCACACATCGTCCGACGCATGTGAGCCCGCATCATCTGGAAAATTTTTATACGACATTTAATGAAGCCAAAAATCGCCGTTTTGATGGGCTAATCATTACAGGGGCGCCAATTGAACATCTGGAATTTGAAGATGTTGCCTACTGGGATGAGTTGACGGAGATTATGGACTGGGCTGCCGCCAATGTTACCTCGACGCTGCACATATGCTGGGGGGCTCAGGCCGGCTTGTATTATCATTATGGTGTCGAAAAATATGAGCTGCCTGAAAAGTACTTTGGTATTTATGAGCATCAAATTTCCGACCATACGGTTAAACTTGTACGCGGCTTTGACGATATTTTTCATGCGCCGCACTCACGGTATACAAGTGTGTCGAGAGAAGCGATTGAAGCCAGTCCGGATTTGACACTTTTGTCAGTTTCCGAACACGGGGCCCCGTTTATCATCATGTCAGACGATGGCAAAAACATCATGATCACCGGGCATATGGAATATGACGCGACAACGCTTGCTGAGGAATATGAGCGCGATCACAGCAGGGGTGTTGAAACGGCTATTCCGGAAAATTACTTTCCAAATGATGATGTGACAAATGATCCGCCTCACAAATGGCGCTCATCTAGTCATTTACTGTTTTCCAACTGGCTCAACTATTATGTTTATCAGGAGACGCCATTTGAATGGGATTAGATTAGGGATTTTGCTGTAAGCCTCTGTAAGTGAGGTTTGCAGCTTTTTTTAGTACTTATTGCAGTAAAATGCCTTCGTTTTTTAGCATCTGACATGCTTTATCAAGCTGGCTTTCGGTGTCAGCTTCAATGGTATGCAAATGCACGCCGTCGGTCAGATTGGCGAGAAGTGATGCGCCGGTCTGATTCAACTCATGCAAAAATGCATCGACGTCAAGCCGGTTTTTAACCATTAGTGAGCCTGTCAGATCCCCGTAAATCGGATGCTCAACCATCACATTGCGGATCGTGACGCCGCAATCAACGAGTGTATAGAGCTCAGTCGCCGTTTCCTCAAGCTTGTGGGAGACCGCAATGATGCGTGAGTATTTTTCAGGTTCGCTGCTTTCTTCATTAAAAACATATCCGCGGCTGGTAGCGATAATCGGTTCACCTTTTGCTTTCAAAAGGGAGATATCCTGTACAATCGCTTGCCGGCTCACATTCATTTTTTGTGCTAAAATGCTGCCGGAATAAGGGTCACTGCTTTCCTTCAGCAAGTCCAGAATCATATGGCGCCGCTTTTCACCGAACACTTTGTTTTGTTCTTCCACGTCCAGCACCTCAATTTTATCTTTTTCTCAATTATATCAAATCATCAGCCTTGTTACATTCACTATTAAAAAGTTCTTGAATTATTTCATGACATATGTAATTATATGTGTAAAGACATATGTAAAGTTAATTTTGCCGGAAATCTTTGGACGAGCTGTTATCTTAAGACACTTTTCGTGAACTTTGCTGCTCTATAACCTTCACGGTTGATGTAAACTGCGACACAATGAAAATTCTCATTCTGTTTACCGATAGTGCTTAAAGACGCTCCGGCAATATACTTCGCTTTCCATGGGCACGGCCTCAGACTCCTCGGAAAATAAAGACCGCTTTCCTGCGGGGTCTTCGGACACGTGCTGTTCCCATAGGAGTCTTCGTATATTGCCTGCGCTCAAAATGGCTTTCTGTTGCTTTATTAGAGATTTTATATGAACACCTCCGCAGCAGCTGGAATATGCGAGACTCCTGTGGGACAGCGAGCCTAAGAGACCCCGCAGTGAGCGTTTTTTGCTCACGAGGAGGCTCGTGGTGAGCCCACGGAAAGCGAGTATATTCCAGCTGCGTCGCCAGAAAGCTATTCCCAAATGATCAAATGAGACAGTACGTCGCAATTTATGGATTTTGTGTCATAAACAACAACCTTTTAGAAAGCAGCTTTTAAAAAACTTCACTATGTTCAATATTTCACATAAAAGGAGAGGGAACCTATATGGAAAAACACACATCAAAAATAGGTTGGGGATACTGATTGTTGTATTGATCCTGGCAGCTTATATTCTTCCATATACGATTCTATCAGGTGTTCAGGCCTGGTATGGAAGCTTTTTTGTATGGGGGATCATCGGTATTTTAATAATCATCGCCAATATAATGGTCACAAAGGATTGGGGGAAGTAAGTTGAGTACGAATCTAGCAATTTGGGGAATAATTATTTACTTTTTAATAGCTTCAGGCATTGCGATTATGTCCAGGCAAGGTGACCGCTCGGATATGGCTGGTTTCTTTCTGGGCGGCCGCAATATGAATGGCATTCTTTCTGCGCTGAGCTACAGTGCGACAACGTATAGCGCGTTCATGATGGTCGGTCTTGCGGGGCTCACGTATCAGGGCGGCGTTGGGGCGCTTGGGTTTGAAATTGTTTATTTTACGGGTGTCTCATTAGTTATTCTGTTCGGCCCGCGGTTTTGGAAGGCAGGGAAGAAATATGGCTATGTGTCGCCGTCGGAAATGATTGGCGGGCGGTATGAAAGTAAAACAGCGGCAGCGTCTGTATCGATTGTCAGTTGTTTGTTTCTAATTCCATATTGTGCTGTTCAGCTTGCCGGGGTTGGTTATTTGCTTCAGGGCATTACCGATAGCGCCATACCATTTACGGCAGGTGTCGTATTTGCCACCGTCATGGCGATTTTATTTTCCTATACGGCTGGCATTCGTTCAGTTATTTGGACAGATTCACTGCAGGCGGTCATTATGATTATCACGTCGACAATTGTTGTTCTGCTCGTCGTTCAGGGTCTCGGCGGGTTTGGGCAGTTTTTTGACAACCTCCAGACAACTCGGCCTGATTCCTTGTCTGTTCCGGGTAATGGCTATTTTGATTTTCTGACATTCCTTGGACTGACATTGCCGTGGTTTTTCTTCAGTCTGTCCAACCCACAGGTGAGTCAGCGGCTATTTATGCCAAAATCGCTTAAAGGCTTGCGGCAGATGCTGATCGGTTTTTTGATATTTGGTTTCATTTATACGTTTGTGTCTGTGTTATGGGGGTTTTCTGCCATGCAGATGTTTCCAAATCTCGAAACAGCAGACCTGGCAACACCGCAGCTTCTGTCATCTGATTTAGTGCCGCCGATTCTCGGAGTCATTGTCATGATCGGCATTATGGCTGCGGCTGTGTCAACAATTGATTCGATTATGCTGACATTATCATCGATGTTTGCGCGTGATGTGTATGGCAATTCCAAACGTAAGCCAAGCGATCGCAAGCAATTAAAGGTAGCAAAAATGGTCATCCCGGTCATTGCGGTATTGGCGTTCGCATTTGCTGAACTGGAGCTTAATCTGATCGCGGTGCTGTCTGTTGCCGCCTCGTCCGGGTTAATCGTGACGGTTCCGTCATTTGTCGGTACATTTTTCTGGAAGCGCGGCACCGCTGTCGGGGTTATTTCCAGTGTGTCTGTCGGCGCGGTGCTCGTCCTTCTGATTGAGTTTTCCGGGATTAAACCGCTGGGGATGGCATCCGGTATATGGGGCCTTCTCGTGTCAACGGCGATTTTTGTTGGCGTGAGTTTGGTGACTAAAAAGCCTGAGGAAAAGGCAGATAGGTTCCTGAAAATAATGAAAGAGGAACGTAAAGCTTCATAAATCCGCTGAGTTTAAGAAAAGCCTTTGTGCTGATAATTGCACAAAGGCTTTTTTGTTGTCGAAGTTGCTGAGCGGGGTTTAAAGAATCGAATAGGGTCTATTGTATCCTTCTGTGTTGTCATGTATACTGTGTATATCAAGTAAACACAGTTAAGCACATAAACGCTATTATAGGCGTGTTACCGGAACAAAGGGGGTGTCCCAATGTGCTGATACATATTTCGCAAACTAGTTCGATACCGATGTATGAACAGGTTATCTCAGAAATACAGTGGCTTATTGTCGTGGGGCATATGGAGCCGGATGAAATGCTACCTTCGATTCGTGAATTATCAAAAGAGTTGATGACGAGCGGTATTACGATTCGAAGAGCCTATCAGGAGTTGGAGCGAAGTGGATTTATTTATACACGTAAAGGCAAGGGCAGTTTTGTATCAACACTAAGTGAAGAAAGGCTGTCGCAGTGGAAGATGGAACAAGTGCGGGAACCTCTGTTGGAATCAGTTATGCAGGCTAAAAAAATGAACTTGGAGGAAGAGGAATTTCATAATCTGATCAAACACATCTGGCAGGAAGCGGATGATGACAATGATATATAACGTTAACAGGAGGGTGAAGACAATGAATCATCATGATGAACAACCTTTATTAGAAGTAAATGGCCTAAGTAAATCGTATCAGGATTTTCAATTAAAAGATGTTAATTTCGAGTTGCCGGCTGGTACAATCATGGGTTTTCTCGGCCGGAATGGTGCGGGCAAGAGTACAACGATGAAAGCAATCATGGATTTGATAAAACAGGATGACGGCGACATTCGAATTCTGGGTATGGCCATGCCGGAAGAAGAAGTGGCTGTGAAAGAACAGGTCGGTTATGTCGGGGACACACCGCTTTTGAACAATGCGTGGACAATGGAGAGGACATTGAATTTCGCCCGTCATTTTTATCTGAATTGGAATCAGGAAGCTGTTGAACAGAATTTGGAACGTTTTGAGATTCCGCGAGATAAAAAAATAAGTGAGCTATCCAAGGGAATGAAGGTGAAAGCATCGCTAATATTGGCAATGGCCCATCAGCCGAAATTGCTGCTGCTTGATGAGCCGACATCCGGACTTGATCCTGTTGTACGAACGGAGGTTTTGGAGCTGTTGTTGGATTTTGTTCAGGATGAAAGCCGGGGTGTTCTGTTTTCTTCGCATATCACATCTGATGTGGAAAAAATTGCGGACTGGATAACGGTTATTGATGATGGACGAGTTTTTTTCAGCGAAGACAAGGAGTCACTCATGGATCGGTACCGGCGGATTGTTATTCCTGGAAAAGGTGGTACAGAAACGATGGATACACCGCTGCTTTTTAATTGTCAGCGGGCAATGGGCAGTTATATCGGGTATACCGATTGTTATGATGAATTTCAAAAAATCGTAGCTGGTGACTGGTATTCGGAGCGTTTAACATTGGAGGAACTGTTCGTGCTGTTGACGGGATGGAAGGAGGAGTAGCTGGTGGATGGCTGTACGAAAGGTGATCGTAAAAGGGTTTCCCGAAGAAAACAGGGACAACTCCACCACAGATCAGGTGTCGTAACATCCACCGGAAGAAAGGAGGGCCGCTTAATGTGGCGATTGATTCGACGGGAACTGGATGGCATGGTAACCATCAATTTAAAAAGAAGTTTTCAGACTTATTTCGTTTTTGGCCTCGTATTGATTCTGCTTATATGGTTGTTGGGGCCGAACGCTATGAGTTTTTTGGCAACGGGTACTATAAGCCTGTTTATATTTTTAATCGGCATGTTGTCGGCCGGGATGCACATGTTGGATACAATGGAGGAAGATGCTGCAAACAGGCAACTAGCATTTTTGCAGACATTGCCGGTTAGAAAAACGGACATTGTTCATGCGAAATTTCTTAGCACGCTTTTATTATGCGGGTTTATATTTGTTTGGGTGTCTGTACTTTTTTCTGCAAATTTACTCATAAATGACGTCTGGACAGTTGAATCGACAATGATTATCTTTCTTTTCCTTGCTGTTTTATTGTTATTGGTGACCGGAAATCTATTATGGTACTATTTGCGCGGGAGTTTTTACGGAGGATGGATTAATTATGCTTTGTTACTCAACGGGTCCGTGTTTTTGCTTTATGTTGGTTTTTATTCACCATTTGACATACCGAAAGACTTTTTATTTAGTATATCACTTGCCATTTCAAGTTTGGTTTACCTTAGTTGCTGGTGGATTATGGCCAATTGGGTGAAGCTCAAAGGATTTCCGAAAGAAGTAGACGATCCGCATAGGGAAAAAATTGAAAAACATGCGGAGGAATTGAAAAGACGTCAAGCTCAGCGTCTGTCTAAAAAGAATCGGGGAAATAATTGAAGCAGTCAGGAGGTCTAATAGATGGAAGCATTACTTAAAAGGGAACTCGGAATACTAAATATAGCCGGCCATAACAAAAACCCCGCACTAATCTATGGATTGCTTGGCATCGGATATCCTGTCATCATATGGCTGCTCGGTCCCGGTCTGGCAGGGGTTTATGACCTTAATAATTTTAAATTAAATGTTTCGATGCTTGGAATGGTGCTTGTTGTGCTAGGGGTCGATAATAGTTTGAAGCGTGAAGATGATAGCCGTCAGATGACTTTTTTACAAACATTGCCTGTGAAAAAGAGTGAAATTGTCAGTGCTAAATTCATAAGTGTTCTGGTAATGAGCGGCACGGCGATTGTCTGGATGAACACTATAGGCATATTTTTGCCTATTTTCATAGGCGGCTTCAGTATGGATGAATACGGAGCACTTTTGGGCTTTTTCTCATCAATGACTATTTTCATACCCGCTATTACATTACTAATCTATTTTTTCAAAGGCTCACCCGGTGTTTTTATCGTTGAATTACTATCTACAGTCATTTGGGCTAATGTGTTTGGCCTTGGAGGGTTTTACCTGACAAGCATAGGAATGACATCCGACATGTTCGTTCCTGTCGTGTTTATGGCATTGGCACTTGTGGTCTATTTCGTTTGCTGGTGGTTATCAGGAAGGCGCGTGAGCAGAAAGGGATTTCCTTTAAACCACCAACATAAAGCAACTCGAAAGAAAGCGTTGGAAGGGGAATCAACATGAGGACAAATGTGATTACGGATTTCATCAAGGAAGAATGGTATGAGCAGCGACGCATGCTGTTCTGGTATTTCCTGATATCACTCGCCCTTGTGTTAACGGTAACTTTTTTCAGCCGGTTGGATGTGGTAATGAACTGGATTGAGCAATCGAATCTTAGTTTTACAGATGTATCCAGGATTTCTTTTGCTGTTCTTTTTATGCCATATGCGATTAGCTGGATGATTGTGTGCAACAAGACCGATAAGGAAAATCGCAAAGGGTTTTATAAATTTTTACATATGTTGCCGATTACGATTAAAGAGATTGTTACGGCTAAGTATATTTCCGTTTTTCTAATGAATGGACTCATGGCGATTTGGCTGTGTGGTTTATGGTGGATTTATGACGTCATTTTTCCGTATGCTGCATCACTGATGGTCTGGACAGGATTATGCATGATCGTTTTCTTTTACGCATTTAGTGTATTGGCTATTCAGCTGGGCTTTTTCTTTCGGTGGGGCAGCAACAGTTTGTTCACTTTCTTTTTATTTTTGCTAATTGTTGCAGGTCAATTTGAATTTACCGGACAAATAACCGACCAAACAATCAAATGGATGGACCGGTTTCCTTTGTTGTTATGGGGAATCGCTATTCTGCTGATGATCGTGATTTGGCTCCTTTGCTGGCGCTGGTCTATGAAGGTTTATCGGAAATATTAGGGCATCCAATAGTGGAGGACTCAACCAAACAAACGCCAATATTCTTATATTGTTTTCAAATAGTATAAATTTCCTCTCAATGAACAAACCTAAGGTGTATTCACTCAGTCGCAGCAGAAAGGATGCACCAGGATGAAAAAAGGGCAAAGAGGGAGACTGCCGTTGATAAAAAGGCGGCGGAAACAGCCCAAATCTAATCAAGCGGATAAAACGTCCAAGCTTGAATCATCAATTGATGAACAGGCTCCGCTTTATGGGAGCCTAGCCGATAATGAAAACATGTTTCGGTCAATATATAAAGACAGCTCTGACGTTATTTTTCGTACATTTTACATAGGTGAACAGGTTAAAGCGATTCTCATTTATATCGAAGGGCTGTCAAATATTGAAGAAATCGATGACAGTGTCCTTTCCCCGCTCATTAAATCGGCGCCGAATACGGACTATAGCATCGATACACTCATTCATAAAAGGGTGTCGACTTCCAGTGTCAAAGAAGTCAAAACGTTTTCAGACAGCATAAAAGAAATTGCATCCGGTCGTCCGGTTATTCTGGTTGATCAGCAAAATAGCGGGTTTGCTTTAGGGCTCTCCAAATGGGAAAAGCGATCTGTAGAAGAGCCACAGGCAGAAACCGTTGTCAAGGGTCCCCGAGAAGGTTTTGTTGAAACGATCAGTGTCAACACGTCACTTATTCGGAGAAGGGTCAGGAGCCCCAAGCTGAAAATGAAATCGATGGAGGCCGGTGAATACACCAAAACAACCATAAAACTTGCGTATATCGACGGTGTTGCGGATCAGGACGTATTGGAAGAAGCTGTTAATCGGATAAAACGAATCGATGCTGATGGTATTTTGGACAGCGGAGTATTGGAAGAATTTATTGAAGATAATCCACACTCACCTTTTCCTCAGGTATTATCGACGGAGCGGCCGGATGTTGTGACGGCAAACCTGCTGGAAGGGCGTGTTGCTGTCCTGGTGGATGGCTCTCCATTTGCCATGGTTGTACCTGCGACATTTTATTCATTGCTGCAGGCGAGTGAAGATTACTATGGACGTTACTTAATCGGTACATCAATTCGTTGGATGCGGTATCTTTTTCTGATGATTTCACTGTTTCTTCCTTCATTATATGTCGCACTGCTTACCTTTCACCAGGAGATGGTTCCGACAACTCTGTTATTCAGTATTGCCGGCTCACGTGCCCAGGTGCCCTTCCCTGCACTGGTGGAAGCGCTCATGATGGAAATCACTTTTGAAGCGCTCCGTGAAGCCGGGCTTCGTCTGCCAAAACAAGTGGGCTCAGCGGTCAGCATTGTCGGTGCGCTGGTTATTGGTGAAGCGGCGGTTTCAGCAGGGATTGTATCAGCTCCGATGGTCATTGTGGTTGCATTGACAGGTGTTGCTTCGTTTACCATTCCGCGCTATTCAGCATCGATTGCGGTTCGGATGCTTCGTTTTCCCATGATTATTTTGGCAGGAACGCTTGGACTGCTGGGCATCATAATGGGGATTATTGTGATTATTGTCCATATGGTCTCACTTCGCTCATTCGGTCAGCCATATCTTAGCCCGATGGCACCGATGCAATGGCGGGGTATGAAGGATGTGCTGATGCGTGTGCCATGGTGGAAAATGAATACAAGACCGCATTTTACAGGCGACTCGAACAAATACCGTCAATCCGATAACCAGAAATCTTCTCCAATCAGAGGTGAGGAATAAAGAGGTGGAACAAGCATGATTGAAAAAGGGAAAATTAGTCCCCTGCAAATGGCTGTTCTCATTTATCCGACTATTATAGCAACAGCGATTCTGCTCGTTCCGGCGATAACCGGAGATCAAGCACGGCAGGATATGTGGCTGTCACCGATCTGGGCTTCTCTGGCCGGCTTTCTGGCTGCTTTTATTGCGATTCAGTTAAATAAGCGTTTCCCGAAACAGACGATCATTCAATATAGTGAAACGATAGCCGGCAAATTCCTTGGGAAAGTAATCGGCCTTGCGTTTATCTTTTTTTTAGCCCATCTATGCGGGGTTATCTTACGGGAATATGGTGAATTTGTGAAGGGTAATTTCCTTGAGGATACACCCATGATTGTTATTCTTGGAAGCATGGCGTTTGTATGTGCCTTAGCTGTCAGGGGCGGAATTGAAGTGATGGCCCGGAGCGCTCAGGTATTTGTGCCTGTTGTGACGGTCTTATTTATATTAATTCTTCTGTTATTAACCCCGGATCTGGATCCCGGCAATATGCTTCCCGCTTTTGAAAAGGGCTTAATGCCTTCATTAAGGGGTGCAGTGGTTCCGGCAGGATGGTTTTTAGAATTTTTTATGATTTCTTTCATGCTGCCATTTTTAAGAAGCCGGAAAAAAGTTGTGAAGTGGAATATCACAACCATAATTGCTGTTATGTTCACCATGGTCGTAACCAATATGGTAACGATGTTTGTATTTGGTGCGATCACCTCCAAGTTTACATACCCCGTTATGGAAGCAGCACGATATATCAGTATAGCTGAATTTGTCCAACATATGGAGTCTGTCGTCATGGCGATTTGGGTAGGTGGTATATTTGTTAAAATTTCGGTTTTTTTCTATGCCACAGTTCTAAGTACCGCTCAATGGCTGAAGCTGAGTGATTACCAGCCGATTGTATTCCCGTTTGCTCTCATTATCACGGTGTTGGGATACTGGTCTGCAGGCAATTTGCAGGGGCTTGAGAAATTCTTGAGCGAAACGTTTCCATTTTACTCACTTGTTTTTTTAGCTATCATTCCGATTATGCTGCTGGCGGCTGCCATCATGTTGGGGAAGCGTTCAGCTACGCACGCCGAATAAGAAAAGGAGGATGCCCGTCATGAAACAGCTATCGATTATTCCTGTCTGTCTTCTGATGCTGCTTCTTGCGGGATGCTGGGATCGCACAGAAGTCAATGATTTAGCCATTGTTGTCGGACTCGGCCTTCATAAAATGGAAGATGAGCAGGTTGAACTTTCCTTGCAGCTGGTAAACCCAAGTTCGATGGCAAGTGGAGTAGGAGGCGGGGGAGGCCAGCAAGGCACCGGAGAACTGACAACTGTGGAGAAGGAAATTGGCAAAACAACCTTTGATGCCAGGTCAAAACTGCAGGAAAAACTTTCGCGAAACATATTTTCCGGCCATAACCGTGTTGTGTTTATCAGTGAAAAAATGGCCGAGAAAGGAATCCGCAAACATATTGATTTTTTGTCGCGGCATCCGAAACCAAGATTAAGGTCTTATGTTTTTGTAACGAAGGGTGCCCCTGCAGATTTCTTTAAAGTCATGCCTGATTTGGAGTCAAGTTCAGCTGAAACAGCAAGGGAATTGGCTAATTTAGAGGTTGGTATGAGTGTCCACGTGAAAGATCTGGTCCAGATGACATCTGATGAAAGTGAAAACGCAGCTTTGCCGATACTCGAAATTGAGGAGGAACCTCCCAATACACAGGGATTGCGTGTAAGTGGCACAGCTGTATTTAAAGATGGAAAAATGGTCGGACAACTCGATGACAGTTTGACAAGGGGTATTCTATGGCTGCGGGATGAAATTAACGATGCCGCAGTCACCGTGAAGCCCGAGGGTACGGAAGGCTATATTTCATTTAATATTTTCGATTCAAAAACAAAGCTGATTCCCAAAGTTGAAAATGGAAATTGGACGATGACCGTAAACATTAATTCGGTCGACGATGCAGTCGAAAATGAAACAAAGTTAAATCTAGGGAACCCTGACACGATCAATAAGCTTGAGAAGCAATTGGAAGACAGGATTGAAAAGCGTATCCGAACAGCCCTGGAACACGTGCAGAAAGATATGCAGGCAGATATTCTAAAGTTTGGTGAGGTGTTTCATCGTCATTACCCTGACCAATGGGCTAAAGTGAAAGATAACTGGAATGAGGAAACATTTCCCGAAGTAACGGTTGAACTTAACAGTGATGTTAAAATAAAGCGGCCTGGCAGATCCACATCACCGCCAACGGTACCGGATGACGAGGTGATTAACGAATGAAAATAGCGAGTGTGTTTTTAGCTATTGTTGTTGCTGCCTTAATCACGCTGTATGAATGGCCGAGAATTAATGAAGACCAGAAAAAGGAAAAGCGTGCGTTTATCATCCTGACAACAGGCGGCTTTCTGCTGGCGGTTATGCTCATTATATTTCCAAACCTCTCCGGCCCCACCGAATTTGTTCAGTGGGTCTTCAAGCCGTTCAGTCAATTGCTGGAAGGATGAATGTAATTGGCTGGTGCACTCGTTGCAAGCTCGGGAAGTGATGCGCTTCCTCGGCTTTTCGCTTAAGTTGTCACAGAATCGGCTCGAAAAGCAGTGGTATCGGCTCAAGTTCACATAGTTCCCGCTTAAGTTCACAATTTGTTCGGTGCTCGTCGTCTCACAAGTATTTTCGGAGCAGCAACACTCCTTATAGCTCGCAGGCGATTCGGCTTGAGTTTTGCTCGTTGCTTAAGTTTACAATTCAAACATATATTTTTAAACCAACACGTCCCGATTTTGTATTATAATAGAGAGAAATAGAATTTGCCGAAAAAGGGGAGAGCGGGATGAAACTATTCCATACGGCGGACTGGCATCTGGGGAAGCTTGTTCAGGGTGTCTATATGACAGATGACCAGCGCTATTGTCTGGACCAGTTCGCAGCAGCAGTCGAAGAAGAGAGACCAGATGCGGTGATTATCGCCGGGGATTTATATGATCGGGCCGTACCGCCGACTGAGGCTGTCAATCTATTGGATGAAACGCTGAGTAAAATTGTACTCGAGTTAAAAACGCCTGTACTGGCCGTTGCGGGAAATCATGACAGCCCGGGCCGGCTTGACTTTGGAAGCAATATTATGAAGCAAAATGGTTTTTACATCGCAGGTCATTTTGATCAGGAATTAAAGCCGGTTGTGCTTTATGATGAACATGGGCCGGTTCATTTTCACCTGGTGCCTTATTGTGATCCGAGTGTTGTCCGCACGATGACGGAAGACGATACGGTCCGCAGCCATAATGACGCTGGACGGAAAATCGCGGAAATGATTCAGCAGGACATGGATCCGGATGCCCGTCACGTGTACATAGGACATGCGTTTGTCACACCATTTGGCGAGGAGGAAGAGAACACGAGTGATTCGGAGCGGCCGCTGTCAATCGGTGGCGCGGAATATGTGGATGCCCGCCATTTTGCCCCGTTTGATTATACAGCGCTCGGACACTTGCATCACGCGCATCATGTCACGTCTGAAACGGTCCGGTATTCCGGGTCTATCCTAAAATATTCCATTTCTGAAGAGCATCATCAAAAAGGCTATTCTGTTGTTGAGCTGGGCGCCAATGGAGAAGCATCGATTGAAAAGCGCACACTCACGCCAAAACGGGATATCCGGACGGTTGAGGCGACAATGGATGAATTATTGACTCATCCGGTTAGTGATGACTATGTATTTGTCAGGCTGCTGGACGAGGCACCGGTTTTGTCGCCAATGGAGCGGCTCAGGTCGGTTTATCCGAATGCGATGCATGTTGAGCGCGGGAATTTCAGGGTATCACCCGATGAGACTGAAGTGACAAATCGAACGAAGCGGACGGAAATGAGCGATCTTGATTTGTTCAGAAATTTTTATAAAGAAGTGAAAGGCTACGACGTCTCAGAAGATACTGAAGCGATATTCAATGATGTTCTGGATGACCTCTTGAAAGAAGAACGTGAGGCCGGACCATCCAAGGAAACGGTGAAGAACTAAATGTTGAAAAGGGGGGGATAAGTGATGCGGCCAATAAAACTGACGATGACAGCATTTGGACCCTATAAACAGACAGAAAGAATCGATTTTAATGAGCTCAATGGCAATAAGCTGTTTGTCATTGCCGGCAACACCGGGGCAGGAAAGACGACCATTTTCGATGCCATCTGTTTTGCGCTTTACGGCAGTGCCAGCGGATCAGACAGAGAAGATAACCGGATGCTCAGAAGCGATTTTGCACCTGATGATAAACATACATCGATTGAGTTAGAATTTGAAATACACGGCCGGCACTACCGTATTCTCCGGCAGCTGGGCCATGTGAAGAAAGGAAATAAATCCAAGACCGGCGAGCGGTATGAATTTTATGAGAAAGTTGATGGAAGAGAAGTACCGTGTGTTGACCGGCAGATGGTTTCTGAGATTGATAAAAAGTTAGAAGCCATCATCGGTCTCACGCAAGATCAATTCAAGCAGATTGTGATGTTGCCGCAGGGGGAATTCCGCAAACTATTAACCTCTGAAACGGAAAATAAAGAAGCAATTTTGCGGCGGCTTTTCAAGACGGAAAGCTATAACCAGATTAATCAGCTCTTGAGAGACCGGAAAAGTAAGGCTGATGAAGCATTTAAGCAGTTGCAGCAGTCACGCGATCATCATGTGAACAGTATTCATACGGCGCTCCCGGAACGTGAAGGTGCTGAACTGTTCGATGTGCTCCATAGCGATTATTACAATATCAATCAAGTGATTGGCGGTCTGGATAAAGAAATCGCATATTACACAGAAAAAATTACGACGGATGACAAAGCCTATCAGGATGCCTATCAAAAACACGATCAAAAACAAACCGAACTGAACGAGGCAAAGATGCTGAACAATCAATTTGCCGACCTCGATAAGAAAAAGACGGAACTGAGTGACTTAGAAAAGCAGATTCCGGGTTATCAGGAAAAAGAGAAACAGCACGCCAACGCTGAGCGGGCAAGTCATCTTGAAGTTTATGAAAAGCAGGTCACGGATTGGAAGAACGATGAAAAAACAAAACGTGATGCCTTACAGCATGCTGAAACTGCAGATAAACAAGCACGTGAAAAACTCGAACAAGCCACGAACGCTTACCAGCAGGAAGAAAAGAAAGGAAATCAACGCGACGAGGCAGCGCGAGAACTCGAACGGTTGAAAGGCTTCCTGCCGACTGTGAAAGAACTGGATGACAAGAAAAATGAACTCGAAAAACTGGCGCAAAAAGGCAGGCAGTCAGCCAAAGATCTGGAAAACGCTAAAACCGAACACCGGAAACAATCAGAAGCAGTCGAGAAACATGATAAACAGATTGCAGAACTTGACCAGGCTGTTAGTCAACTGCCGGATAAACAGCAAGCCCTGATGGAAGCAAGCGAACAGTATAAGGCGGCAAAAGGGTATGTCGACCTTGAAACCAAACAATCGGCCATCAAGCAGGATTTAAAACAAAAGGAAAAAGCCTATTTGACCGCCAAACAAGCGTACAATGATAAAGAGGAAGCCTGGTTGAACAATCAGGCAGTTGTATTGGCCGGACATTTGCACGACGGAGAGTCTTGTCCAGTCTGCGGCAGCACGGAACATCCGAATAAAGCAAGCAATCACGCTGAAATGGTGTCTCGTGAGGACCTTAACTCCCTGAAAAAAGATATGGAGGAAAAAGAGAAATACTTCCGGGCTTCAGAAACCGATTCCAGTGCCAATGCACAGCTTCTGGTGGAAAAGGAGCAGGAGCTTGGGCAATATGACATCGCTGCTGAAAAGGCCGCGGAAGTACGTGATAAGTTATTTGAAAAAGGTACCAATATTAAGCAAGAAGTTGCATCACTGAACAAACAGCGTGAAGAATTGAACCAGCTCAAGGCAAATCAGGAAACAGAAAAGGAAGCATTAAAGAAGCTTGAATCACAAAAAGAGGAACTGGATAAAACACATCAAAAACTTCAGTCTGATTATCAGTCAGCTCATGCCGTCTATAAAGAACAATTGCGGAATATTCCGGAAGACGTTCAGACACTTCCGGCACTGGAAAAGCGAATCGCTGAGACCGATGAGCACAAAACAAAGCTTGAAAAAGCATGGGAGAACGCGCAAAAGCGGTTTCAGCAGGCAAAAGAAACAGCTGCCAAAACCGCTGCTGATTTTTCAAACGCGACGAACCAGCTGACAGAAACGAAAGAAAAGAGCAGTAAAGCTGAACAGCAGTTTCAAAAAGCACTGGAACAAGCGGAATTTGAATCAGAAGACGCCTACAAGCAAGCAAAAATGTCGTCATCAGAGCGGGAAGAACTGAAAGAAACGATCGGGCAGTTCAATGACAATCTGACCGCCAAGAGACAGCAGGTGAATGATCTAGCTGAAGCATTGAAAGATAAAGAACGTGTCGATCTTGCGGCAATGGAAGAAGAACGGCAAATGCTAAAAACAGCTTACGAAGCGGCATACCGGATGCTGAATCAATCCAAAGATTACCGTTATCAGGCTATCACGATAAAGGAGAGCATAGAAACGACACATGAACAGGCAGCCGAACATGAAAAAGAACTCGCTGTCATCACCGACTTGCATGATGTGCTGCGCGGACAGAACAGTCAAAAGATTTCATTTGAACGTTATTTGCAGATTGAATATTTGGAGCGGATTATTGATGTTGCCAATATCCGGCTCAAACGCCTGTCAAACGGGCAATTTTCCCTGAGACGCAGCGAACGCCAGGAAGCACATGGCAAGCAGAGCGGTCTCGCCCTTGATGTGGATGACGCTTACACTGGGCAGAGGCGCGATGTCAAAACATTATCAGGCGGTGAAAAATTCAATGCATCGCTTTGTCTTGCTCTCGGCATGTCGGATGTGATCCAGAGCTTCCAAGGCAACATTGCGATTGATACGATGTTTATCGATGAAGGCTTCGGCACGCTTGATGAAGAATCACTCAATAAAGCAATCGATACATTAATCGACCTGCAACAATCAGGCCGGATGATTGGCGTTATCTCACACGTGCAGGAATTGAAAAATATCTTCCCGGCAAGGCTTGAAGTGATGAAAACGAAGGAAGGTCACAGCAGAACAGAATTTGTAGTAACGTAACCACTTTCTTTAAATGAGGGGCTGCATCTAATTAGGTGTGGTCCTTTTGTAAAAGGCGAACCCTCCGAAAGCTGGGGACGCAAAGTCACAGGTCTTCCATGGCAGCATGATGACGGCTGGACTGCCTGCGGTATGATTGTATCAGAAGGAGGGATTATCTCGAGAGAAACGCTAAGACGGATGAAAATTTAAACAAAGCTCATTTGCAGGATTGAGCATATACTTATTATTGAAATCGTATTCGACTCTGAATGCGGTTTTTTGTTTTAAGATGAGACGGCCGCTTGAAAATTTGTCATGACATATTTTTGCTATTATAGTGATGACATGACCATTCAATTAATCATCAAATCTTTCCGGTGTTTAACTCAAATTAAGAACAGGGAATTAGGTTGTTATCTAACCAGACTTTTTTAACAACTTCTATAAGGTGGAATAGGGGGGTGAGGAATTCATGCTTGGAAGACGAATCAGGCATACGAAGCGGTATCGTGAAATTGTGAATGCACTGATGAAGAACGGATTCAGTCATTTTTTGTTCCGGGTGGGTCTGGCAGATCGCGGGCTTGCCAAAGTTGCAAAATCCGAGGATGTCAATACAAGTTTGAAAAGCATTGGTAAACGTCTCCGTTATGCACTGCAGGAGCTCGGGCCGACAGCGATCAAGCTGGGGCAGATTGCAAGCACCCGCTATGATACGCTGCCGGATGAGATCACGGCAGAATTGGAAAAATTGCTGGATCATGCACCTGTGCTCGACTTTGAACATGTTCAGCATACACTGGAGACTGAGCTCGATGACAGCCTGGACAATTTATTCGATTATTTCGATCCGGAGCCGATTGCAACAGCTTCGATTGGGCAAGTCCATGGTGCCCGGTTGCATAGCGGGGAAGATGTTGTTGTAAAAGTCCAGCGGCCGGGTTTGAAACCCAAGATGGAAACCGATCTTGAAATACTGCACGGAATAGGCGACATGCTCGAGGAAAGAACGCTCTGGGCTAAGCGTTACCGCGTTTGTGACATGATTGATGAAGTGTCCGATATATTGACCAATGAATTGGATTATATAATGGAAGGACGGAGCGGGGCACAAATAGCGAAACAATTTGAAGATCAGACGTTTGTTAAATTTCCGGATATTTACTGGGATCTGACAACGTCGAAAGTGCTGACAATGGAAAAAGTCACGGGTATCAAGGTGTCCGACATCGAAGCATTGGACGAAGCGGGATATGACCGGCAGCTGATCGCAAAACGGTTGTCTAATGCCATGCTGCAGCAGATTCTCCAAAACGGCTTTTTCCATGCTGATCCGCACTCGGGTAATATCCATATCCTGCCTAAAAATACCATCGCATTTCTGGATTTCGGTGAGACGGGACATGTGAGCGAAAAGCTGAAGCGGAATTTCGGCTCGATTATCGTGAATCTTTATCAGGGTGACAGCAGGGCAATGGTCAAAACATTTTCCAAAATGGATCTCATCGATGAGAAGACGGATATCGATGCCCTTCAGCGTGATCTTGATAAACTCCATATGCAATATGAAAGTATCAAATTGCGCGAGCTCAGTCTGGGTCAGATTATCGTTCGGATATTCGAGGTCGTTTATCATCACCATATTAAAATACCGATGGAGATGGTGATGATCAGCAAAACAATTCTGACACTGGAAGGTGTGCTCGGCAGACTCGATCCCGATTTCAGTCTGATGAACGAAGCGGAGCCTTTCGCACGGCGCCTAGTGATGAAACGATATCATCCAAATGAAATTTTTCGCAACACGCTAAGGTCAATTAGCGACAATGTCGACATTCTCACAGACCTGCCGACTGACGTTAAGGATGTATTGTCAGTTTTGAAAAAAGGAAGGGTCGGCCTGGATATTAACGTCAAACATGTCAATGAAGTCATGCGACGACTGGATAAAATCAGCAACCGCATCGCATTCAGTATTTTGATGCTTGCATTCAGCATTATCATGGCCGGGTTGATTATCGGTATGGCATTCGTTGGCCAGAACACTGTCATATGGGAACTGCCAATCATTGAAATTGGAGCCATTATCGCTCTTATGATGTTTATACTCATGGTGATTATTATCATACGATCGAACCGAATGTGAAGACCCGTTAGCTCTGTGTCCCATGTTTAGGTGGATCGATTAGCGGCAATAGGAGCAGTATATGATATTTTGATGAAGGAGTCGATTTGAAATGAAAATACTCGTAGCTGGCGCAAACGGACATACCGGCCGTTTACTTATAAAATGTCTCAATGAGGATGGTCATGAGCCATACGGAATGGTTCGTAAAGAAGAACAAAAGCCAGGTATTGAGGAATTGGGCGGCACGCCGGTGCTCGCGGACTTGGAACGTGATGTCGGCTATGCTGTCAAAGAGATGGATGCCGTTATCTTTGCTGCAGGTTCCGGAAGCAGTACAGGTCCTGAGAAAACAACGGATGTTGATCGCGACGGTGCCATCAATTTGATCAAAGCAACGGAAAATTTAGGGATTAAAAAATTCGTCATGTTAAGCAGTATCGGTGCAGGACGCGATGTGCAGGCATTAGCACAGGGCAATGAGCGTATGCAGCACTATCTGCAAATGAAAAAAGAAGCGGATGAGTATCTCTCGAGCACCGAGTTGGATTATACGATTGTGCGTCCAGGCGGTCTGACACATGATGCCGGGACAAGCAAAATTAAAGTGGCGGATGAAGTGCCGTTTGAAAATATTCCGCGTGCAGATGTTGCCAAAACCATGATCGCTGCCATTCAGGAACCAAATGCGTATCATAAAGCGTTCGAAATGGTCTCCGGTGATACACAGATTGAAGATGCATTGAAAAAACTTTAGAGGGGTCTGTCCCCCATCGCGTTAAAGTGTTAGCATGGTGGGGGACAGACCCCCTTATATACAGATCCTTCTTAAATATTCTCTGATTTCTGTTTCAATGACTTGAGCGTTGTATAAATTGGCATAAATGACAGATTCAAATACAAGGCCGTGGATGAATATTGTTAACGAATTTGCGCTGTCGTCAATATTGACGGGATCTTTAATATAGGCATTCTCATAAAGCATTTTTAATACATCTTTGGCAAAATTAAGGTTTACTTCTCGTAAGCTTTCCTTCGTCTCGTGGTATTCCGGGTTCATCGTTGCCATTATGGAAAATTTCATCCATATATCATTCTCCATTCTTTCTTCTTCTGTATTAGCTTGAACAATTTGTTTAATCATGCGAACAGCGTTTTTAAATGCCCCTTCATTTTCTTGTATGACGTTTTGCATTCTCTCCTCAAATCTTTCATAAATAACGTCCATTGCGAGCATATAGATATCCTTTTGTTTGGGAAAAAAGTGTTGAACAGATCCTAAGGATAAATCTGCTTCTTTGGCAATTTGGCGTAAGGTCGCATTTTCGAAACCAGAATGATGAATGATGCGAAACATCGCTTCGATAATTTGATCTTTTCTTTCAGCATGATCTATTTTTTTTGGCATTTGATAACTCCTTTGATTTTTTAAGTCAATTGTATTATAATAGTTTTTAGGTCAAATGACTTAATAAAGACAAGGGGAGAGTTTTTATATGGAAAACGTGATACTTCAAATTCTTTTTATATTTTTTACCAGTATGGTTCCTTTCCTGGAAGTATTTTTAACGGTTCCAATGGCAATCGTCGTTTTCAACTTTCCGCCTCTTGCAGCATTAATTGTAGCGATTTTCGGTAATGCAATGAGTGTTCTGTTGTTTGTATTTTTTGGAGCTAAAATTAACAAATTTTTCAACATACTATTGAATAAATTTCACAAGAGCGATAAAGAGCCCAAGGGCCCCGTGGGAATTAATCCTCGCATAAAAAGAATGTTCGATCGCTTTGGAGCAACCGGCGTTTGTTTTTTATCATCTCTATTGTTTAGCAGCCAGATCGGTGCTGGTACAATAGCAACTCTCGGGGCCTCAAGAATTAAGGTGTTTATCTGGACGAATCTGGGCATGAGTACGCTGGCAGTCGTAATGGCAACATTATCTGTAGTGGCAGAAGGATTCGTGTCATCACTCGTCAATTTATCCATGTAACTGGCAGTAATACCCCCTTCAAGACTGAGAATGAAAACAAAGCAGGGTAAGTGGGGGGATAAACTGCCGTAAATGTCCGATTCTGCTTTGGCTCTTATTCAGCGAAAAAAACCGTTCCGCTGGCTGTGCAAAGAGCCTCGTGTTGTAAGTTATTCTACATCAAAGTAACTGCAGGCCACTTGTCCGACCGATTTTGCTGCGACAAGCAGGGCGTCTTCATCAATGTCAAATTTCGGGTGATGGTTAAAGTATGGGTCCTCCACCCCTTTTGGCGTACAGGCAATATAGAAGAAGGAGCCCGGGATTTTTTCCAGGTAATAGGCAAAATCTTCGGATGGCGCCAATCTTGGAAATTCCTTCACTTCCTTAATATCCTTATCATCCGTGCTCTGCAGCCATTCTGCCACTTTCGCTGTTGCTTCGGGATCATTATACAATGGTGGATAATCAGCCGTATAGGTTAAGTCACATGTAACATCAAATTCCAGTTCAATCCCTTTGACAATGCGTTTGAATTGCTCCTCGATGATGTTTTGCACGTTTTCATCAGGGTACCGAATGTCGCCTTCCAGTTCAATAGCGTCTTTAATCACATTGAATGTTCCTTTTCCGTCAAACGAACCGACCGTTACGACACCGGAATTCAATGGATTTAATCGCCGGCTGACAATTGTTTGAATTGCTGTTACAAAATGAGACCCGGCGACAATCGAATCATTGGCTGTGTGCGGCGAAGAACCATGGCCGCCCTTTCCCTGAATCTTTAATTTGAAATAGGTTCTTCCATTAAAGGAAAAGCCGCTGTGATAGCCGACAACTCCGGCAGGTCCCATTGGAAGCAGGTGCGTGCCGAATACATGATCCAAATCATCAAGCACACCTGATTCCACAATGCTTTTCGCACCACCAGGCGGCAGTTCTTCTGCGTGCTGGTGAATGACTTTAATGGTACCGGCAATTTGATCTTTCAGCTGGATGAGGCAATCTGCCAACACCAGCATATAGGCTGTATGCCCGTCATGTGCGCATGCGTGCATCACACCGTCATTGTTTGATTTAAATGGCACATCCGCTTCTTCGGTGATTGGCAGTGCATCAAAATCAGCTCTGAGTCCAATTGTTTTCCCCGGTTTGCCGCCTTTAATCGTGACAATAATGCCGTAACCATTCCCGACATTCCGCTCCAGTTCCACATCTTTTCCTTTATAAAAATCAGCAATGTAATTAGCGGTGTTTTCTTCTTCAAACGATAGCTCCGGATTTTCATGCAGATGCCGGCGGATTTCAATCATTTCTTCTTTCCGTGATTCAAGCATATCCATTAATTCACTTTTCACGATAGCGATCTCTCCTTATGTATGTGATAATGTTGTCATTGAATGCGTATACTTGTTCTTTTAAAGGATTGTTTTTAATCCCGCTTTATTGTGATTATTCCGCTCCACCAATAACGATAAACTTCTCATAGCGGAATATCAAACGATACTTCATGATGGCTATGGGGACAGCCCCCCAGTATAAAGGAGGAGGAATGATGAAGGCTATTAAATTCATTTTAGCAGTTACAGTGGTTCTTCTATCAGGTTATAGTTTAATCACCGGTGAATACGGGAGTTTGCCCTATACACAATTGCTTTTGGGACTGATGCTTTTGGTCATGGGGATGACAGAAATGCAGGAAGAGCGAAAGGCTATTGCCATTCTTCTTTACCTTTCCGGGGGATTTAGTTTATTTGTAAGTTTTTATATTATTTTAAGCTGATTCTGTTGTGATAGTGGAAAACAAATCAGAAATAAGGGAAGCGTCAATCATGAATAATGTTTTGTTCTTTAATGCGGAGGGAAGACTGAGGTTAGTTACACAATCTTGCTCGTTTGGTAATAGCAACGCCGTGTTATTTAAGTAAAGGTATATGAAGGATTTTTTAGAAAGAGGATTAGCATGAAGAAAACGTCATTATGGACAACCGTTCGTGATAGTTTCTGGTTTCTACCCATCGTATATGGGATATGTTCGATAATTGCAGCGCTTGTCATAACAGCATTGGATGTTTGGCTGGTTCCTAAAGTATCCGGCAGCATACCGGACATTTTACTTACAGGCCAAAGCATATCAAAACAGCTTTATGCTGCTTTAATTACAGCGATGCTGACGATGACAACGATAAGTTTCTCAACGATTATGGTGATGCTGACGACATATTCATCCCAGTTTTCACCTCGAGCATTACAGGACTTTATGCAAAGTAAAATCACTCAACATGTGTTGGGTGTTTACACGTTCGGATTTATTTTTGTACTGATTAATTTATGGCTATTAACAGAAACGAATCAAAAAGACTTGCTGAGCCCTCTCTTCACCGTTGTGATTACGATTATTTCACTGGGCTTTTTTATTTTATTTATCCATTTCTCTGCACGGTGGGCGCAAGTGAACTTCCTGATTGGCGTTATACGTAACAAAACATCGCAATTAATAAGAGAAACGTTTGCAGAAAGAACGTATGGCGAACACCAGCATTGGGATCATTCGCAAATTCAGACCATTAGAGAAAATGATAGACAAACAATTCAGGCCAGACGCTCGGGGTATATTCAACAAGTGAATTATAACTATCTGATTAACTGGGCTAGTGACAATGATATGGTGTTAGAGGCAACTTTTCAGGTCGGTGATTATGCTCCTAAAGGAATGCCGGTTTTTTACTTTTGGTCTTTAGGGGACAAAAACGATAAATTAGCCGAACACGACTATTTTTTAGTCATTGGTGATGAACGTACCGACCTTCAGGATATTGGATTTTCAATCGAAAAATTGGTTGAGATTGCAGTGAAATCACTGTCAACCGGTATGAATGATCCGAACACTGCGATTAACTGTATTCACCGCATTGGCGGTTTGCTTTCGGAACTAGCCGGTAATTATCGTTCGGTCACGTATTTCTCCGATAACGATGGGGATTTGCGGTTAATTATGGAACAAAAGAATTTTCGGGACTATTTATTCAAAAGTTTTTACCAAATCAAGCATTACGGGAAAGATGACATATCAGTCGTATATAACATTATCGACACATTGTATAAGGTTGCGATCGTTAGTGAGGCCTCCATTCAAAAAGAAGTCTGGCACTTCGCTAAATACGTTTTAGAAGCTGTTGATGTAGAGAATCTCGCGTCATTGGACTATCAGCACCTTAAAGATGTAACGGACAAATTTGCTCGTTATAGTGGAGAAGAATTGAATTTTTAAAGTGCCTGTCATTTCCCGTTTTAAGTCGCATTTTTATCTAGTACGGGGCAGATAACAACAATAACAGCCTAAATCAAAAAGATATGCGGGATAATGTCGTAGTACGTGGGAACCCAGCAAGAATTATTAAATAAAATCGATTTATAGGGACTATAATGGCTGACACACCTGAAACAAATAAGGATTATAGTTTCAAGAAAAGCGGTAAAAGAAATGGCAAAAGCAAATGAAGGTGGCAGAGGATTAGCAACTTCTGGTTTAATCTGCAGTATGGTTAGTATTTAAGATTATTATAACGTTAACGGGTACGCGCCAGGGTTCCTGATAAAGCGTGAAATGCAGGAAACTACTATATTCAATTTTGCGACGGACGCGACTGAAAAGAACGCTCCGCTGAATGTAGTTTCACTTTTTTCCGCAGCTAATGGCCAGTAACCCCGCCGAAGCGACGTCTGGCTGTCATTTAGAAATCAGCCATACATTTAGTTTCCCTTCCTCGAAAACGCACCCTTTAGTTTTATAAATATAAGATGACCATAACGATTAAACTAATTATAGTATAAAGAACAGAGCCATAGAACACGGCACCAACGTTTGCTTTCATATCGTTATTCTCTTTCCGGATTTTCCACCCAGCCTCGCTTGCCTCGAAAGCCGCTCCTTTAGATAATGCACCCCCGCTGCTGCTGAAAAAGAAAATGATAACTGATAAACCCAGACCAATGAAGAAACTCCACTCACCATATGAGAAAGTAAAAATGATACTTGCAATCCACACAGCGATAGCAATTATTATTGAGGATAGTATTGACCAGCCAATAACTTTTTTCATTCATCATCCTCCTCTGATAATATCTTACGCATCTATTACTGATTAAGTTTCGTGTTTTCGAAATTTTCCAAGTTTTTCGCTGATCAAATATTGACTGGAAAAGAATTTACGCCCAAACTATGTAATGTATTCGTTAATAAAGGCCTCTATCTTAAAGACCATTTTTTTATAAAAGGGTTTTATTTAGCAGCTCGCGCTTTCGACCGGAGCGGGCAGGGTATTAGTTGAGAATGAGGAGTCATTGCAAGATCGGGTCAAGCTATTGAACAAATTTGGAGTGAAAGTGGGTATTCAAAATGACCAGTTGGGAGGAGAAAGATGATATGAGTGAGGAACACAAGAAGAAAATTAAAGAGCAATATGCCGGTCCCTCCTGCATTAGACGTTCCGATTCACCTAAACAGATGGCTGGCGCTGACCGAACCAGATGATCAAATAAAAGAACAAATTATCCAAGATATAAATACTGAGATTGAGACGGGGAATATAAGAACAGGCCTTTCTCCATACATAAAGAATGGCGAAACGATGTTTAAACAGAAATGGATTAAACTTATCGGAAAGAAAGCGGATTAAAATGAGAGAGGAGATTGTATGGATGAAAATAAACCATCGCTAAAAGAAGCCATTTTCAATGACCGTAAATATTCAATAACGAAAAGAGCAGGCGTTATAATATTCATTATACTGTTACCCATTATTCAACTCATAAATGATAGTTTCGGTTTTGCTTTAGTGTTAACAGCTACTATTACCGGTATCATTTATTTCATCAGCAAACTTTACTTTTATAATACAACGATCATCGTCAAAGATATTATATTCCTCATAATATTTGTCGCATTGCTCTTTTGGGGGATTTATATATTTTACACCTTGTGACATCACTTGTGTAAAGGTTTTTAACAATAATGTATCTTTGTGCTGGGATCGCCAGTTAAGTACAGGGGGAATAAAAATGACAATAACATTTGAACCAATGAGTGAAGAGCGGTTTAACACCTATTATGAGACAAAACTGCAAGACTACGCCGATGAACATGTCAAAGCAGGGAACTGGCATAAAGCGGATGCGCTGGAAAATGCGCAGCATCAGTTTAAGCAATTGCTGCCTGATGGACTGAAAACGAAAGACCATAACTTATTGACAATCATGAGCGACCATGAAGCGGTCGGGATATTGTGGCTCTTTGTTAAGC
The DNA here is from genome assembly GCF_001307805.1 of Lentibacillus amyloliquefaciens. Classification (GTDB taxonomy): domain Bacteria; phylum Bacillota; class Bacilli; order Bacillales; family Amphibacillaceae; genus Lentibacillus; species Lentibacillus amyloliquefaciens. The sequence goes on along the minus strand of NZ_CP013862.1, from coordinate 1,608,750 downwards.
ATAACGAAGAGGACAAGCAGGCATTTATCTATGATATTGAGCTTGATGAAAACCAGCGCGGCAAAGGGTATGGCAACCTGACGATGGCTAGTTTGGAGAAATATGCCAAATCAGAAGGTATCAGCCGGATAGGCCTTCATGTATTTGCGCATAATGAACGTGCTTTTGCGCTGTATCAAAAGATGGGTTATGAAGTAAAGAGTTATAATATGTCGAAAAAGATTTGATGCCAGATGCTGAATTTAATTTGAAAGGGTGTTCATATGACGTCACTTAATGCTCATGATTGGATCAGGAAATTAAATCTGGAACCTCATCCGGAGGGCGGTTTTTACAAACAGACATATGCTGCGGAGGCTTTGGAAGATCATGTTTTGTACACAAGTATATATTTCCTGCTGCGGGCAGGGGATGTTTCACATTTTCACCGGCTTAAATCTGATGAATTATGGTACTTTCATGCAGGCAGTCCGCTTGAAATCCATATGGCAGAAATTGGGGACAGACCCCGACAAGGGAAAAATGGCATATGAACGCATTAATGGAGAGTAAATGATCTGGTCAGTTGCAGAAAATCACAGAATTACTCCAGAAGTGTCATGACACTTAAAAAGTGCAGGACACTTCCTGCGATAACAAAAAGGTGCCAAACGGCATGGTGAAACTTAAAACCCCGCCAAACGTAAAAAACGGCCCCTAACGTATATAACAAGCCGCCTACAACGAGATACGCTAACCCGCTTGGCTGAAGTGTTTCGATTAAAGGCCCCCACGCCAAAATAATTAGCCATCCCATCAAAACATACAGCACAGTTGAAGTGAACAAGAACTTTTTAACGAAGAACGCCTTAAAAACGGTCCCGCCAATCGCCATTCCCCATACAATCCCGAAAATGGTCCATCCTAAAGCACCTTCAACGACCGTAAACATGTACGGTGTATAAGTGCCGGCGATAAAAAAGTAGATAGATGAGTGATCAAATACTTCAAACAAATCCTTAACTTTGCTTCCTTCCGGGAAGGCATGCAGCAATGTAGAGGATGTATACATGAGAAGCATTGTAAAACCAAATATGGTGAAACTTACAACGTGCCAGGCGGTCCCTACCAATGAAGAATATACAATTAATAA